>MHIR01000073.1:209-11621 GCA_001817615.1 Candidatus Buchananbacteria bacterium RIFCSPLOWO2_02_FULL_46_11b | reverse complement strand
CGTTTTTCCGGTGGTCGCGTCAGCCAAGACACAGGCGGTTTTGAATTTGCCGTCTTCGTAAAGCTGATTTTTGATCCCACCGATTTTTCCTCCTTCCGCCAGGATGAAACGAAATGTCGCCTCGTCGGGGCATTCGTATTTGCCGTCGTTTCTTTCGGCAATAGCGATTAGATTTCGCAGCCTTTCAGTATCGGTTTTTTCCACGCATGTGATAGCCATTTTTCACCTCCTTCCAAAGGTAGCAGGTTGCGATTTGACCAAAGTGCGGGATTTGAGACTTTTATATTACCTTATTTTTTAAAATCTGTCAAGAGTTGCCAAAAAGCCTGAAAAATTGTATATTAAGGTTAGTAGATGATTATTCTTTAAACCTATAGTGTAGTGTAAAATTATAGGTTTTGACTTTGTTTTTGGTGAAAATTACAAATTCCAAGCACCAAATTCCAAACCCGCCTGCCCGCCATGCCGTTTACATTTTTTATAGATAAACCCATTAAAACCGGATTAACCCCGTTTAGAAATTTATTTCTAAACGGGGTTAATCCGCTTCTATATCTCTAAATTAAGCCAAACATGAAATCAATTTAAGCTGCTTAAAACAATTAATCAACGCTCTCAATTTAGGCCATTATTATTAATTAATCATTTTTTTATTATTTATGAAAAGAATAGAAATCAGGGAGGTCATCAACAAGGCGGGGGAAACCGTCAAAGTTTGCGGCTGGATCAATGCCCGGCGCGACCATGGCAAGATTATTTTTATTGATTTAAGAGATCGAAGCGGTCTTTTACAGGTGGTTTTTGAACCGTCAAATGCCGCGGCTTACGAGCTGGCCAATAATTTGCGGCCCGAGTTTGTCGTGGCAATTGAGGGCAAAATCAACCAGCGGCCGGCCAAAATGGTCAATGATAAGATTCCGACCGGGACCGTTGAGATGACCGGGGAGAAGCTGGAGATTTTAAATACCGCCAAAACTCCGCCCTTTGAGCTGGATAAAGACACGATTAAAGTCGGCGAAGAAACGCGCCTGAAATACCGCTATCTTGACTTAAGAAGCGAGCGCATGAAAAATAACATCATCATGCGCCATAAAATCATTAAATTCTTCCGCGATTATCTGGACCGGCAGGGCTTTTTGGAAATTGAAACGCCGATTCTGACCAAGGGCACGCCGGAAGGCGCCCGGGAATTCATGGTGCCTTCGCGCCTTTGGCCCGGCAAGTTTTATGTTCTGCCTCAGTCGCCCCAGCAATTCAAGCAGCTTTCCATGGTGGCGGGGCTGGAAAAATATTTCCAGATTGCCCGGTGTTTTCGCGATGAAGATCAGCGCGGCGACCGGCAGGCGGAATTTACCCAATTGGACATTGAGATGAGCTTTATGGAGCAGGAAGATGTTTTTAATCTGACTGAAGGCATGATGATTGAAATGGTCAAAGCGCTTTACCCGAATAAAAAATTCACCGAACCTTTTCTCCGGTTAAAATACGCCGAGTCAATGGAAAAATACGGCAGCGACAAGCCGGATATCAGAAAAGACAAAAACGATCCAGACGAGCTGGCTTTTTGCTGGATTATCGACGCGCCGATGTTCAAGCAATCCGAAGCCGAAAAGAAAATCGTTTCGGGCCATCATCCTTTTACCATGCCCAACCGCGAAGATATGGAAAAATATCCCGGCGAGCCGCTGAAGTGGCGGGCTTATTGCTATGATTTGGTTTTAAACGGCTCGGAGCTTTGCAGCGGTTCGATCAGAATTCATAGGCGCGATATTCAGCAAAAGATATTTGAGATTTTGGGTGTTTCGGAAACGGAAATCAAGCAGCGCTTCGGCCATATGCTGGATGCCTTTGAATACGGCGCGCCGCCGCACGGTGGAATCGCGCCGGGCGTAGACCGAATTGTGGCGATTTTACAGAACGAACCAAATATCCGCGAAGTCATTGTTTTTCCAAAAACCGGCGACAACCGCGATTTAATGATGGACGCGCCCAACGCGGTTTCCAAGAAAGCTTTGAAAGAAGCTAATATTCAGATTGCCGACGAAGTGACAACTAAAGCCAAAGCCAAGGGCGAGAATTTGTACGGGGAGAGCACGAGCGTGGCGGATTAGTTTAGCGATGAAGCGATGAGAGCGATGGAATTTATTACCCATCGCTTCATTAACTTCATCGTTCCATCGCTATGTTTAAAATTATCAATATTTATTAATCCCCTTAAAATTTTATGAAACTAACTCTAGACCTCGTCAAAAATAATTCTAAGATCAAGGACTTCATCCGGCAAACCGAGCATTATTTGAACGCCATTGATTATACCGATCACGGCCAGCGCCACATTAATATCGCGGCCGACCGCGCCCGGAGCATCGCGCGAAAAATCGGCTTGCCGGCCGGCGAGCAGGAGCTTTGCGCCATTGCCGGTTATTGCCATGATTCGGGCAATTTTTTGGGCCGGACCCAGCATCACTACTGGGGCGCCCTGCTTTTTTCCCAAGTATTTTTAAATGAAGCCGAAAATCCTCATGACGTTTCCACGATCGCCCAGGCAATCGTGTCGCATGATAAAGATGAAATAAAAATCGTCAGCATGGTGACGGCGGTTTTAATTTTGGCGGATAAATCCGACGTTCACCGCTCAAGGGTGAAAATAAAAAAAGGGCAAATTCCCACTATGTCGTCAATGGCTGATATTCACGACCGGGTCAATTATGCGGTCGTGGACAATGATTTGACTGTTGAACCCAAGAAAAAGCTGATCACTCTTAAATTGAAGTTAGACACCAAATTTTCCGCGCCCCTGGAATATTTTGAAATTTTTACGGCGCGCATGGCTTTTTGCCGCCTGGCGGCCGAGTATTTAGGGTATAAGTTCGGGCTGGAGATTAACAAGTTCAAGTTATTGTAGCGAGTTAAGCAAGTTCAGCGAGTTCAGCCGCTAGATTAGGCAGCTGAATTTACTGAACTCGCTTTACTCGCTGAATAGGCTATTAATATGAATCTCTCAACTCTCCAAAAATACATCCTCAAGCAGTGCGCCCAGGCCAAGGATAAGACTATTTCCAAGTCGGTTCTGGAAAATTTCTATCGCGGCAAAAAGCCCGCCGGCGCGATCAATATCATCACTAAAAGCGCGGAGCGGCTGATTAAAAAAAAATTGATCGTCGGTGGCGGCTGGAAAACGGCGCGCAAGTGGTTTATTAAGCAGGTGAAACTGACCCCCAAAGGCCGCAAGCTGGTTCGCGAGTTATTCGGAGTTCAGCAGAAGCTGCCGTTTAAAAACACAAAAACACGAAAACACGAAAACAAAAATTGAAATGATTGTTTTTGTGTTTTCGCGTTTAGGCCCGACTTGTCCGCCGAAGCCGCTAGGCGTAGGCGGAAAGGCCGTATGTTTTTATGCCCTCGGACTTTATTTTTTCGAAAAAATTTATTAACCCCCCGTTAAGACCGACGTCTTATCGGTTCATAAACTAAAAAATCTATGTCTATCCCCAAAACCACCAAAAAGTACCTGGACAAAAAGCTGGCCAAGTACGACGAGCTGGCCCATAAGACGGTTTACACCGCCTATGATCTGGCCCAGACTTTAAGAAAAGAGCTTAAGGAAATCGGCAAAAGCTTGCTAATTGCGGCGGACAAAGCCTATATTTTAGCCGTCGTGCCGGCCCACATGCGTCTTGATTTGGGCAAATTGAAAAAAGCGCTTAAGGCAAAGAAAGTTAAGATTCCTGACGAAAAAGTCATGGTTAAGGTTTTTAGGGTTAAGCCCGGCGCCATGACGGCGTTCGGCGGCCTGCATAATATTGAAGTCTGGGTGGACAAGGGCTTGCTTAAAACCAAAGACGTCATCTTAGGCGCGGGCAGCTTTACCGATTCGGTGCGCATGAAAGCCAGGGACTTTATTAAAATGGAACAGGCCAAACTGGCGGACTTTGCCCAAAAAGGCGGCTATGTTTTGCAGGCGAAGAAACCGGCCAAAAAGAAAACAGCCAAGAAAGGCAAGAAAGCGGCCAAGAAGGCGGCCAAAAAGAAGCCGGCGAAATCCAAAAAAAAAGGTAAGAAATAGAAACTTTACGATTTTTTGTACTCATCCTTTCTCTTTTTTTGCTTCGCTTCCCCTCTCTCTGTCTCTCCCCCCGATTTTTTTACCATACCCTCTCCCTGTCCCTCCCCCTAGTCAGGGGGAGGGAACAAAAGACGAGTTTTAGTAGCGACAGGTCGCGACCTGTCGCTACTAAAATAATCAAATAATAGAATAATAAGTTGCGTAACTTAAGAAAATAAAAAAGAGAAACAGAGGAAAGAGAAATAAAGGTAAGAGATAATAGATAATGGAAACCTATATTTTTAGAAAGCCTCAATAAGAATAGTCCTCTCCCCCCGACTGGGGGGAGAGACAGAGAGAGGGGAGGTAGAACAAAAGAGAAGATAAATAAAAAATAAGTTTATCGCTTAACTCGCTATAAAATGCATAAAATAAAGATAGAACACTTTGAGGGGCCTTTGGACCTGTTGCTTCAGTTAATTGAAGAGCAAAAATTAGAAATCACCAAGGTCGCCCTGGCCGAAGTGACCGAACAATACATCCAGATTCTTGGCCAGCCGGCCAAAGACAAAATTAAAGCCGAAGAGCTGGCAGATTTTTTAGTCGTGGCCGCCCGCCTGCTTTTAATCAAGTCCCGGGCGCTTCTGCCGTTTTTGGACTGGGGCGGGGAAGAAGAAGGCGAGGACTTGACCAAACAGCTGAAAATTTACAAAGAATATCTGGAAGCCACGAAAGTCGTGCAAAAAATGATCGCTAAAAAACACTTCGCGTTTTCCAGAGAAAAGCTTTTGACCGGCCGGGAAATCGGCTTTGCCCCGCCGCCGAAATTAATTAAAGACAAATTGGCCCGGGTTTTTAGCGAGATTATCAATGGTCTTCAGCCGTTTTTGAATTTGTCGGCGGAAGTCGTCAAAAGAACGGTAAGCATCCAGGAAAAAATCAATCAGATCAGGCAAAGGATTTACCAGCAGGCGACTTCGCGGTTTTCCGATATTTTAAAAGAAGCCAAAGACAAGACGGAAGTGATTGTCAGCTTTTTGGCTCTGCTTGAGCTGATTAAGCAGAGAATCGTGTCGGTTAAACAAAGCAAGGTTTTTGACGATATTGAGATTGAGAAAGTCAAAGAGCAAGGTAATGATTAATGAAATTGGATATCATGGACTTGAATGAACTTAAATTGAATAATTTAGGAATAGACAAGAAAGAATTTGGAAAAATTTATACTTTTATTGATTTTGGCAATGTTGATTATTGGTTTGAGCATGATGAAAAAGATGGAAATGGTAATATATTGCCAGCAGGGAATAAATCAGTAATCAGTCTGGAAAAATTGGCAGAATTTTCAAATTTATTTTTCGAGCATCGCAGATTTTATTATGGTGTTGATCCGAAAAATCATAAATCTCTTCATTTTGTCATTAAAGCAAGATCTTGTTATAATTTTGCCGGCAGTAAACCGATTCAAAGAATCAAGCATTATCTTAAAGATACCGAATTGCAGGGTAATACTCGATCTCTCTGTGAAGATATGCAAGGCAAATATATTTATATTCCCAAATGTAATTTTGACGTTGAAATATCAGTTGACGCGATAAGGTTGTTTGAGAAATATGACACTTTTTGTTTGTTTTCCAGCGATGTTGATTTTACCGCCTTGGTCAGGTTTTTAAAAAAGAAAGGCAAGAAATTTATTTTATTCAGCGCAGGATATGTTTCTCATTGGCTGACGGATGAAGCCACGCTTAACATTAACGCTCAGAAAATAAAAAAAGACATTACTTTCATAAAACAAAAACCTCGCCTGTGAAGGCGAGATTTAGATCTCGGACTCGCATCCGCGAGCAGGGTAATCTTTTCAGATTACATAATAAGTATACACGATAAATGAAAAAATGTCAAAAAGTTATCCACAATTTCATATAAAATTTAGCTTATTTTAGAAAAAAATAAAAGTAAAACGGCTTAATTAAGCTGTTTTTTATTATGGGTATATTATTTTTATTGACATTTTTACTAAAATATGCTATCATATTATATTCGGTATTGTGCCTTGTGGCGCAGTGCCGGTTTGCATATATTGACAACTACTAGGGAATTTTGAACTGATGTGAATAGAAAAGGAGAGAAGAAACATGCTTAATGTGAATCTGCAACGTTGGGACGGCGGCGTGCGAGTTTTTGGCAGCAGCCGGGAGCTCGTGGAAGAATTCGGCCAAAGCCATTATTTCGACGGCGGCCGGGATCTTACCGGGCTGGAAGAGAAATTGAGCCGGATGATGAACCGGCAAGTAGCCGTGACATCGCGGGGCATGACGGCGATTGAAGCCGTTATCTTTGCCCTGACTTCGGCCGAAAACCGGGTCGCATGTTCGGAAGATGTCTATCCCGGAACGCGGGGTCTGCTCAAAGAGCTGGAAACCGCCGGCCGCATCGAGGTCGCCTGGTTTGATCCGTCAGATCTGGGACGAATCGAGTATCTGCTGGGCCTTGACGCTAGACTGGTCTTTACCGAGACTATCGGCAACGCCAAACAAATGCGCGTGGCCGACGTGCCGGCCATGGCCAGGCTGTGCAAGCAGTATGGCGCCTGCCTGGTCGTGGATACGACGTTCACGCCTCTGTACCGGCCGCCCAGGCAGGATCACGTCATCACGGTCTGCTCGATGACCAAATGGCATCAGCCGGGTGACGAGAATCAGGGCGGATTCATTGCCGCGACCAAGAAAACGATGGCAAGAATCCGCGCCAGCCGAATGTTCGGCAATCGGCGGATGCTGCCGAGCGTGACGGCCGCGTACTTGAAGACTTACAAAGCGTCCGAGAAATACTGGCGCGCGGCGTCGAGGAATACACTTGGGCTGGCCGAAACCTGCGAAAAGCATCCGGCGGTCAAAGCGGTCTATTACCCCGGCCTGAAGTCGCATCCTCAATACCGGCTGGCCAAGCGGCTTTACGGTCAGGCCGGCGGCGTGATGTATCTGGAACTTGCCGGCGGACAGGCGGCGGCCGAAAAACTGACCGACTATTTGGTCGAGAAAAGCGAATGGCAGATTGCGGTCAGCTTCGGCAACCGGTTCTGGCGCATATTGCCGTGGATCGGCCCTCTGCGTCCGCACGCGGATTGCGACGGCTTGTTGCGTCTGGCACCGGGCTGGATCCATAACCTTTTGGAGAAGGTGGCCTTTATTCAAGGCCTTGATTCCCTAAGATAAGGTTCCGAAAAGGAACCGTTTAAATGTTGTCCAAGGACGCAATGAAAGTTGCGTCCTTTTTTCTTTGGGCTGATTTTTCAGACCTTGAAAAATTAGCCCAAATTTGTTAGAATATAGTCATATGGGAAGCGATAAATGGCAAGGGACAATTTTAAACCAGCGGTCAAAAAATCGCCCGCCGTCATTGATAGCAAGAAATCGATCGCGCCGTTGATGGCCGGCTATGCCGCCCAGCCGAAAAAAGTCAGAAAAATAATCGATATTTACCGGGAAATTTTTGAAGAATCAAAATATCTTTTCATTTACGAGAAATCTCATTTTGAAAAATTGCTGGGGAAATACTTTAAAGTGAGGCGGGTGAAGAACTGCCAAAAGCATTACGCCTGCCGCTCGGTTTTTCCGGGCTATTTACTGACTAAAAAATAATATGGAAAAACACACTAAAATCGGCTTGGGCAGGAGTTGGAGCCAAAAAGCCGCGGCCTCGCGCGCCAACCGCAAAGCTTCTTCGGCACCCCTGCCCTTAGAACTAAAAAAATACGAATTCGCTTTACGCCAAGCGCTAAAGGGCAAAAGATCGCCTAAGGTCATGGTTTTGGGCGCCACGCCCGAATTGCGCGATCTGGCGATTCGGCTTGGCGCCACCTGTTTAGCCGTTGATATCAGTCAGGACATGCTGGTTAAAATGTCGGAAGTGATGAAATACAAAAATGACCCGAAGAATTTAATCGCCCGGGGAGACTGGCTGAAGCTGGCCGAGATTTTTAAGTCCGGCGGCTTTGACGCCATTTTGGCCGACGCCTCGTTAAATAACGTGCCTTATAAATTCTACGATTTGGCTTTGAAAAATATCTGGCAGCTGCTAAAGCCCGGCGGCGCGTTTATCACCAGGCATTTTGTTTATCTTTTTGACAAGCCCAAGGACGGCATTGAGGAGATGCAAAAAAAATACGACAGCGGCCGGCTGAATTGGGTCTGGCTGGTTGTCCATATCGGGTCGTACAGCCATTGGCATCAGCAATTTTATAATCGCAAGACAAACACTTACCTTGTCGGCCGGGGCATTAAATTGCTGGACGGCTGGCTGAAAAACAAAAAATTCAAATTCAATAAAAGCGATTTGGAAAAATTTGAAAACTTAAAATTACACGCCGGCAACGTCAATCACGTGGTGGCGGCGGAAAACGAGTGGCTGGCGCTGATTAAAAAATACTTCACGATAAAAGACCGCCTGGTGGTGCAAAAATACGAATGGATGGAATACGCGCCGGTTTGGCATTTAAGGAAAAAATAATATGACTGATTTTTCCGCCTATAAAATTAAAGAATGGAACGACCCGGATTCCGTCAGAAATTACGCCCGCCGCGACACGATTGCTCCGTCGCCAGCGGAACTTGATTTTTATACCAAATATTTAAAACAAATCAAAGAGAAAATTGACGCGCCCAGGCTTTTAGTTTTAGGCGCGACGCCGGAATTGCGGGATCTGGGCTTGAATCTTGGTTTTGCCGTGACCGCGGTTGACATCAATCCGGAAATGATTAAGCTGGCGGATAAATCATTGACCGTCAAGAATCGGAAAAAGGAAGAAGTGATTTTGGGGGACTGGCTGGAAGTTTCTTTGCCAAACGGATCTTTTGACGCGGTTTTGGGCGACGTGGCGTTAAATAACGTGACCGCGGAATCATTGCCTCGATTGCTGGAAAAAATGGCCGGCTGGCTCAAGCCCGGCGGCCTGGTTTTGGTGAGAAATATCGTTTTGCCGGCGGACGTAAAAGAGATTAGCCGTTTAGCCGATGATCTCAGGCTTTGGCGGGAAGGGAAGATGGCTTTTCGGGAATTTTATTTCCGCTTCCGCTTCGGCCATTGCTACCCGGATTGTTATGAAGAAAAAAGCCGGATCATTGACGCGGGCAAGGAATATCAATGGCTTGACCGGCTTTATCAGGACGGCGTTTTTAATCCGGAGGAATACGACCAGCTTAATTTGCGCCGCAGCGTCATTTTGCACACGGTTTTGCCAATCGATGAGTTTTTAAAAATAACGGCCAAATATTTTACCCCGGTTGAAGCCGCCGCCGAAGTCGAAGAAAAATTCGGCTTTTACCCGGTCAAAATGTTTGGTCTGCAGAAAGGTTAAGGTGATGACAAAAAAATTAACCTGGGATCCGAAGGTGGCCAATGTGTATCGGAAAATGCTGCCGCCGGGGCCGCCGTCCAAATCCGAACTCAAAATTTACGAACGCTATATTAAAGAAGTAAAAAGGAAAAGAGATCCGAAGATTCTGATATTGGGTTCGACGGCCGGGACCCGGGATTTATGTTCAAAATACAAGCTGGCCTATACTTCCGTTGACTATCATGAAGTTAATTTCCGCATCATGGGCACGGTCTTAAAATATAAGGATACCGGCCGGCTGATTGTCGCGGATTGGCAGAAAATGAATTTAAACGAAAAATTTGATTTGATTCTTGGTGATATCGCTTTTCATATGATGCCGTTTAAAGATCTGGACAAGGTTTTAGTGAGATTGAAAAAGATATTGAAAAAAGACGGGGTAATCGTCCACCGCAGCTGGATGAGAAAAAAAGGCCATTTTAAAGATCTGGCTAAATTTTTGAAAAATGAATATCCCAAGTTGCGCAAGAAAAAGATTCCCTCTTTTACGATTTTAGTCCTGCCTTTTTTGATGTATTATTATGATGAAAAAAAAGACCAGGTTTTATTCGCTCAGAACCTGAAAGATTTTAAAAAATTCGTTGACCGGGGATTGCTGCCGAAAAAAGATTATGATAATTTTGATTATTTTTTGAATGCCTATTTTTTGCCGACGACCTATCCGCTCAAGCCCCGCTTTGAAGCCAAGCTGAAAAAATATTTTAAGATCAATAAAATACTCAAGGGTGCTGATTGGTACCGGGATTACGCCCTGATGTATGTTTTAGGCCAAAAATAATGAAAAAAAGAATCTGGGCGGTGACCAATTACGGCGTCAGTCTTTATCCCCTTTGTCTTTTGGGCGAAGTTTTGTATTATGATTGCCATAAGCTTTTCGGCCGGAATTTCGCTTCCGGCATCGGTGAATTCAAAAACGGCGTCAACCGCTGGGCGATTTTCCCCGGCAGCCGGGAGCAAGTTGCCCGGCCGGTTGTAGTCAGGATTTTAAAAGACAAGAAATGGGTTAAAAAGGTAATCGCGAAAAATTATTCCGCTTGCGAAAGGCTGCTTTTGCAAGCCGATAAAACTTTTAAAGCGGATTTAACCGAAAAAACCGACAAAGAATTGCTGGCATTATACCAGGCTTATAATGAGAAATATAGGACAGCCTATCTTTATGGCTGGCTGGCCAATGCCGCGGAAGCCGAGAATAATTATTTTTCCCGGATTCTGGAGCAAACCCTGGCTGAAAAGTTAAAGAGCGCCGGGCGGCCGGAAAAAATGGGGGAGTATTTCAGCGCTTTGACGACTTTGGCCGAAGACTCAGAACGGGACCGGGAGCGGAGGGATTTTCTGAAACTTTTAGCCGGGGCCAAAAAGAATAAATATTTGAAAAAATTGTTTTTTCGGCACTGGCAAAAGTATTGCTGGCTGCAATACGATTACGACGGGCCGGCTTTGACCCTGGAATATTTTACGGCCGAAGCCCGGGCGCTTTTGGCCGCCAAAGTAAATCCCTTGGCCGAATTAAAAAAGATTTCGGCCGAGCGCCGGAAGCTTCTGTCCAAACAAAAGCGGCTGGTAAAAGAACTTAAGCTGACGCCAAAGGAAGCTTACTTGTTTTGGCTGGGCCGGCAATTCGCTTTTATTAAAAATTACCGCAAGGATGTCTTGTACCTTTCTTATTACCGCCATGATTTTCTGCTTAAGGAAATCGGCCGGCGGCGGGGCTTGAGCGTTAAACAAATCAAACATATTCTGCCAGGCGAAATGCCGATTTGCTTGCTTAAAAATCGCTGCGATGCCGGCGGGCTGAATGAGCGGATTAAATATTCGATTTTGGAATACCCGCCGACGGGAATGAAAGTTTCTATTAGCGCCGCGGCGCGAAGCATCGTCAAAGAAAAGATCGCCTCGCCCGAGGCAAAGCCGAATGCCGGCGGACTTTTCGGCCAGACCGCTTTTGCCGGCAAAGCCAAAGGCCGCGTGCGCATCG
>MHIR01000073.1:0-186 GCA_001817615.1 Candidatus Buchananbacteria bacterium RIFCSPLOWO2_02_FULL_46_11b | reverse complement strand
AATTTTAAAAAAGGCGAAATTCTGGTTTCCGAAAAAACCAATCCGAATCTGCTGCTGGCCATGAAAAAGGCCGCGGCCATTGTGACCGATGCCGGCGGCCTGACCTGCCACGCGGCGATCGTTTCAAGAGAACTTAAAATTCCCTGCGTGGTCGGCACGAAATTCGCCACCAAAATATTGAAAAAC
>MHIR01000072.1:32005-33861 GCA_001817615.1 Candidatus Buchananbacteria bacterium RIFCSPLOWO2_02_FULL_46_11b | reverse complement strand
TTTTGAAAATTATTTAACTAATTTTAGATAAAAAAATCAGCTACTTCGTATAAAAACTAGTTGAAACGAAATGTCGCGCGGCTCCCTTTCCGTTCCAAAAAATATTTTTCTTATAATAAGGAATTTTGACAGGCTTTTTAAAAGGGGAATAAATTTATTTTTTTATTTATTAGAAGGGGTATATGGTGTTTTCTCCGCTCCGCTACGAAAACGATTTATTTATAAGGAGAAAACGAATACAATATGATTACTTAACTAAGAAATAATAATATGGCTTTTAACGAAAGCACACGAGTAAAAATTCCGGAATTAATTTTGAACATTTAATTAAACAACAAAAATATGGAAGCAGGAAAACGAAACATACCCGACATATTCAACAGGGCAAATAAATTGAAAATACCACACTTTCAAAGATCTTATGTTTGGCGCGAAGAACAATGGGAAAGATTTTTAGACGATATGCAATACGCATCTCACGCCAATCGCCCTTATTTTATGGGCTCAGTTATATTAAAACAACAAGAAACGCAGGTTAATCAAGATAATATCAGAACTATCATTGATGGTCAGCAAAGACTCACAACAGTAATTCTGTTTTTCAAGGCATTATTTAATAATAATGGCACTCCAGAAAAATTTCCCCATATTTTTACAACATTTAATAATGGTGTGATTTTGGAACACAATTATTCTGATAAGCCAATATTTGATAAAATTCTACTTGACCAAGACTTAGAATCAAAAGAAAAAAAGAGTCAAATATTTAAGTGCTATAAATATTTTTTAGAAAACATCAAATCCAGTGAGATTGATCCAAATAAACTACTGTCCAATATTTTATTCGTCGGAATTGATTTATTATATAACGAAGATGAGCAGCAAATTTTTGACACAATCAATTCTTTGGGAGTTAGACTGACGACGGCTGAATTGCTAAAGAATTATTTGTTTCGAGATGACATTGATTTTTACAATACAAATTGGCGGGATGTGTTTGAAAAAAACGATGAAATAAAGGAATATTGGGATCAAGAGGTTACATCTGGTCGAAATATCAGAAATAATATTGATCTGTTTTTACAGGCATACCTGTTTATTAAAATTCAAGAAAATGGAATCAATGTTAGCTCTGATGACAAAGAAAGATTTTTCAAGATTGACTCCGTTTTTAATTCCTATAAGGAATTTATTACTGATTACCAAATGGATAAAAATGCCATAATAGATGAATTAAAGGAATACGCCAGCGTTTATAAAAATACAATTAACCCAAAAATTGTTGAGCAAGACATTGACAAAAATGACTACGCCCAAAGATTAAATTTAGTAATGTTTGGCTTGGATACAGCGACAATAATCCCATATGTTTTGTATGTATCAAAAAAAGTTAGTAGCCAAGAGGAAAAAAACAAAATATTCAGATATCTAGAGGCCTACCTAATGAGAAGGCTTATCTGTAGAGAGACAACAAAAAATTATAACCAACTATTTAGGAGTTTAATAAATAATGAGATTAATTCCTTTGAAAAATTAAAGGAAATAATCGAAATGAAGGGCGAAAAAATCAATAAAATGCCCTCAGATAGCACCGTAGAGGATGGGTTTAATAATTCTAAGCTTGCAAATAAATATGCAAAGGGTGTTCTATATTTAATTGAAAGAACAACTAGAAATGATTTAAATGCTACTGAGCTAAAATATTTTAATGAATATAGCTTAGAACATGTAATGCCAAAAAAATGGCGAAACAACTGGAATGTTCAAAATTTAACGAGGGAACAGGTGGAACAACGCGATGACTTAATATTAACACTGGGTAATCTAACGTTAATCACAAAACAATTAAATTCTTC
>MHIR01000072.1:31847-31950 GCA_001817615.1 Candidatus Buchananbacteria bacterium RIFCSPLOWO2_02_FULL_46_11b | reverse complement strand
CTTATCGAGTATGCTCAAGGAATAGAAATATTTTCTCAATATTTACAAAAAGATAGCTGGGATGAAAATTCAATTAAAGAACGGGTGGCACAACTATACAAAT
>MHIR01000072.1:23816-31784 GCA_001817615.1 Candidatus Buchananbacteria bacterium RIFCSPLOWO2_02_FULL_46_11b | reverse complement strand
ATTCACCCCTAACCTAGCAAAATATAACTTTATGAAATTATACAGAGGAACATTAGAAAAGCCGATAGTTTTTCCAGAAAGCGTAATCATAACGGCTGAAAATTTGAATTCCATCAACTTTGATAAAGTGATTTATTGTGAAATTTCTCCCATGGGGGCCATGGGCAATGAAGGTGGCATTCTTATCTATGTTTTAAGTGAC
The DNA here is from genome assembly GCA_001817615.1 of Candidatus Buchananbacteria bacterium RIFCSPLOWO2_02_FULL_46_11b. Lineage (GTDB taxonomy): Bacteria > Patescibacteriota > Patescibacteriia > Buchananbacterales > UBA6539 > 02-FULL-45-11b. The sequence continues at coordinate 31,582 of MHIR01000072.1, read as the reverse complement.
GAAGACAATCTGATTACTTATGAGACTAATGCATCCACAGATCAACGATCCTATGATGCTGTGTTAGAGCGGATTGATCAAAATGATGATCTCTTTATTAACTATAGCGGTAGTTTTGGAAACTATGTTTATATCAAGAAAAATGCTCGGCTTGAAATTGATAAAAAATATACTTGCTTTTGGTATCACTCACAGAACACTAAATTGAGAATAGATAGTTCTGTTCAGGGTGTCTTTCTTTCCGTAGTTGCCGATATGACGGATCAAAATCCTAACAAGGATCATGAATAAACAAATAAAAGGCAAAAATTCCCTCCCCTTAAACCCCTTCCTTTTTGACTATTTATTTGAAAGAAAAGAATAAGGAGTTTTGAATTTTGGGCATTCACCCCTAACCCCTCTGCCCAAAATCCAAAACAAAAAACAAATTTATGATTATTAAATAAAAAGCCTGTCAGAATGAAATTGAATGAAAAATATTTTTTGAACAGCGTATAACAGCGTGTATGCGGTTACGCTCCTCGTGCCTCGTCGCTCCACCCATATTTGCCTCCGCTACGCTACGGCAAACATCGCCTATGCGAAATGCCGGTCTGGCCGGCCGCGGCCGGCCATCCCGTCACTTCGCATCAGGCGCGCGCGTTATGCTGAAATACAATTTTTATTAATTTTTCTATGAGCGAATTATTAAATGAAATAGTGAATGAGTTAGAAAATAAATTGAAACTAATCAAATTCCCTTCTGACTTCAGCAGAGAAGCGGAGTTAGAAAATTATATTTTACAAAATATAAAAGATCTTGTTAAAGAAAAAATTAATATTAAAGACGAGACTGAATTAAATAAAACAGTTTATGCCCATGGTAAAACCAAAGCAGAAAAAAGATTATGGTCGGCGTCAAAAGTATTCCAAAATGTAATTGTTTTTGGCTGTTCTAACACCGGGGACATATTCATTGACCTAAAAGAAAATGGGACGATATATATTGAAATTAAATACTCAAAAAGGCGTAATGAAAAAAGTAGTTCTCTGCCGGGTGATCTACAAAGGTCAATTGGCCAAGCACTAATAGCTTCTTTAAGACATTCGCACGTTATTTGCTTTATAGTTTGCCAAAATAAAATACAAAAGAAAGCTAACGATTTAAGTATTGAATTACAAGACAAATTGCTAAAAAATAATATTACCATTATCGTGCGATCTCAAAATTAATAAAAATTGTACTTCACCTAACACGAGCTAGCCGGTTCGCTTGGTAAATTTGACAAAATTTGACTTATTTTCTTAATTTATGTAATATTATAATAGCTAAAAAATGAAGTTATATTTAGACCGTTGAATAATTCAAGTTTTCCGCGTCTACCCCGTTAGAAATAAATTTCTAACGGGGTTAATCCGCCTTTCGGCTATGCTCAAGGCGCCTTGAGCTTGTCGCCTTTCAGCAAATTCAAGGCGGCCTTGAGACTTGTCAAAAGGCCGAATGGCGCGTCTACCCCGTTAGAAATTTATTTCTAAACGGGGTTAATCAGCTTCTATTATGCTAAATCAAGCCAAAGTTTAAATTACGATAATCTAGTAGAAATAATTAATCAACGCTCTCATATTATGAAAAACTCTCTATTTACAGTCTATATTGAGCAAGACGAGGACGGCGTTTTCGTCGGATCAGTGCCATCTGTGCCTAGTTGCTATGCCCAAGGCAAAACTCAAGAAGAAATGCTTGATAGCCTGCGGGATGTTTTAAGACTATGTCTTAGAAATATCGACGTTAAGGTTTTAGAAAAAACCAGATTTGTCGGAATCCAAAATGTAAAAGTCACCCATGCCTAAACTTATACCAATCAAACCTAGGAGGTTTGTCAAAATTCTGCTTGAGCTTGGTTTTACAAAGCGTGATGCCGAAGGGTCTCACGTATTTTTTAAACATCCCGACGGCAGAACTACTGTAGTCCCAATTCACTGCCAAGAAATCAGTAAAGGATTACTAAGAAAAATACTCAATGATATCCAGCTGGCAGTGGAAGAATACGATAAATTAAGAAAATAAATTATCAAATTTACCTCACTCACTCAAATTTTTTATTTCTTTATGCGGTACACTCCGCGCATATTTTACCGCAGCAGAAATAAAAAACTTCGGCTAGCCCGGTAACGTTAGCTGAAATAATAAAAAATACTCTTCCCCAACTTATCGGAAAAGAGTATTTTTATTAAGAGAATGAAATCTAACGGATTGTTTTATTGCTTTATTGTTTTATTGCTTTATTGATACTCCGTTCCCCTACTGCACTTCCGCCACCACCTCGCCGGTCTTAAAGGCATAGCCGTCGGAATTGGTGATTTCCGCGTAAATTTTGTAAGCGCCGGGAGCGGGGGCCGAGGGCCAAGGAACGGCTAATTGGCCGCCGGCAAATTGGCGGCTGGTATTGATGTAATCAACCTGGCCATCGGCGGTTTTATAATAAACGTCAATTTTTTGAATCCGGGAAACATTAGCCAGCTCGGCCTTAATTACGTAAGGAAATTTCTTGGCGCTGATGGTTTCATTTTCCGCCGGCGCCAGCCAGCTTAAAGGCTGGGGAATTTCCGGCAATTGAAAATTTAAGTCCAGCGCGGCGCTGTTGTTATTGCCGAGATCGTCATAGGCCGCGGCTTTGAGCTGGTAAAAACCGCTTTTAAGATTCGGGTCGTCAAGATAAACCGAAAGCTCATACGGCGCTTCCGAAACGGGCTTTAAAAGCTTCCCGTTAAGATAATACTCCACCCGCAAAACGCCGCGCGGGGCCGAAGCATTGACGCCGGCGCTGAAATTCCGGTCGGTAATCGTCTGGCGGGCGTCGGGAAAAGTCAGACTGATTACCGGCTTATCTTCGGGCCGGTAGCTGTCGTCTGATTCAGTCGGCGGGTCTTCGGCCATGATATTATTGTCTTTGGCCCAGCGCAAAACCGCTTCTTCCCAGCGCGGATATTGCGGGTCGTTTAAATCCGGCGCCGTATCGCCTTGAGGATCGTCTTTATTGATATAATATAAAATGGCATGCGCCTGGCGGTAGATTCTTTCTTCAACCAAGTCCGGCGGCGTCAAATCCGTCGCCAATTTACCGTTGTTTTTATTGACCTTGACTTTAATCCCCTGGACCAGCTGGCCGTTTAAAACCGGCTTGCCGCTTACCGTCGCTGCCGGCGCCGTAAAACCCTCCGCCGGTAAACCTTTTAAGGCCTCCTGCATGAATTTATTCCAGATCGGCGCGGCTAAAACACTGCCGTCGGCGCCGCGCTTCATTTCCGCGTTGTCGCTGTTGCCGACCCAGACGCCGGCCGCCAAGTTCGGCGTGAAGCCGACGGTCCAGGCATCATGATAATCGTTGGTCGTGCCGGTCTTGGCCGCTACGGCCCGATCAGGCAGGGTCAGATAATTTTTTTCGCCGAAAATATAAGCCCGGGCCGCGTTGTCGGACAGAATGCTGTTTATCTGCCTGGCGACTTGGGTTTCCAAAACCTTTTTTTCCTGTTTTTTATATTCTTCCAAAACCGCGCCGTCTTTGTCCTCAACTTTTAAGATGCCGGCGGGCGGATGATATTCCCCTTCGCGGGCGAAAACCGCGAAAGCGGCCACCTGCTCAATCAGCTTGACTTCCGCGCCGCCCAAAACCAAAGACAAGCCAAAGCGGCTGCGGTCGGAAAGCGTCGTGTAGCCCAAACTGCCGGCCAAATCCAAAACTTTATCCACGCCGGTCAAATAAATCGCCTTGACCGCCGGAATATTCAGCGACCCGGCCAGGGCCTGGCGGATGGTTACGGGCCCATGCTCTTTTAAGTCATAATTTTTCGGCTCATAATCTTTGCCGTCGGAATTCAGAAATTTGGTCACCGCGTCATAAAGCACGGTTTCCGGGGTATAGCCTTTTTTAAAGGCCGCGGCGTAGACAATCGGCTTGAAAGATGAACCGGGCTGGCGCGGCCGGGTGGCAACGTTGACCTGGCCGTCAATTTCATCGTTAAAATAATCTTTTGACCCGACCATGGCTAAAATTTGGCCGGTGGCCGGATCCAGGGCGACTAAGGCCGCGTTGCCGGCGTTCCATTTTAAATTTTTTTCCGCGTTTTCGGCAATCGCTTCTTCGGCGAATTTTTGCTTGTCCGCGTCAAGCGTGGTAATGACTTTCAGGCCGCCCTGCTCCACCGCCAATTCGCCGTATTTCTCGGTCAGATATTCTTTAATGAACATGACAAAATGCGGGGCGATGATGCTTTCCGCGCTTTTTTTAAATTCAATTTTTTCTTTTTTGGCGAATTCGGCGTCTTCTTCGGTGATATAGCCCAAATCAGCCAGACTGTCCAAAATCCAGCCCTGGCGGGCGTACAGCTTGTCTAAATGGCTGCCATAGGGCGAATAATAGGTGGGGGCCTGGGGCAAAGCGGCCAAAACCGCGCTTTCGGCCAAAGACAAGTCCTTGACGGCTTTGCCGAAATAAGTCTGGGCCGCGGCTTCGGCGCCGTAAGCCACCGAGCCGTAAGGAATCTCGTTAAAATACATCTGCAAAATTTCGTCTTTGGAAAATTTCTTTTCCAGCTGGTAGGATAAAATCACTTCTTTGGCCTTGCGGGTATAAGTTTTTTCCGGCGACAAAATCACGTTTTTGACCAATTGCTGGGTAATGGTGGAGCCGCCGGCTTTGGAGCCGGTAAAAATATTTTTCAGAAGCGAGCGGATGATGCCGGTAAAGCTGATGCCGCCGTGCTTATAAAATTCGCGGTCCTCGGCCGCCAGGGTGGCATTTTTTAAATTTTCTGGAATGCCGGATAGCTGGACAAAGGTTCTTTTTTGCGCGCCATGGATGTCGTAAAGCAGAGTTTCGCCTTGGCGGTCGTAAATTTTCGTGGACAGGGCAACCGAGCGGTCAATAATTTTATTGGGATTGGGCAATTGCGTCGCCAGCCAGGCTAAAAAGATGATGCTGAAAATTCCGCCCAGCGCCAATAAAATAACGCCGCCGGTCAAGATTTGCCTGATCGGCAGTTTCCTCTTCGGCCGGCCCGCTGATGACCTTTGCCCGAAATAAGCCGGGTTATGCCGGCGGCGATTGGCCGGTTGCCGCCAGTCTTGGTAGCCGGTTTTTTTGTAGATTTGAAGAAAAGACATGATAAATAACAGTTAACAATTATCTTATTTTATGTTTTTATTTTAACACTTTTTGAAGCATTTGGCAACCTGGCGGCAAAAAAGAATAAAAAAAATAAACCGGGTAGAGACGCAAAATCTTGCGTCTCTACATTAATTTTATTCTTTTTTGCCAGCAAGCATTTAATTTAGCCTCAATCTAAATTTTTTAAGTTCCTAGTGATTGAACCATCGTGCTACTTGACTTTATGGTATTAATTGTTTAATATACAAATTAGAGAATGATTGGAACACCAAGGGGGATAGAATTTCTCCCGTCTTGCCGGTGAATTGCCGGCGAGGTTCATTCGGGCATAGAAATTGCGCGCCGTATATTTCGAATGGTTAGGTCAACTAATAGGAGAAAAAACAATGTATGATCTGACGCAACTCGAACAAGCGGGGTATCAATTCACCCCGTTGGAAAAATTGGTCTTTGAAAACCCGAGTTTCCAGTTTTTGTATCAAAAAGGCTGGCCTATCAAGTGGGGCAGTCTTACCACCGGGCTGGTGGCTCACATTGAAAATGATTATTATCAACGTGAGGTCATAAGTTTCAAACCAATCGACAGAGGGAAACTTACGCCCCATGGCGCGGGCACTTTCTCTGACGAAGTCTCTACTCACATCAGAAGTGTCTCTATTCTATCGGCCAAAGTAGCGAGAGATACTACAGAGAACGAGCTCGACCTCGGTCTTGTTCAGGATTTTAGTCTCTGGTTGGACGGTGCGAAGACCTATCCATATAATCCATTTCGTTGGATAAGATTTGAGCACGACCATGAGTATAAACTGAAGCAAGAAGCCAGTGTGGCGGAAGTCACCGCGCTTTCCCAAGGCTTTGCCAATGTCGTGGTGTTGCTCCTTAATAAACTCGCTCAAAGTCAACGGCAGATTGTTCGCGATGCCATAGAGACTGATTGTGTCAAACGGAGAATCTTTGGCGAAGGCGATGTCCAACTTCGATATCACTATTTACCGTTTCCAGAATGCATGTTGTGTGACGGACCGGCGGGAAGGTCTGTTGGTAGACATTGCGATGATCCCAGCTCTATCGTTCTGATCGACTGTGGCGACGTGCCGACAATTGTCAAAGGCATACCGGCTGATGTCCGACGGATTATCAAGCCCATTCGTTTCAAAGTGCCCAAGAGTACTTTCTCGGATAGGTTTAAGCCATGCGTTGGCTCCGGTTTTTTCCCTCAACTTGCGGTTTTCTCACTCGGGATGCTTTCTGAAGAAGAGAGGCAAAGGTTTAAAACTGAACTTGAAACGAGTCTTCAGAGAGAGCAGGGCGAGTGGGCGGGAAGCAAACATAAGCTCTATGGCGAATGTCGGGTCATCGCCCCCAGCGGACGCCAAAAACTCAATGCCTTGCTCCTGGCAGGCACGATTGCTACCTGGAGTACGTGGAGCAGTCTCCTTAAAAGGAATGAGCTTTGGTATAAATTGTTGGGGGAGAAAAAAGTTAGAGTCGATCTGATCGGCGGTTAACTTGGTCACGTTCTTGTCTTGACAAAGAGACAATTAAATTAAAAAAATAAAGACGGCGAAATCGTCGTCTTTTTTTCTTTAGCAAAAGAATATTAAAACATTAAAACAAGAGAACAAAAATTAAAATAAATTTGTTCTCTTGTTCTTTTGTCCCGACGTTCGCCGAAAGCGAAGTCGGGATCCCGATTCCGCAAAGCGGACATCGGGATTCTTTTGTTTTTATTCTCGATAAAACTCGGCCGCGTCTTCGGGCGCCACCGGATTGATAATCAGGCCCGAGCCGATTTCCACGCCCGCCCAGACCGAGCCGCGCGGCGTGATTTTCACGTACAAATGCTGGTCCTTATCATTGATTACCTGATGGAAGTAATAATTGTAGGGTAAATTCAGCTGATTGATTTTTAACAGCACTTTTTTTAAAAACTTGGCAAAACTTAAGCGCTCATTTTGGTTCAATAAAGTGACGTTGTCCAAATGCCGCTTGGGCATAATCCAAACTTCATAATTATGCATCGGCGCGTAGGGGCAAAAAACGATCATATTTTTGTCTTCGGCAATCAGCCGCGGGCCTTTGCGCTCGCTTTTAATCACGTCGCAATAAACGCAGCCGCCGCGCTCAAGCTTATAGGCCTGGACCCGCTGGCATTTGTCTTTGATGTGCGGCGGGAGGAATTGCGTGGCAAAAATCTGGGAATGGGCGTGCTGGAGGGAGGCGCCGGCCCGGCCGCCGTTATTTTTAAAAATCAGGACATATTCAATTTTCTTGTCGCGGGAGATTTCCTTGGTTTGCCGGGAATAAACTTCCAGAATTTGGGCCACCCGGACCGTGCTTAATTCTTCAATTTCTTTTAAATGATCCGGGGTTTCAATCACCACCTGCTGGCGGCCGTAGGCCCGGGGGTTATTGGGAGAAACCGAAGGGAATTTATTGGCAATCACTTTAATCGCCCAGGGCTCTTTTTTTTCTTTGGTTTTATTGACGGTCAATAAAACTTTGCTTACCTGGTCAATTTGTCCGGGACAAAAAACGCATTCCGAAGCATCGCTTGGCGTTAATTTTACCGGCCGCTCAACGTCACGCGGCCGCTTGCCCCGCCGCGGGGAAATAATG
>MHIR01000072.1:12084-23808 GCA_001817615.1 Candidatus Buchananbacteria bacterium RIFCSPLOWO2_02_FULL_46_11b | reverse complement strand
CGCCCGGCGCCGAGACAGCCGGCTTGGGAACATCGTGCGGCCGCTTGCCTCGCCGGGGCGAGATAATGACGTATTTTTCTTGGATGTAATCCTTGCGGATTTCGGAATTGAGCATAGAAAAGTAAATTAAGCCCGCCTGCGCCCCTCAACTGCGTTCGGGGCTTCGGCGAGGCAAGTAGATTAAGCCTACTAAGCTTCTCACCTATAATTTTACCAAAAATTGGCTCCGCTATCAAATAGCGGAGGAAAGAGAGATAAAGGAAAGAGATAATAAATAACAAAAAAATTATGTTTCTAGATAATGCTAATAAAAATAATTCCCTCCCCCTAAATTAGGGGGAGGGACAGCCTGCCCGCGACTATGCAAAGTGCAGCCAGCCTGCCTGTATTCCGCGAAATACGGCCAAGGGGGGAAGGGGGTATGCTAAGTCAAGAAGAGAAGAAGTTCAATAAAAGAGAGGCGGGGTATAAAAATATAGGGGGACAGGGGGTGATACGGAAAGCAAAGGAAGGTGTGGCGCGGTAAAAAATTACTGTTTGATCGGCATGATAATATAGAGATAATCCGAATCTTTGCCCGCGGTTTTAATGACGCAGGGATTGCCGCCGTCAATGATGCTTAATTCCGCTTCTTCGGCGTCTAAATTCTGCAGGCCGTCCAGTAAATAGCGGTAATTGACCACGATGCTGTTTTGTTGGCCGGAAATTTTGCCGGATAATTTTGAAATATTTTCCCCCAGCTGATTATTGGCCGCGGAAACGACGATTTCATCTTTATTAAAATCCAAATTAATGTCATAAATTCCGCTCCGGGCAAAAAGACTGGCCGTCTTGGCGGCATTGATCAGCTCGGCAATGTTTAAAACAATTTTGGTGTTTGATTCTTTGGGAATAATCTGCCGGTAATCCGGGTATTGCCCTTCCACCAGCCGCGAAATCAATTCAATGTCACCCAAGACAAACAGGATTTGGTTTTCCCCGAGATAAATTTCCACGTCTTCAATTTCCGAAATCGCCGCCGGATCTTTAAAACTGCCTAAAATCCGCTGGAGTTCCTGCAAGGTCCGGGCCGGCACGATTACCGATTGGTTCGTCCCTTTGGATTTCTTCCCCAGCTTGACTGATTTTTCCGCCAAACGATAGCTGTCCGTGGCGGCCAGCACCAAATTATCGCCCTCAAACTTAAAAAACACGCCGTTTATTTCCGGGCGGGTCTCGCTGCCGGAAACCGCAAAGATTACCTGGCTGATGGCCCGGCGCAACTCCTGGCAATTCATGACATAAAGGTTCTTCCGGTCAATTTGGGGAATCAAAGGAAAATCCGCGGCCGGCTGCCCCTTTATTTTAGTGTTATGATTTTTACAGCTTATGGCTAAAACCTGATCCTCGCCCTCTTTCTTGCTTTCCGCCACCGATAAATCAATTTTTTCCTTAGGTAAGAGCGCCGCGTAATCGGCAATCAGCCGGGATTGGACCGTGAATTCCCCGTCTTCTTCAACTTTGCCGCGGATAATACAGCTAACCCCGATTTCCAAATTCGTGGCGGAAAATTTAATCGTGTTTTTATCAACCTGGATTAAAATATTATTTAAAATCGGCAAAGCCATGTTTTTGGAAGCGATATGGCTTACGATAAACAGGCCTTGATTGAGATTTTCCTGGGTACATGATATTTTCATATTTTTTGTTTATTTATTAATAATTTTTTAAAATTAACTGATTTTAAGCGGCTTTTGGCAATTCTTGGGATTTTCTTCTGTGATATTCCATAATTTCCTCATCACTCATTAAACTAAAATCAGGCGTCTTTTCACCTTTTAATTTTTTTGAAACCTCTATCGCCTTATAACCCTCTATAATATTCCGTTCATTTAACTTTTCTAAATTATCAGCCGGCCGTTTTTCGCGATATACCTCCTCGCCTTCCGGATTAATAAAATGCGGTTTTGGTTTATCCATAAGAATGCAAGTTGCGCGCTTTTTTATTTTTTAAAATATGAAATTTAATATTTTAGCGCGGATGAAGTTTTTAAAGTATATATTTATTAGTAATAATAATAAGGGGTGTGGAAAAAGGGATAAGTCTTAATTTTCCTTTAAAAGAGCGGTTTTTTAAAATTCAAGCTGTTGAAAAGAAAAAATTAAATGTTGATAAGCTCTTGATAAATTTTAACGGGAATTTACTCCAGCGATTCATCCCCGCTTTTTTAAAGTGTTATCCACTAGTTTATCCGAAATATTTGTTGCAAATTTTTTTTCCTTATTAACAATTTATCCCGATGTTATCAAACCCATTTTAGTTAGTTGTAAAGCCGTTCGCGCAAAAGTTTTATGTCCTGATTTACTTTTTCATCGGAATCAATGGCCGAAACGATTTTTAAATAAGCGTGCATGGCGGTGGTGTGGTCGCGGCGGCCGATTTCATGGCCGATGGCCGGATAAGAGCTTTTTAGCTCTTCGCGCATTAAAAACATGGCAATTTGGCGGGGCAAGGATAATTCTTTCTTCCGGCATTCGCCCAGCAGGTCATCCAGCTTAATATCATAAAATTCGGCCACTAAATTGATAATTTGACGGGGAGTAACCGAGCGCTTGCGCTGAACCGAGGCAATGGAGCTTAAAATCCGCTTAATGCTTTCCAAAGTCGGGGCGGCGGCGTTTAATTGGTGGATGGCAATAATTTTATTCAGGGCGCCTTCCAGCTCCCGGACGTTGTTTTGGATGTTGGTGGCGATGTAAGAAACAATTTCATCGTCCAAGAGGCAATTTTTTTCCAGGCATTTGCTTTTTAAGATGGCCGAGCGCGTTTCCAGGTCCGGCAGGGCGATATCGGCGATCATCCCCCACTCAAACCGGGAGGTCAGGCGGCTTTCCAGAGCCGGAATCGCTTTTGGCGGCCGGTCCGAAGTTAAAACTAACTGTTTATTGGCCTGGTGGAGCTCGTTGAAAGTATGAAAGAATTCTTCCTGGGTGCCGTCCTTACCGGCCAAAAACTGGATGTCATCAATCAAGAGGATGTCCAGGGAGCGGTAAGTGTTTTTAAACTTGTCGCAGCGGTTGCTGGAGATTGATTTGATGAAATCATTGGTGAATTTTTCGCAGGAAACATAAAGAATCTTTTTTTCGGGGTGAAGGCGCAAAATTTGGTTGCCGATGGCCTGGACCAAATGGGTTTTGCCCAAGCCCACGCCGCCGTAGATAAATAAAGGATTGTAAACGTCGCCGGGCTGTTTAGCCACGGCCAAAGAGGCGGCCTGGGCCAGTTCATTCCCTTTGCCAATCACGAAATTGGCGAAATTATAACGGGGATTAAGGCCGAATTCGTTGAGATTAATTGACTCGGCCGGCAAAGAGAAGGCGTCGGTCTTTTCTTCCGCCAAACCGCCGTCGGCTTCTTTATTCTTGTCCCTGACCCGGGTTTCCACGCGATAAAATATGGTTCTGACCCGGTTGCCCGTGATTTTTTGCAAAGCTTTCAAGATTGCCAGATGGTATTTTTTTTCCAGCCAGGCTTTGGTAAAAATATTGGGGACGCCGATTGTCACCGCGTCTTTTTCATAAGACGAGATAAAAGTATTTTTCAGCCAGGTGGTAAAATTAGCTTTGGACAAAGTAAGTTCCAGTTCCCCTAAGGCAGATTGCCAAATTTTTTGTTCTTCCTCCATCTTATTTTTATTTATTTTTTAAAATATGGGCGGTCAATAGATATAGCCACTTTATTATAGCACAAAGAATTTATCCACAGAATAGTTTCTATGTTGATAAACTGTTGATTACTTGTGTATATCACCTTAGAACTTTTTTGGCATTTGGTCAAGAAGGTTTTTTTGACGAAAGGGAAAAACTTTGATATAGTATATTAGATAGTATTTGCCAATTTGGCAACTTAATCCAAAAATTTAGCAATATTATAAAATTATGCCTAAAAGAACTTATCAGCCGAGAAAGCGCCGCCGGGCGAAAAAACATGGTTTTCGGCGGCGAATGAGCGGCAAAAACGGCCGCAATGTCTTAAAGCGCCGCCGGGCCAGGGGCCGGAAGAAGCTTTCTGTTTAAGCAAGGACTTGCGAATTTTTAATAAACCGCCTATGTTGCCGGTAAAATACCGCTTAACCCAAGACCGGGATTTCAAAAGAATCAATGCCGGCGGAAAGTCGGTTTTTTCCGCCTATTTTCGCTTGCGGTATTTGGCCAATAAGCTGCCGAACAGCCGGTTTGCCGTCGTAGTTTCCACTAAAATTAGCAAAAAAGCGACCATACGCAACCGATTAAAGCGTCAAACCAGGGAAATTTTGCGCCTAAACCGCGAAAAGATAAAAGATGGCTTTGATTTAATTATTTCTGTTCAAAATCGGGCTCTGGGCCGGGACTATGAGGAGCTAAAAACCGACCTGGCAGTCTTATTTTTTAAAGGAAATTTGCTAAAATGAGCCATTTTAACCTGCATATTAGGATTTTTGTCCTACGTTTGATAAAAATTTATCAAAAAACCTTGTCTTTTGATTATGGCATCTTCCGTTTTATGTTTCCCCATGGTTTTTGCCGGTTTCAGCCGACTTGTTCAGATTACGGCTATCAAGTAATTGAAAAATACGGCGTAATTAAAGGCGGCCTAATGGCTTTTTGGCGGGTTTTGCGCTGCAATCCCTGGAGTAAAGGCGGAGATGACCCAGTGAGATAGGTTATAGCGAACCTAACAACCTGACCACCTAATAACCTAATAACCTAAAAAATGATTCAATTATTTAACGTCGTCTTATTCCAGCCCCTATTAAACCTGCTGGTGTTTTTATATAACATCGTCCCTTACCACGATTTAGGCGTCGCGATTATTTTATTGACTATCATTATTAAAGCCGTCCTTTATCCTTTAGCCAGCCAGTCAATCAAGTCGCAGAAATCCCTGCAGGATTTGCAGCCGAAGATTGAAGAGATAAAAAAACAGCATAAAGACAATAAAGAAGGCCAGGCCAAGGCTTTGATGGAGCTTTATAAAAATAACAAGGTCAATCCTTTTTCTTCCTGCCTGCCTTTATTGATTCAACTGCCGTTTTTAATCGCGGTTTATCAAGTTTTTCAGCGCGGGCTGAACGCCAAAAGCCTTGATTTGCTTTATCCCTTTGTCGCCAATCCTGGAGTTTTGAATCCGGTTTCTTTCGGTTTTTTGGATTTGAACAAGCCGCAGATCGCCTTGGCGGTTTTAACCGGGCTGGCCCAGTTCTGGCAGACCAAGATGATGATAACCAAAAAGCCGCCGGCGGAAGTGAAAAAATCGCCCGGGGCCAAAGACGAAGACATGATGGCCATGATGAACAAACAGATGCTTTATTTTATGCCGGTGATGACCGTTTTTATCGGCATCAGCCTGCCGTCGGGCTTAGTTTTATACTGGTTAGTGATGACCCTGCTCACGGTTTTCCAGCAGGAGCTGGTTTTTAAGAAGCAGAAGAAGGCGGAGGTTGAGGTTATTAAATAAAATAGGTAAGTTTAGTTTTTGTGGCGGGCGCATTAATTTCAAATTTAAAATTTAAAATTGGTCTGATACCATATTTACCTTAAACTTATTGATTAAATTAATAATTATGAAAATATCCAGTAACGATTTAATTAATTTGCCCGTCTTCACCCAAAGCGGCCAGAATCTCGGCCGGGTTTATTCTTTTGACCTTGATATTGATAATAACGCGGTTGTTTCTTATTACGTGCGCACGGGTCTGATCAAGGGCTTGTGGCATCAGCAATTAATTATCAGCCCCCGCCAGGTTATTAGTATTTCCAAAGAAAAAATGGTGGTGGAAGACAGCGCGGCCAAAGAGCCGAAAGCCAGTTTGGGGAAAGTGGAGCTGGTTGGTTCGGGAGCGGACTGATTAAAATACAAATACTTTAATAAACAAGCTAGGCTGAAAGCCCGGCTTGCTTTTTTACTACGCCTCATTTTTTTACCGCACCTCGCCCCTGTCCCTTCTCCTTATTCAAGGAGAGGGGAACTATTTTTATTGGCGTTATTTAAAAAATATAGATTTTCAGTATTTACTATTTTTTATCTACAGCTTTTATTTCTCTTTTTCTTGGTTTCGTCCCCCTCCTCTCCTTGAATAAGGAGAGGAGGGGGCAGGGGGAGGTGAGGTGTGGTAAGAAAAAAAAAGGTGGGGTATGGTATAAAAAAACAGGGCCGAAACCCCGATAGATTTTTAAATCAAATTAAAAAATCCGATTCTTCCCGACAATGAAGCGCAGTTTTTTGGGCAGGACTTCCACGGCCACCGGCGTTTTTAAGATTTTTTGGCCGTCGGTGGCGACAGTCAAGGGAATCTTGCTTTTGATGGCTGCTTTTTTGAAGGGAATAACGCTTTTGTCCGCTTTATCTCCTTTTTTTAAGAACTGCCAAAAGTCGGCTTTGAGCGGATGAATCATAATTTCCAGCACGCCGTCCTGCGGGTTGAAGCCGCCGGCTGATTGTTCGGCCGGGGCCGAAAGCGGGGAGAGATTGCAGATTTTGACCAAATCTTTGGCCTTGGTATTCACCTTGAATTTATTTTCGCATTCAATCGTGACGGCGCCGCTTGAGACGGCAATCTCGGAAATAAAATACACATCATTGGCTTTGCCCAAGTCAAGCCGTTCAATTTTTCTGGAAGACAAGATATTGCAGGCTTCTTCGGGCGAAGCGATTCCCAGCGCTTTGGCGATTTTATTGTCTTCCCCCACCGGAATCAGGCCGATGGTAATTTCAAATTTAACCGCCAGATTAATAATTTGGTTCAAGGTTTTGTCATTGCCGACAATAACAATGGTTTTAACGCCGCTTCGGATCTCATCGTTAATCAGCTCGGCGACGTTGCGCAGAGGCGAGAGGCGAAAAATTTTTCCGCCAATGCCCAAATCCGTCAGCCGGGTTTCGGTTTTTGCCAGCAAAGCGGTGTATTTTTTATTGTTTAAAAAAGAATCGTATAAATATAAATACATAATAAAACTTAAAGCTTTCCGCCAAAAGCGGGCGCGCCTCTGACACAAAAGCTGAAAATCTCAAGTTTTTTAGATTTCTTCCGGGGCCAGGTAGTTTTTGTCGCGGCTGGCTTTCTGGCCGCGCTCATCGGCTTTTTCAAACTTCGCCTTATGCTCGTCGCCGGCCGAGCATTTGCCGTTTAAGGAAGCGCCGGGGCTGACGTTTAAAATTTTGGTTTTTACGTCGCCGAAAATTTTGGCGGTGTTAGTCAGCTCCAGATTTTCTTTGATTTTAATATTGCCCTGGATTTCGCCGGCCACAAAGGCGTTATTGGCCGTAATGTCGGCAAAAATTTTGGCGTCTTTGCCTACGCGGAGGTTTTTTTCCGTTTTAATGCTGCCGGAAACCGTGCCTTCCACGATAATGTCGCCGTTGGCCACGAAATTCCCTTCCACCTGGACGGAAGGGCCGATGATTGTCTCAACGTTGTCGCCGTCCTCTTTTTTAAACATAGATTTTTGGGGTTAATTTTTAAATTTGTCCGCCTCTTTATTGTAGTGATTTTTCGGGGAAATGTCAATTTCTTGAGAGGGTGATATTAGGTTGACATTATTATAAAAATTTGGTAATTTAATCGGAAGTGGTATGTGGTATAAAGATTATAATGTTTTTTGAAAGGATATAGAATATGAAAGCAATAATATTGACTGGTGGTCGAGGTAAGAGGCTGGGAGCTTTGACTAAAAATTTGCAAAAGGGCGCCTTGTCCTTTAATGGTAATCCCCTCATTTGCCATACTTTAAGCAGTCTGACAAATATAAGCGGGATTGGTGAAATGTTTATTTTGACAGGATACAGAGGCGAAGATATTGAGCAAATTATTTTTTCAAGATTCTCCGCCGAGAAAATAAGATTATTGCATTTTCCTGCCGTTATGGGAAACCTGAGCCGCCTTTCAGCCGCTTTTACTCAAATTGATATTATAAACGGCTGTTTTGTTTGTGGGATCGATAGTTTAATACCAGTAAACGTGGCGCAGAGGTTTTTGACCTTTTCGGCTCAAAATAATAATTATCCCTTGTTGTTGCTTTCACCTCGTCTGAAAACCGCGTTAACGCACAGTCTGGTTGTTTTTCGCGAGGGGGCAGTAGTTAGTTACCAGAATCTAAAAAGGAAGGGTACCGAGGATTTTGGCAGGGACTTTTATATTGACGCCGGATTCCGTTATTTTCCGGCGTCATTTTGTCAGCTAATAAAAAAAGAGGGAATTTTCAATAAACGATATATCCCTCATTTTATAAGCGAAGCCGTCCGGAAAGGTCGGCAATTCAGCGGGCTGACATTTACAGAATCTTGGCGGCATTTTTCTTCCGCCCGAGATTTTTGCCGGTAATAGCCTTTATTGGAAGTAATAAAGGCTATTTTCTTTTGTTAAGCTCATTTTTTATCTTCTCAATTATTTTTTGGTCAGGTTTTGCCGGCTTTGTTTCCCGGGTTTCTTTTTTAATTTGCCAGACAGGTTTAGTTGGATCAGGATCGTTTTTATATCGCGGAAAAATATGCCAATGCAAATGGGGATAGGTATTGCCTAAAAGTTCGCAGTTTATCTTTTGGGGTTTAAATGCCTTATAAACCGCTTGCGCAATCAAGCTCATTTCCCAGAGGAATTGTTTCCTGAATTTAGGATCCAGCTCATGCAGCTCTTTTTTGTGATTTTTGCAGAGAAATAAAGTGTAACCTTTAAAAAATTGATAATCGCCAATTACGACATAGCCGGTTTTGAGGGCTAAAACGAAATAAGGGTTCTTTTTTTTCCGTATGAGCTCAATCCGCTCACAAATTAAACATTTTTTATCAGGCATCGTTGATTTTTTTGGTTTATTTATATCTATATTTTAGCGATTTTTCGGAAAAATGTCAATTGCCTAAACATTAAAATAAGAGAACAAAAGAACAAGAGAACAAGCCATTTTAATTTTTGTTATTTTGTTTTTGCCTGCCCCGAGCGCCCCGAACGCCGTGAGGGGGAGGGGTTCTTTTATTCTTTTATTTTCAGTTGAAAGTAAAAATTTAAATACGACCCCTTGCTTTTTTTCCGCATCCATGCTATCTTTATTTCTGTCAATCGTTTAATTTATTATCTTTAATCTATTATGCCGACAAAACCAGCCGCGTTTAAAGCCATGCGCCAAGGCGGGAAAAGGGCGGACAGAAACAATAAAGTCAAAAGCGATGTCGCGGCTTTAATCAGAAAGGCCCGTTTGGCCGTGGCCGCCAAAGACGCGGCCAAAGCCCAAGACTGGCTTAAACAGGCAATCAAGAAAATTGACAAGGCGGCCCAAAAAGGCGTTTTGAAAAAGAACAACGCCGCCAGAAAAAAATCCCGCCTGGCGCGGGCGGTGAACGGTTTGCTTAAGAAATAAGTTTAGATAAGTCAAGACTTGCCTGCCGGCAGATAATTTGAGATAGGTCAAGATAGGTCAAAATAAGATATTCTTATTTGGATTTATCCGGACCTATTTCTTGTTTTGGTCTATAAAACAAACTGAATTTCGGAAAGGAGATTATCATGGATAAAGCGGCTAAAGATAAGAATCGGAAGCGCCTCAACGCGGTTTTGGTAAAAACCAGAAAAAAAAGAGATGAAGCGTTAAAGATTTCCGGCGACCGGCAGCTGATTGAGGCCCGGGCGAAAAAAGCCGCGGCCGATGATTGGCTCCGGATTTTGCGGGAACTTGAAGAAAAGGCGGAACATTATTCCGGCGGCAAAGTGCATGCCGAGATACTGACCGGTTTTGACGCGCCGGTTTGCTACGCGGACTTTGTTCCTTTTGTTAAAGCCTACTGGGTCGAGATGGAAAAGTTGTTGTCAAAAGATTTTGAGGTGGTAGTGGACGCTCTGGGCCATCCCTGGGGAGAATTTCCCAAAGGCCGCTTGCATATCAAGTGGAAGTAATCTTCCGTATAACCGCCTGGTTCGCCCAGCGGTTTTTTTATCTCTCTTTAGTGAGACAAGGTCGGTAGGTTAGTAGGTCGGCAGGATTAGTTAATTTTGTTTAAAATAAAATAACAAGCGATAAAAAAATAATTTGATAAAATAACGGCGGTCGAATTTAAACCTGCCGACATAAGTTAGTTTTTAATCACCAGCAAGTCAAACAAAACCTCCGGGTCAATCTGGCTGGTTTTTAACTTGTAATCAATCTGCAGGAGGTTTTGGTAAATTTTTTTCAGCTCGTCAATTTGGTAATAGCGAATCTGGGCCGCGGTTTTTTGGGCGACGTAGGGATTTAGGCCGAGCTGATAAGCCATGCGATAAGAATCGTAACCGCCGCCGTTTTCCTGCGTAAAGCTTTTAACCAAAAGCAGATTGCGGAATTGCCAGGCGATCATGCCTAAAAGTTCCGTGGCCGAACTTTTGGCCAAAAGCAATTCGGCGATCAATTTTAAAGAGGCATTTTTATTTTTCTGGCCTAAAGCGCCGGTTAATTTAAAGACGTCTTCTTCCAGCTTGGTTTCCACCAGATTGGCGATATCGGCCGGAGTAATTTCTTGGCCCCGGGCGAAAGCCGAAAGCTTGTTGATTTCGCCGGTCAGGCGCCAAAGATCGCTGCCGGCCAAATCGCAGAGCAATTTTAAGGCTGAATTTTGGATTTTCGCCCCGCGTTTTTTAAATTCTTCGGCGGCAAAGCGATAAACGTTCCCCTGGTCCAGGAGCTTGAACTCCTGGGCGTATTTTTCTTTCAATAAAAGAGGCAATAAGACATGGATTCTGGGCGCGGCCGGTTTTTTACCCCTGGCCTTTTTGGCTTTGCCGGAAAAATCCGCGCCTTCCCAAAAAATTATAATCACTTCTTCCGATTTGTGCTTTTCCAAAATTTCAGCCACTTCTTTCTGGATTTTTTGGCCTTTATTTTTGGAAATTAAATCCTCAATAATAACCAGCCGCTTTTTGGCCAAAAACGGCAGGGTGCTAACCGCCCGTTCAAAATCGGGAATTTCCAGCTCGGCGCCGTTTAAGGATTCAAGATTAAGCCCGGCGGGGTCAACGTCTTTGAGGAATTTTTCCTTCAGCTCCTTTAATTTTTGCCGGGAACGGAAAGTGTCCGGCCCGTGGAGGAAGATAATCATTGATAAAACTTAGAGTTAATAAAGCGATGAAGCGATGGGAGCGATGGAGTGAGTGAGTTGGGCAGAAAGCAGTTAATCGGGCGGCCTTTTAGCCACCTTTATTTTAGCAGAAAATCGGGTAAGACGGCAATTTTTTACCCCGTTAGAAGTTAATAATTAAAACAGTTATTTTTAAATTTATTTTCAAACTTTATTTATAAATATTAAACTGGATTTTCAGCAACTTCTAACGGGGTAAAAAAACTGCCTGGCTTTGGTTTTGCAAAGCAAGGCAGTCGGTTCAAGGTTCGTTTTTCGGCATTAACGCGCGGCCGTAGCCTGGGCTAAAGAACCGGTGACTGCCGGCGTCGCATCGCACGGCAGGCAAAGCGGCGGCTGGGCGGCGGCCGGGATTAAATGCACCAAGACTTCGGTCAGGCCGACGTCGCCGGGATCGGTTTCCACGTCGCAAGACCAGGCGCCGTCCTGGTCAATCGCGGTCAGGGGCTGATCAAGATAGGGCTTAATCCACCAGACGCCGGAAACTTTGATGTAGGCCACGACGCGGTGCGTGGAAAAATCCACGCCATAAGCCTTGCCCTGCAGATAATTAGCGCTGCCGGCCGGCGGAAGATAAGTAATCTCAATCGCCGGATTGGCGGGCGGCA
>MHIR01000072.1:9503-11987 GCA_001817615.1 Candidatus Buchananbacteria bacterium RIFCSPLOWO2_02_FULL_46_11b | reverse complement strand
GGTCGTAGCGCCACGAGCGGATAAGATTTGCCGCCGGCGGCAAGCTGGCCAGGGCGTAGCGGCCGGCGTAAGTCCGAAATTCAACGTACATCGGCTGCCAAACCAGATAGCAAGTGAGCTCCGGCGCCGAGTCCGGCAAATTGGCCAAATAGCGCTGAACCATGCCCAGATAGAAGGGATTAATCGCGAACTGGGCGTTGGTGGCGTTGTTGGGATCGCCCCATTTAGTGAACTCAAAGTCAAACTCCTTGTGCCAAATGGCTTTTTGCGGGTCCGCCCAGGTAAAACAGCCCAGCACCAGGTTCGGATCCAGCAGATCAACGCGCCCGGACAGCGAGAAAAAGTAAGCGCCAAAGCCGAGGGAG
The DNA here is from genome assembly GCA_001817615.1 of Candidatus Buchananbacteria bacterium RIFCSPLOWO2_02_FULL_46_11b. Taxonomy (GTDB): domain Bacteria; phylum Patescibacteriota; class Patescibacteriia; order Buchananbacterales; family UBA6539; genus 02-FULL-45-11b. The sequence continues at coordinate 11,622 of MHIR01000072.1, read as the reverse complement.
CGGTCCAAGTACACCTCGCTGCAATAATATTTGTTGTCGCGGTAACGCAGCGCCAAATTCAGGCCCGAGCCGTTAACCCAGACATTATCGGCCGCGCCCGAGAAGAAATTCTGGCCGGGGTCAGCCCGGGTTTCGCTGGCTTTGATAAACCATTGCCTGCCGGCAAAGCTAATCTGCTTGACTTTCGGCGCGAAGACCGCTTGCACTGATTCGTTTTGGGACAAGGCAATTTCTGTCGGATTTGAGCCGGCGTCTGAAACATTTCCCACCCAGTAGTCAAACACAAAACCGGTATTGGCCGCGGCCGTCAAGGTTATGGTTGTCCACGCGTCATACAGGCCGGAAGCCGGACTGACCGAACCGGCGCCGCTTGGGCTGACGGACATATTCAAAGAATATTTTTGAGTTGCCGCGCCGGGTATAAAGACCGCTTGCACCGACTCATTCTGGTACAGCGTAATCCAAGCCTGATTCTGGCCGGAATTCGCGACATTACCCACCCAATAATCAAACACAAAACCGGCATTGGCCGCGGCCGTCAAAGTTACGGTTGTCCCCTCGTCATACGTGCCGGAAGCCGGGCTGACTGAGCCGCCGTTGCTTGGGCTGACGGATGTGCTTAATGAATATTGCTGAATTGTTCCACTAGGTACAAAGACGGCTTGGACTAAACTATCTTGGTATATGTCAATCCGGGTCGGATTGGCGTAAGCATCCGAAACATAGCCTGCCCAGCGGTTAAATTCCCAGCCCTCGGCCGCCTGGGCCGTAAGATAGACGATCTGACCGAATTGGTATTGGCCGGACTCGGGCGAGACCGTGCCGCCATTGGCCGGGCTGGCTTCAGCCGTCAGATTAAAATACTCGGCTGGCTGGCCGCCATTCACGGCAACTTCAATCCATTGCTGGTCATAAAGGCCGGATTGGCTGGTTAAAATGAGATTAAACCAGGTCTGGCCGGCCAACCCGAAAGAATTGATGGCCAGCATGTTGTTTTCAACGCGAACCAGCAGATAGTCGGAATCAACATCGCTGACGCTCCAGGACAAGTCGCTTGCCGGTCCGCCATATTGGGCATAGTCCGCCAGATCAATAGTCATAAAACTATTGACCGGCATTTCCAGAGCCGCAAAATCAAAAATCTGCGGCTGGTAATTTCCCTGACGCGGCGGACAGCCGATCAGGACAACAATCGTCAACGCTCCAATCAACATTTTCTTATTCATGGCATTTTACCTTTCTAGCTTAAAGCTGTTTATGCCGATGTCAAAGGTCTGCTTGCTATCTTTGGCTTACCATAGTAATAAAAAATTGTCAAGTAAATTTTAGCAGTTTTATAGTGGCGTTATTAGCGAAGATGTTTTAAGGATATTTTTATAAGCTTCTTAATTTTAAATAATACTATTCCTCTGTGAGCTTGCTCCGAGGTTTCCTTGCAGGGAAAGTTTGAAAACCGTAGGTTTTCAAAATATAAAATCTTCCTTGCTATACCTCGTCAGCTTGCTGCGAGGTAGTTGATTTTAAAATTACCAACAATTTTCCTAATAAAAAAATATCCGCTAACTTATCTCTTTAAAACCAGCCTTCGCGCTATTGGTATTATGACAAAAAAAGAAGCGCCCAAAAGTTCCATTGAACTTGAGCGCTTCAGTCTTTTCACCGCGGTCCGTCCTTGTCAGGACAGAAAGCAGCAGCGGGGATTACTCCGTGATTTGGATCACGCAGGTTCTCTCCGATTAGTTGCGGCGATGGCCGCCGGAACGGTGATCCGGGCGCCGCTGATTCCGGCTGCTTTTAATCGCGGCCGGATCCAGCCGGAGAGTTTCCACATGCTCCCACTCCCCTTCGCTGTCGTCGGGGTTTACCTGTTTGCGGATGAGGCGGCAGGCTGGCAGGATTGCCACAACTTCGCTAAATAGCTTGTCATGGCGGATCCGCGTCGGCGGAACATTCCGGCTGGACTGCGTGCCATTGGCCAGAAACACCAGGAATTCCGCCAGATACCAGGGGCAGGCGCCGCCGCTTTCGTAGTAGCAATAGCCGCTGGCGGTCCAATCGGCCTTGGCCAGCCGCTGGCGCGGATTGGCGAAGTTGGCCTCTAGAATTCGGAGCTGTTTGG
>MHIR01000072.1:5794-9484 GCA_001817615.1 Candidatus Buchananbacteria bacterium RIFCSPLOWO2_02_FULL_46_11b | reverse complement strand
CCACTTGGCGACGACACTGGCTTTGCCATCTCCTCCGTATTGAAACGGAGTAGAGGTAAAGATCTGGCAGTGGCCATTAGACCGCCAGACGATGATGATGTCATAGCATTTCCAGCGGGCCACCTTGTCGGCGCGGGTGCTGTCCGTGCGGAGTTCAATCACCCGCAAAGGCCGAAACAGCCCCAGATGCCGGACAGTCGCGGTTTTTTTCATCCTTTCCGCCTTAGCCACGGCTTCCCGGGCATCGGTTTCGTCTTTCTCATTGGCCGCGATGGCTTCCTCGGCCAAAGTTTTGAACCATTCCCATTGGCCGGGGCAGTCTTCGGCTACGCCAATCAGCATAGCTTCAAGTCCAAAAGCCGTTTCCGCGTCTACCCCCGCCTTACAGCGGTTGAAAACGCCGAGGAACCCGAGTTTCAAAAACTCCAGTACAGCTTCGGGCTCATCCAGCCGAGTGATGGTCAACCCGGACATCAGCTGCCGCAAATTATTCGCGGCTGAAGTGATGCTTGTGCCGTCAATGTCGTTCTGGCGCACCCGCAAAAAGATATCGCGCAGCCAGGGCCGGTGGTCCAGAAAATCATACGCCCCCCGGACCAGATCCAGCGAGCAGATTTCGCAAAGCGACCGGTTTTCCGGCCGGCCGTGCTGATCCCAGCCGTTTTTGCCGCCGCCGCCGACATTAAAGTAGATAATGCCCTTGCGGCGCGCGGTTTCCTCCCAATTTTCTTCCTGATTAGCGCTGGCTTCGGGGTCGTCAAGCTGGGCGGTGGACATGAATTTCCACTTGAGTTCTCCCAGCTTAATGCCCAAATGCTGGCGCACCCGTTCAATTTCCAGAAGGGCGGCAAACAAGCCGCACTCCAGATTCGGGAATCTTGTCCAGATTCGCTGAATCTTAACTCTGTTTCCATTGCCATTTTCCATTCTTTATTCCTCCTACTTTTTTTCGGACCATCTCAATCAAAAAACCGGTATTCCAGCATAGGAAGCGGTCAAAGAACATAGACAACAATAGGCTGCCTAATTTTATAGAATAGCATAGTTTAGCAGAAATGTCAAGTATTTTAGGGATTTTTAATAAAAAAATGGTTAATTTTAGCAAATTAGTCATAAAATCCAAAATTCCAAATTACAAATTCCAAATAAATTTCATATCAAAAATTCAAATGGCAAAAAATTAAAAAATTTTTGCAATAAAAAAAGAGCTGTTGTTATTTCTAACAACAGCCTCTTGTTACGCAATACCTTGTTCAAGTGATTAATAATCATAGTAACCGAATTTCTGCTTCCAGCCTGTCAACTTCCTTTCCGTAGAACGCCTCTGCCGGCCATGCCCGCCAAGTAAGGCAGCCATCTGCTCCAGAAGAGCTGACACTTTTAAACACAGCTAAGCAGGATTTCGCTTCAGCCAGCTTACGTTCCAACTTCTTCAATTTTTTTTGCTTGAACCATTTTTTAAAGAACATACGCAATTCCTTCCTGTCAAAAAACATTAAGTAACTGTAGGTCGTCTAATTTTAGAATAGCATATTTTAGAGAAAATGTCAAGGATGTTTAAGTAAATTTAGTGAATTATTGGTAAATTTAGCTAATTATTAAGTATGCAAGATGGCGGCTCACTTACTTAAGTTCGGAGCAGAGGCTCCGAACCACCAACTTGGGATCTGGTAGCCGGGAGCCTCTGCTCCCGGCACCTTTGTGTTTGCCGATAATTAAAACGGCGAGGCGTGGAAGCCTCGCCTAGTAGTCGGATAATTTAATTTAAACCGGCGCCAGCTCCCCCCAGTTTTCCCCGGCCTTTACTTCCGCCCGAATCGGCGCGCGGAGTTTGTAAATATTTTCCATTTTATCTTTGACAAAAGCCGCGACTTTTTTGATATCCGAATCGGGCGCTTCAAAAACCAATTCGTCGTGAACCTGAAGAATCATTTTGGTTTTCGGAGAAATCTCGGGCAGCTCTTTGTGAATTTCAATCATGGCCAGCTTGATTAAATCCGCGGCCGTGCCCTGGATCGGATGGTTGACGGCCATGCGCTCGGCCGAAGCGCGGATCGGCTGGATCGTGGAATTGATTTCCGGCAGATAGCGGCGCCGGCCAAAAAAAGTCTCCACAAAGCCGGTTTCGTGCGCCAGGTCTTTGGTTTTTTCCAGATAATCGTAAATATCGCTGTGGATTTCGAAATATTTGTCGATGAAATCATGGGCCTGGCCGTAAGAGATGCCGGCGGCTTGAGCCAGGCCGTGCGGGCCCTGGCCATAGATGATGCCAAAATTAATGGCTTTGGCGGCATAGCGCATTTCCTTAGTGACTTTATCCAGCGGCACTTCGTTAATTTCCGAAGCGGTGCGGACGTGGATGTCTTCGTTATTGGCAAAAGAAGCAATCATCTTTTTATCATCGGCCAAAGAAGCGATAATGCGCAGTTCAATTTGCGAATAATCGGCGGAAATCAGGCTGAAGCCTTTGGGCGCGATAAAAGCCTGGCGGATTTTCTGGCCCAATTCGGTGCGGATGGGAATATTCTGCAAATTCGGCTCGGAAGAAGAAAGGCGGCCGGTGGAAGTGACAGTCTGGTTAAAACTGGTATGGATCCGGCCTTCTTTATCGGTCAGTTTCGGCAAAGCGTCCAGATAAGTCGATTTCAGTTTGGCCAGTTCGCGGTATTCCATGATATAATCAATGATTTCATGCTGGCCTTTCAGTTTTTCCAGCTCGCCGGCGGCGGTGGAAATTCCGGTTTTGGTCCGGCCCAGGCCGGCGGTGGAAATTTTTAATTTTTCAAACAAAATTTCCTTTAATTGGAGGGGCGAAGCGATATTAAATTTGGTTTTGGCCAGCCGGTAGATTTTTTCTTCCAGTTTTTTAATTTGGACATTGACAAGCTTTCCCATTTTACGCAAAAAGTCAGGATTGATCAAGATGCCGTTTTTTTCAATTTCGGCCAGAACCGGAATCAAAGGCATTTCAATTTTTTCCAAAAGCCCGAGATTGTTTTTTTCTTCAAGCTGCTTGGTCAAAGGCTTAATCAGGCGCCAGGTAAAATCCGCGTCTTCGCAGGAATAATCCGCCACTTTTTCCACTGGCACTTCCTTTAAGCTGATTTGGCTTTTACCTTTGCCAATTAGGTCTTCAATCGGCTGCATTTGGTAGCCCAGCTCGGTGAAAGCCAGCCCGTCTAAATTATGCTGGCGCGAGCCGGGGTTGATTAAATAAGAAGCGACCATGGAATCAAAAGAAACGCCCCGGACTTCAAGGCCGGCGGTTGATAATGATTCCAGATCGAATTTAATGTTATGGCCGGCTTTTTTTACGGTTTTATCCGCGAAAATCGGTTTGATTTCTTCCAGCCATGACGGCGAGGCAGGATGCCTCGCCTTTGGAGCGTTAATATCAATCGGCCCCCCGGTGCGGCTCGGGACCGGCAGATAAAAAGCCCGGCCGTTTTCCCAGCAAAAGCTGATGCCGAGCAATTCGCTGGCAAAGGGATCAAGGCCGGAAGTTTCCGTGTCAAAAGCGAATAATTTCTGTTCTTTTAATTCTTTAAGGAATTTTTTAAAATCCTCGCCGGTTTTTATCAATTTATAGCGGGCGCCTTTTTCTTTGGCGTGCGGGGCTTTGGGCGAAGAAAAATCAAAACCCGCCTGCCGGACGCCTTTAGCGGGCGCTTCGGCCGGTTCGGCCGTTTT
>MHIR01000072.1:1288-5786 GCA_001817615.1 Candidatus Buchananbacteria bacterium RIFCSPLOWO2_02_FULL_46_11b | reverse complement strand
GCAATTTCGCGATTAAGGATTTGAATTCCAGCTCCTGGAAAAGAGAAACGACTTTGCCCAAATCATAGCCGGTGATTTTGGCGTCAGCCAGTTTAAAATCAATCGGCGCGTCTTTGACCAATCGCGACAATTTTTTGGAAAACAAAGCGTCTTTTTCGTGTTCTTTCAATAATTTTTTGTAGCGCTCGGCAATTTTTTCCGAATCCAGATGCTGGTATAGATTTTCCAGAGTTTTAAAGTCTTTAAGCAAAGTAATCGCCCCTTTTTCGCCGATGCCTTTGACGCCGGGAATATTGTCGGACGGATCGCCTCTCAAAGCTTTGTAATCAACCATCTGCGCCGGGGTCAGGCCGTCAAATCTTTTTTTGACTTCGGCGATGCCGTAAGTAATCGTGTCGGAAAGGCCTTTGTGCATGGTATAGACTTCGGTATTTTCGTCAACCAATTGCAAGGTATCAAGGTCGCCGGTGACAATGACGGACTGGATTTTTTCCACGGCCGGATCGCAAACCAATGTGGCGATGACATCGTCGGCTTCAAACCCTTCTTTTTCGTAAACGGGAATATTGAAAGCCCGCGTCACTTCTTTAATGCGGGGAAACTGGGCGTAAAGCTCGTCGGCCTGTTTAACCCGCTGGGCTTTGTATTCCTTGTATTCTTTGTGCCGGAAAGTCGGCGCCGCCAAATCAAAAGTGACGGCCAAATAATCCGGCTTTAAGTCTTTTAAGACCCGAAGCAAAATCATGGTAAAGCCGTAGACGGCGTTGACCACTTCGCCGGACTTGGTCGTCAAAGTCGGCGGCAGAGCATGCCAGGCGCGGTGGATGAGGGCGTTGCCGTCAATGACGACGAATTTTTCCTTGGGTTTGGGCATAGGTTAGCTTATAGTGTAGCCATTAGGTTGTCAGGTTTGGAAGCCTAATGGCTAAACTATAAGTTAAGTATATCATTTTTTTATTTATATCACATCCTCTCCCCCCTTGGCCGTATTTCGCAGAATACAGGCAGGTTGGCCGTATTTTGTATAGCTACGGGCAGGCTGTCCCTTCGCCTCCCATTCTCTCTCTGTTTTTCTCCTATTGGGGCATTTTATTAATTAATGCCATTTAAAATTATTCTCTTGAGGGGGGGGTATACAAAAAAAGAGCACACCAATTGATGTGCTCGCTTAAATTCCCTCCAAAATATCAGATTGCCTTGATGCCCAGTTCGTCCATCACGGCGAAAAGCAGTTTTTCTTTGTCCGGCAACATAGGCACAAGGGGGAGCCGCAGGACGTTCTTGATCAGGCCCAGGCGCGCCAAAGCCGCTTTGACCGGCATGGGATTAGTCTCAAGAAACAGCGCCTTGAAAAGCGGCATTAGCCCGCAATGGATTCCGCGCGCCTCGGCTAATTTCTCCGCCTCGATTAAATTGCAGAGTTTGACGAGTTTTTCCGGCACGATATTGGCCGCGACCGAAACTACGCCCCGGGCGCCGATTGCCATCATCGGCAAAGTCAGGCTGTCATCGCCGGAAAGAACGGAGAATTTCCAGCCGCAGCGCTGGATAACTTCGGCCGCGTGGTCAAGGCTGCCGCTGGCGTCTTTTAAAGCGACGATATTGTCCAGTTTTGCCAGCTCGGCAATAGTTTCCGGCAAAAGAGAGGTAACGGTTCGGCCGGGCACGTCGTACAGCATAATCGGAATATCAGCCGCTTTGGCAATCGCGGTAAAATGGGCAATCTGGCCGACCGCGGTCGGTTTGTTGTAATAAGGCGTAATGGACAAGACTGCGTCCGCGCTGACCTCTTTGGCGTACTTGGTCAGCATAATTGCCTCTCGGGTGTTGTTTGAGCCCGCGCCGGCAATTACCGGTTTTCCCTCCGCCCTTTCAATCACGAATCTAATGCATGCCTTCTGTTCCTCGTGGCTTAAGGTCGCGGCCTCGCCGGTGCAGCCGCAGGGGACAAATCCGTCGGTTCCATTGCGCAACTGGAAATTAATCAGCCGGCCGTAAGCGTCATAATCAAGCGTAAAATCTTCCTTGAAAGGCGTTGGTAAAGCGACAATACTTCCTGAAAACATAATAACCTCCATTGGCTCAAAGAGCCGGTTTTTCCCTTGTTTTTAATGGTCAATTCTCTCCCTCTGAATTTTCTTTATCTTATGCCTTGGGGCGGAATTTGTCAAATTCGCCGCAGATTTCGCTTGACGCTTCCCAGACCTCTTTTAAGGCGGCGGCAACATCATATTACTAGCCGGCTTCAGACTGGCTGAGGAAACGGAATTACAAGGCAGAAAACTTGCGGCTAGCGGCCTTGAGGTGGAATCCGGTCAGTTCGCACACGGGCTTAAAATCTCGGTTTTTCTTTCCTTGTTCGCTTTTAGGTATTCCCCGAGGCAGCGCTTAAAAATCTCTAAGATGGTTGCCATAGTCATAGATAACTACGGTAACCCGTTTATTATCTAAAAGGTTGTCTTGCTTCAGTCTGTTTAAAAGTGGTAAAATACCAATAACCACTTATGTTTCTCCAACAAATAGAAATTCAGGGTTTCAAGTCGTTTGCCCACAAAACCATTTTGGAATTTCCGCGGCCCGGCCAGGGCTGTCCTTTAGTTAAAAACGCCGGCGGGCCGAATCAGCTGCAGGCGGGCCTTTGCGGCGTGGCCTGCATTGTCGGTCCCAACGGCTCGGGGAAATCCAATATCGTGGACGCGGTCCGCTGGGTTTTGGGCGAGCAGAGCTTAAAAAGCCTGCGCGGCAAAAAATCCGAAGACGTGATTTTTTCCGGCTCGGAGAAAAAAGCCCGCCTGGGACTGGCCCAGGTTTCTTTGCATGTCAATAATGAAGACGGCGTCATGCCGGTTGATTATCAAGAGGTTATAATCTCGCGCAAAATTTACCGCGACGGCGAAAGCGAATATTCAATCAATAAAAGCAAAGTCCGCCTGCAGGACGTTTTAATGCTGATTGCCAAATCTAATTTCGGCCAAAAAAGCTATTCCATCGTCTCGCAGGGTTCCATTGACCAGGTGATTATGTCAACGCCGGCCGACCGCAAAGAATATTTTGACGAGGCCGTCGGGGTCAAGCAGTTCCAATTAAAGCGCGACCAGTCAATCAACAAATTAGAGTCGGCCTGGAATAATTTAAGGCAGGTGGACGCGCTTTTGACTGAAATTTCCCCGCGCCTGAATTCCCTGACGCGCCAGGTGCGGCGGCTGGAAAAGCGGGAAAAAATTGAAGCCGAGCTGAAAGACGCCCAAAAAAAATACTTTGGGTTTTTATGGCGGCAGATTTTGGAAAAAATAAAAGAGATTAAGCCGAGCTTGGAGGAAAAAGAAAAAGAATTGCTGAATAAAGACCGGGAATTAAAGCAGCTGCACGAGTATTTGCGGTCTTTGGAAAAAGAAGATTCCCGAAGCAAAGTTTTTAACGACCTGCAGCAGAATTACCAGAAAGTTTTGGATGAAAAAAACAAGCGGCGCGAAGAGCAGATGATTTTGCGCAATAAAATTGAATTGTCCAAGCAGCGGCTGACAGAGATTATCGCGCCTATGGCTCTGCCCGATATTTTGTCAAAATTAAAAGAAATTGATAAAGTCCAAGTTCAGCTATTGGAAAATTTAAACAGCGAAGAACCCGGGAAAATGGCGCAGGCCAGAGAAGACGGACGCGAACTGGGCCGGCTTTTGCGGGAGTTGGTTTCCCAATTAGAAAACCCCAAGGGTAAGGAGAAGGCCAAGGCGGAAGTTGACTCCGATTTAATCAAAGACTTAAAAGAGGTGGAAGCGGAATTGGCCGGCCTGGAAAAGCGGCTGCAGGCCGCCCAGCAGGAGATGGCAGAATTCAACCAGCAGGAAGAAAAGAAAAAAGGCAAATTTTTTGAATGGCAAAGGCAAATTACTGCCAAACAAGACGAATACAATAAATTAGCCGGCCAGACTTCGGAGTTGCGGGTGGAAATGGCGAAATTGGAAACCCGCCAGCAGGATTTAAAGCAGGAAATCAAAGAAGAGACGGGCGAAATTGAGTGGCTTTTGGAATACAAAACGGAAAAGATAAATGAAATTGAAGCGCGCGGCGAGATGATAAGATTAAAGCGCCAGCTGGAATTAATCGGCGGCGTTGATCCGGAAACCGTCAAAGAATACGGCGAAACCAAAGAGCGCCATGATTTTTTATCGGGCCAGGCCGAAGATTTAAGAAAATCAATCAATTCTTTGGAAAAAGTGATCAATGATTTGGACGAAAAAATCCAGGTTCAATTTGATTCGGCGTTCAAGGAAATCAATAAAGAATTTTCCCATTTTTTTAAGATTCTATTTGGCGGGGGAAAAGCCGAGCTGATTTTGCTTAAGGAAGACTTGGATCAGCAAGATAAGCAAGATAGGCAAGATAAGCAAGATAAGCAAGATAAGGCCGAAGGAGATAGCGAGGCGGCGCAGCCCGGCATTTTGCAGATGATGGCCGATGTTGAGGAAAAGATGAGCCCGAAGAGATTTTTAAAAAGGAA
>MHIR01000072.1:0-1275 GCA_001817615.1 Candidatus Buchananbacteria bacterium RIFCSPLOWO2_02_FULL_46_11b | reverse complement strand
ATCACCGGCATTGATATCGCGGCCACGCCGCCGGGCAAAAAAGTCGCTTCCATTGCCATGCTCTCGGGCGGCGAGCGGTCTTTGGCTTCCATTGCCCTGATTTGCGCCGTGATTGCCAATAATCCCTCCCCTTTCGTGATTTTGGACGAAGTGGACGCGGCTTTAGACGAATCAAATTCCCAGCGCTTTTCGCAAATCATCAATGAGCTGGCTCATAAAACTCAATTCATCGTCATTACCCACAACCGCGCGACCATGCACCAGGCCAATATTTTGTATGGCGTGACGATGGGGGAGGACGGGGTTTCTAAGATTATCAGCTTGAGGATGGAGGAGGCGGAAAGAGTGGTCAGACAGTAGCAAATCAGCTTGCCGCCGCCTTGGGTTAAAACCCAAGGCTAAAAATACAAAACCCAATAAATTGGGTTGAGTAAACTTTAATTAAAAAAGATTAGTGTAAGAGAATCAAACCCACTTTTAATGAGTTTTGTGAATTGAGCCCCGGAATTTATTTCGGGGCGATTTAGTTTAAGCCTATCTTTTTCATAAAATAAAAACCCCTGAATTGGAATTCAGGGGGACGTAAATTTTGGCAAGCTCCGGCCGCGGCGGACGCGTTTTGCCGCGGTTTATTAGATGGCCATCATGAAATTATATATGGCCATGGCTGCCGGCTTGATTTTTTTCAGTCCGGCGCCCAGTCCGGCGACCAGTCCGACGCCCAGTCCGACGCCCAGTCCGGCGACCAGTCCGGCGCCCAGTCCGGCGCCCAGTCCGGCGACCAGTCCGACGACCAGTCCGACGACCAGTCCGGCGCCCAGTCCGGCGACCAGTCCGGCGACCAGTCCGACGCCCAGTCCGAAGACCAAATCATCATTTTTAATTTTCTTGTTAAAAAACAGGAAAATCAAAATGCTGGAAAAGATCGGCCCAAGAAAGGCATCGGCTATCCTTGGCAGGACGATTGGCAGCGGTAAAGACCAGCCGGGATTGCCATCAGTCGGGTTTAACAGCCAGACCTTGTCCGCCACCGGCATCCGGCCCGTGATCGCCCAGACGGCGCACCAGAATAAGGCAATGGCTAAAAAACTCGCAATTGACCACCGCCACATTAACTTCTTTTTTCTTTCATTCGCTTCCATATTCTTTCTCTCCTTGCTTTGGGTTGAGTTGAACCATTGATAAAAAGAGCTGATAATAAATCTTAGCATATTTTAGCAATAATGTCAAGCAAGGACAAATTTCCGGCCGCGGCGCGGCCCCGGGGTCTTTTTA
>MHIR01000071.1:32255-32901 GCA_001817615.1 Candidatus Buchananbacteria bacterium RIFCSPLOWO2_02_FULL_46_11b | reverse complement strand
ACTTTTGTTATTATTTAATCATAAGGCCTTCGGGCTCCGAGATTCCCCGCTTAACCGCGGGGTTTCGTTTTTTTAGATGTCCCCCCGACTGTTAACTGTACACTTTTACAGGCAATTGACAGGCTTTTTTCAGGGGTGTATAATGAAATTACCTAAAAGCGATTGACTTGGCTACCAACCGAGTGTTGTAAAACCCCTATTGTTCGGGGCTAAGCTTTCGGGCCAATTGAATAAATTAAGCAATTTCCGAGGTGGAACCTCCCGCTTAAGGCGGGCCCCGGGCAGAGATGTTTTTCTGGCTGGGTTTTTTTAAGCACTGATAACACGGATGGTCCATCCCTTGACTGATTTTAAGGCGCGCGACCCACGGATATCACGGATTCTGTATAATTTTACGCGGATAATTTTTATAGAATCCGTGCCATCCATGGCCGCCTTAAGCGAATTCATAGCGGGCATCCGTGCTATCATATCTAAAATATATGAAAAGAAAAATAATTCTCAAAGGCAAATTAGTCACCCTGCGCCCTTTATCTCTTAAAGACGCGCCGAACTTCTGCCGCTGGCTTTCCGATCCCGAGCTGACGGAGTTTTTGACGCGCTGGCGCCATTTTGGCCCGCCGAGCCTGTCGGAAGAAAGAAATTG
>MHIR01000071.1:22321-32244 GCA_001817615.1 Candidatus Buchananbacteria bacterium RIFCSPLOWO2_02_FULL_46_11b | reverse complement strand
CCTGGATAAAAACGCGGAATTCGGCATTTTTATCGGCGACAAGAAATACTGGGGCCAAGGGTGCGGGACCGAAGCCGGTCGGCTGATTATTAACTATGGCTTTAAAAAGCTTAAGCTGCGTTTGATTTATCTGCGCTACATCGCTTTTAATATCCGCGGGGAGAAGTCTTATAAAAAATTGGGTTTTAAGCCGGCCGGCCGGATCAGGCGGCTTTTGGAGCTTGACGGCTTTTTCCATGACCAGTGCTGGATGGATTTGCTTAAGGAAGAGTTTTATAATACTATAAAGCGCTAATTTTAAATTTTAAATTTCAATTTAATGTCCAATTTTAAATGAAAGAATTTTAAAATTTTATCATTTAAAATTAAAATTTAAAATTTATAATTTATTTAAACCATATGAAACACAATCTCCAAACCCTCCGCCATTCGGCCAGCCATGTTCTGGCTGAAGCGGTGCTTGAATTATTCCCCGAGGCCAAATTAGGCATCGGGCCCGCGATTGAGGACGGCTTTTATTATGATTTTGACCTGGGCAAAGAGACTTTTGCCGAAGAGGATCTGGCAAAGATTGAAAAGAAAATGAAAGAGATTATCAGGCAAAATCAGAAATTTGAAAAGTACGAAGGGGAAACGGAAAAATCCCTGAAATACATCAAGGGTAAAAAGCAGCCCTATAAGCTGGAATTAGGGGAAGATTTAAAAAAAGAAGGCGAAAAGAAATTGAGCTTTTACCGCCTGGTGGCGGCCGATGGCAAGCGTAAATTCGTTGATCTTTGCGCCGGGCCGCATCTTGATTCAACCAAGGAAATTGGCGCGGTTAAGCTTCTGCGCTTGGCCGGCGCTTACTGGAAGGGGAGCGAAAAAAATAAAATGCTGCAGCGCGTTTACGGCACGGCGTTTGCCGGCGAGAAAGAATTAAGCGATTATCTGGCGCTTTTGGCGGAAGCCAAGAAAAGGGACCACCGCGTTATCGGCGCCGACCAGCAGCTTTTCTTTTTTGATGATTTAATCGGCAAGGGCTTGGCTTTGTGGCTGCCCAAAGGCGTGATTATCAGAAACGAAATTGAAAAATTGGCCGTGGAATTGGAGGAGCGCGACGGCTACATTCGCGTGATTACTCCGCATCTGGCCAAAGAAGAATTATACGTCAAATCCGGCCACTTGCCTTATTATAAAGACAGCATGTATCCGGGTATGACAATAGATGACGGAACTTATTATCTGAAGGCCATGAATTGCCCCCACCACCACACGATTTATAATCATAATCTGCACAGCTACCGCGAATTGCCGGTCAGAATCGCCGAATACGGCACGGTTTATAGAAATGAGCTCTCGGGAACTTTAGCCGGGCTTTTACGCGTGCGCGGCATCGCCCAAAACGACGCTCATATTTATTGCCGCGGCGATCAGATTAAGCAGGAATTCAAAAATGTCATGGCTTTGATGTTTGAAGAATTCAAGATTTTTGGGTTAAAAGATTATTCTTTTCGCCTGTCGCTCTGGGATCCCGAGCACACGGAAAAATACATCAATGAGCCGAAGAACTGGGAATATGCCGAGCGGATAATCCGCGAGGCGCTGAAGGAATTAAAAGTTGATTTTATTGAAGCCAAAGACGAGGCGGCTTTTTACGGCCCGAAAATTGACGTCCAAATCAAAAACGTGATCGGCCGCGAAGAAACCATGTCCACGATCCAGCTGGATTTCGCCGCCAAAGGCAAATTCAATTTATGCTATACCGACGAGACGGGCAAACACAACAACGAAGTCTTTGTCATCCACCGCGCCCCGCTTTCTTCGCATGAAAGGTTTTTGGCGATTTTAATTGAACATTACGCCGGCGTTTTTCCGGTCTGGCTTTGCCCGCACCAGGTCCAGGTCGTTCCCGTGGGCCAGGATTTCCTCAAGGCGGCCAGGAAATTTGCCGGGGAGTTAAGCCAAGCCGGCATCCGCGTTTGGCTGGATGATTTAAATGAAACCGTGGGCTATAAAATCAGAAAAGGAGAGAAACAGAAAGTGCCTTACATGGTGGTCATCGGCCAAAAAGAAGCCGAGGGCGGCGATCTGCAGGTCAGGCTACGGAGCCAAAAGGACGTGGCGGGTATGTCTAAGGGAGCGTTTATAGAGAGAGTGGTGAGTGAAATTAAAGAGCGGAAATAAAAGCAAGATAAGTTTTCAGCGAGATAAGCAAGATAAGAACAAAGCTTAACCCTTATCTTGCTTATCTTGCCTATCTTGCCTATCTTGCTTACTATGAAATACCATATCATCGCCTTCGGCTGCCAGTTCAACAAATCCGATTCGGAAAAAGCTGCCGGCCTACTCAAACAACTCGGCTACCTCCCGGCCTCGGAATTAAACGAGGCCGATTTGGTCTTGGTGCTGGCCTGCTCGGTGCGCCAGACGGCCGTGGACCGGCTTTTTGGTCTGAAAATTAAGTTTGACGCCATTAGGCGGAAGCGGCCGCTTTTAACGATTTTGTCCGGCTGTATTTTATCTTCCGATGAAAAAAAATTGGCGGAGTTTTTTGATGTGGTTTTGCCGGCCAAAGATTTGTCTAACTTGTCAAAGGCAATCGTCGGGACTTACCAACTTAGAAACTTCTCAAATATTCACCCGGCCTACAATTCAAAATTTCAGGCTTACGTGCCCATCATGACCGGCTGCGATAACTTCTGTTCTTACTGCGTCGTGCCGTTTACGCGGGGGCGGGAGGTATCCAGGCCGGCCGGGGAGATTATTGAAGAGTGCCGAGAGTTGATTGAAAAAGGATACAAGCTAATAACCTTAATCGGTCAAAATGTGAATAGTTATAAGGCTACAAGTTATAAGCTACCCGCCCGCAACGCTTCGCGAAGCGTTGCGGGCGGGCAAGCTACAAGCTCGCTTAGTTTCCCTGAGCTACTGCGGCGGATTGACGCCATGCCCGGCGATTACTGGCTGTCGTTTGCCACCAGCCACCCGAAAGATTTGTCCGATAAGCTGATAAAAACTATGGCTGAAAGCCGGCACGTTATGCCGTATCTGCATTTGCCGGCGCAGTCCGGAGACGATGAAATTTTGAAAAAAATGAACCGCCATTATACGGCCGGGCATTATGTTGATTTAATCAAGCGGGCCAGAAAAGCGATGCCGGGGCTTGCCGTTTCCACGGATATTATCGCCGGCTTTCCCACTGAAACCAAAAAACAATTTTTAAATACCGCCAAGCTGTTTGAAAAAGCGAAATTTGATCTGGCCTTTATCGCCCGATATTCCGCCCGGCCGGGAACCGCGGCGGCCAAACTGAAAGACGATGTTTCTTTGTTAGAAAAGAAAAAACGGGAAAAAATTCTGACCGAGATTTTAAAAAAGACGGCTTTAAAGAAAAATAAAGGGCTGATCGGCCAGACAGTTGAAGTCTTGGCTGAATCCTATAAAGGCGGTTTTGCTTTCGGCCGGACCCGGAATTTTAAAAATATCAAATTCGCCTGCGATTTTGACCGCACCGGCGAATTAATTATAGTGGAGGTCATTGACGCCTATGCCTTTGGTTTACTGGGCCGCCTGCCCCGAATTTTGGCGATTTTAGGCACGACAGCGTCGGGCAAGACCAAATTGGCGGTCAAGCTGGCCAAACAGTTCAACGGCGAAATAATTTCGGCCGATTCGCGGCAGGTTTATCAAGGGATGGATGTGGGGACGGGTAAAGACCTCGGGGAATATTCTTTAAACCCTAAAAGCTATAAGCTAAAAGCTAACAGCTCGCATATTATGTATCACTTAATTGACGTAGAAAATCCCAAAGGGCAATACACCGCGGCTCAATGGCAGACGGCGGCTTTAGAGAGAATCAAGGAGATTCTAAGGCGGGGGAGAGTGCCGGTTATCTGCGGCGGCAGCGGGCTGTATATTTCGGCGTTAGTCGAAGGATTTTCTTTCACGAAAACACGAAAACACGAAAACACGAAAACAAGGGCGAATCTTAGCAAGTTAAGCCTTAAACAACTACTGGCGCTGCTGAAGAAAATTGATCCGGAAACCTTTGCCGTTATTGATAAAAATAACCGGCGACGAGTAGAGCGGGCGCTGGAAATCTATTACCAAACCGGCAAGCCAAAATCCCAACAGGAAACAAAACAGAAACCGCCTTATGATTTTCTGCTTTTGGGTTTAACTTTCCCGCGGGAAGTTTTAAGAGAAAGAATTGCCAAGCGCTTAAAAGACCGGCTGGAAAAAGAGGGGATGATTGAAGAAATTAGGAAATTGCACCGCCGAGGCGTATCCTGGAAGCGGCTTGAGGAATTCGGGCTGGAATACCGCTTTGTGGCGAGGTATCTGCAAGGCAAGCTGTCTTACGAAGAGCTGTATGGTCAGCTTAACTCGGCCATCGCCGATTTTGCCAAACGCCAGATGACGTGGTTTAAACGCGATAAAAATATTATTTGGCTGGATAAAGCGGGCGAGGCGGTTGGTCGGGCGAGGGAGTTTTTGAAGAAAAGTTAATAAAGCGATGGAGCGATGAAGCGATGAAACTAGTTGAATAAATTTTAACCAATAAAAAAACAGGGACCCTCCCTGTTTTTTTGTTATTTAAGAGTTTATAAAAGTTAAGCCGCCGGCCGCATCCTTCCCGCTTCCTTAGTTGCTTTTCTGGCCGCGCTTGCCATCCGCCGGGCTTTCTCCCGGTTCCATTCGCCGACAACGTATTGGGCGAATTGTTTCATTTTCGCTTCTTCTCCCGTGCTTTGAATCCGGCCGATTTTGACGTTTGGATTATTCACTTGTTCAACCAGCGCCGTCAGGTAATTCTGAGCGATAAAGGCCGCGTTTTCCAGTTTATCGTATGGAATCATGTCGGTTCTCATGGGGTCGCGGTTGGCTTTATTAAAGTATTCTTTCATCCAATAACCCGCGTTTGAAGCTTCCAGGGATTCTCTGGTCGTTTTTTGTACGCTTTTCGGTTCAAATATGTCATCAACCGCTTGGGCGAGTTTAGCTTCTTCTTCAATTGGCTTGACAACCGCGGTTTCTTCCTGGTCGGCTTTGAATTCCATGTCCGCCAGACCGGGGCCGCCTTCCATTGTTCTCGGGCTCATATATTATTGAATTAATGAATTAAGCCGCTTCGGCCATTCTGCCCGCCAAAAGCGCTTCCACTTCGCCCTGAAGCTCAAAAACCGCCAGTTTGGCGAAAGCCACGGTCGGCTTGTCTTTGGCCGCCGGTTTTATCGGATTGACCGGATTTTTCACTTCTTTTAAGAGAAGTTTGGCGGCTTGATAGCAGGCGATTTTATCTTCTTCGTCGCTGATCATTTCCGGCTTGCCCGCGTATTTTTTATTCATTTCGGCTAAATCTTTCAGCGGATCTTGGCTGTATCTTTCCTTAAAGGCGTCGCTTGAGCCTTCCAGCCTTTTGCTGCGTGGCTGTTCGGGCGCGGCGGTGACTTTCCGGTTATATTCATTGACGGCTTGCTGTTTATCTTTGATTTGCCGGGTGAAATCATCCAGGGCGAATCTTAAATGTTCCCGGCCGCATTGGTAATCGCCTTTGCATTCCTCGTATAAAGCCGCGGCTTCGGATAAATCATTAAGTTCTTTGGTTGAAATCGCGTCCGGCAAGGTTTGTTCGTGCCTTTCAACCGCGTCTTCCAGCAAGGCGATCGCGGCCTCCAATTTTTTTATTTTTTCCGGGGAAAATGTTTTTTCGGATTCAACGTAAGCCATAAGTTTAAAATTAGGAGTTAAGATAAATTAATTTAGCTCTTATTAGATTTTAGTTTGAATTGATTTATTGCCATAGAAGCGGATAGACCCCGCACCAAGCCCGCGATAGAGTAAGTGATTGTAAAAAGATTTGTGGGCGCGGAATCGGCTTCGCCTTATCTCTTTCTGTATTCAAGTTGGATTATTGGCTTTGTGCGGGACAGGCGCGGATTGACACGGAAAATTAATTGTTCAATTTACCGGTTATAATATTTTTCAAGGTTTCCGGGTCAGCCTGGCCTTTGGTCTGGCGCATGGCCTGGCCGATGAAGAATTGCAAAAGCGTGGTTTTGCCCTGTTTATAGGCTTCAACTTCTTTTTGGTTTTGACTGATAATTTGGTCAATAATCGTTTCAATGTCTTTTTGTTCCACGCCCTTATCCAGGCCTTCTTCGTCCAAAATCACGGATGGATCTTTTTTAGTTTGAACCATTTTTTCCAGTAATTTTTGAGCAATGGTGGAATTGATTTTATTGCCGTGGATTAAGGTAATGAATTCGGCGAAATTTTCCGGGGCGACGTTTTCCAGGGCTTGAGGCGAGACGGCCAGAAGCTTGTTGAGCAGCCAGTTGCCGGCGAGTTTTGCCAGTTTAGCCTTGTTTTTCTCCCAAATTTCTGCCTGCGTGCCTTCGGTTTCGTCCAGAGAAATCAGCCAGGCGCGCAATTCGGAAATTGCCTGCTCAAAATAAGCGGCCAGATTTTTGTCTTCGATTAAGATCCGGGCATTTTCAACCGTTAAGCCGTATTCGGCGATAAATCTTTTTCTTTTGTCTTGCGGCAGTTCGGGCAGGGAAGCTTTTATTTTTTTCAAATCAAAGCCATTGGCCGCGCCCGGGGTGAAGTTAATTGGGGGCAGATCCGGCTCGGGAAAATAGCGGTAATCGGAGGCTTCTTCTTTGGTGCGCTGTTCTTCGGTCACACCCTTGTCTTCGTTCCAGCCGCGGGTGGACTGGATCTTGGGCGCCTGGCCTTCTTGCCAGAGTTCGGTTTGCCGCTTGATTTCATATTCAATGGCTTTTTCCACGGCCCGGAAAGAATTGATATTTTTTACCTCGGTTTTCGGCGAAAGTTTTTTATAGTCGATTTTATCGGCAAGCTGGTCGGTCAAAGAAATATTGGCGTCGCAGCGCAAATGGCCTTTTTCCATGTCCGCGTCTGAAACGTCCAAATAGCGCATAATCAGGCGCAGCTCCTGGACAAAAGTTTTGGCCTGGGCGGCGGCGCGCAAATCCGGCTCGGTCACAATCTCCATTAAAGGGGTGCTTGAGCGGTTATAATCAACTAAAGTATTTTTTCCGTCAACGGAATGGAAATTCTTGGCCGCGTCTTCTTCCAGATGCAGGCGGTTGATGCTGATTTTTTTTAAGCCGTCTTTGGTTTCAATTTCCAAAAAACCCCGCAAGCCAATGGGCTGGTCAAATTGGGAAATTTGATAGCCTTTGGGCAAATCGGGGTAGAAATAACTTTTGCGGTCAAATTTTGAGATGGCCGGAATTTCGCAGTTAAGCGCCAAGGCCGCCATCGCCGACCAGGCGATCGCCTGGCGGTTGGCCACGGGCAGAGTGCCGGGCTGGCCCAGGCAAACCGGGCAAACCGTGGTATTGGGCGGCTGGTTTTCGCCTGAATTATCGCAGCGGCAAAACATCTTGGATTTAGTCTTGAGCTGGACGTGGATTTCCAGGCCGATTATAGGGGTGAGGGTCATAAAGTTAGGGAGTAGGGGGTAGGGAGTAAATTTAAGCCCGGTTAATTACTCGGTTATTTTAACATAAATACTTGGAAAAATAAAGAGATTGTCCCACTCGGCCTTTAGCCGTCAGCTTTTAGCTTTTAGGGGCGAGTTATTTCCCTATAAGCTAACAGCTAAAAGCTATAAGCTTTAAATAAAGTTTGACGCGGGAACCGAGGTTTTAACCTGGTTCCCGCGCCCGAGATTCAATGATCTTTTTTGCGGCTTTGGCTTGCCGCCTTGGCCGCCCTGGCTTTCACCTCGGCGACATACCGTTTGACTGCCGGGCCGCGATTATTGCCTCCATTATAGTAGGCAATCGCTTTGTCCGGGTTAGTCTCGTAGCCATGTTTGGCCAGGAACTGGCCGGCGGATATAATGGCGTCTTGCGGACACCAGGGGTCAATCACGCCGTCGCCGTTTCCGTCCTTGCCTTCGGCCACCCAAGTCTTGGGCAAAAATTGCATCTGCCCGATGGCTCCTTTACTGGAGCAGACTTGCTGTTTCGGGTCGCGGCCCGTGACCTTGCAGATCTTGAGAAAGGCGGCGTACTGGCCGCGGCTCATGACCTGCCAGGGCCGGCAGTGTCCCAGGAATTTTCCCGCCCGAGTTTCCTGACGGTGGGTGGCATCCAGGACCTCCCAATGGACGCCGGAATAATCCTCGGCTAAAAGCAGCGCTTCCATGGCTTCGGTTTCCGGAAAATCGTTTGGTACCGGAGCCATTGATTGCAGCCGCTTGGCCACTTCCTCGGCCCGCCTCTTGTCCACGGCGGCCTGCAACCGGGCTGTTTCCAGCGCCAGCTGACGGCGCGCTTCGGCGTCCCCGAGCAAATACTCAATCGAGTTTTGCTTCGGGATTTCCGGTGGCGCGCTGACTTTGTCCGGCGCCGGATATTCCCGCCCTTCAATTGAGGCAAAGACCGGCTTTGGCGCCATGGCGCTGCTGATTATCATATAAGAGGTAAATGCCAGCGCCAGAAGCAAAGCAAAACCCATCTTTTCCGACTTCATACCGTCCTCCTTTCTTTGCGCCGATCGCGCCGATTCTTGGGCGGCAGGCAAGTGCTTTGACCGGCCGTTTTCGCATACAACCAGTACATGACTTTACTCAACAATCCGCGTTTTTTCATGGTTTTTCTCCTTCTACCTACATTTTGGTTTTTCCCGTTGTTTTTACCAGTATTTCTGACTTTATATATTAGCATATTTTAGCATTTCTGTCAAGTTTTAGAGGTAATGAAAATCAGGTTTTGTGTTTATACGTCTGCGAATTTATACTTCGTAGGAGTAAAAAAACCGGGACGCTTGCGCATCCCGGGCTTGTCGTTCTTATTAAATTTATTTAATTTCCTCTAGGCTTAAATTTCCTTCCTTAACCCCCCTGATAAGGTACATTTTTACTTCCAGCCCGGGAAAATTCGCCCGCAAAAGATCTTTAATTTCAGCCAGGTCTTTTTTATGAGCCGCTTCTTCTTCGGCCGGATCGGCCAGGCCGTAAGCGCCGCAGTTGTCGTGGTGCAAAACGACGATTTCTTTGGCGTCATGGAGCTTTTGCGAGAGGCGAATTTGTTTCAATAAAAAGTTCGCTTCCCCTGGTTCGGCGGACAATAAATCTTTGCCCGCGCCGGCGGCCGAGACCAGGTCATAGCCGCCGGCCGGATAACCGGCTTTTTCCAATAATTTTGGCAGGCCGGCGGTCAGGCGAAAATCCATACAGCGGATGATTAAAGCTTGGCAATGGTGGCTCATTTGTTTCTCCTTTTATTACTAAGAGCGTTGAATATTATATTCTTGCTATTCCTCGGTTTTAATGGTTGGACTAACTCCGTGCTTTCTTTTTCTGACGACTTTAAGCCGCGCCAGTTCTTTTTCCATTTTGGCGGCCAAACCGGTGTAATCCACCGCCTCCTTATTTTTAGCCTGGGCCAAAAGATTTTGGGCGCGTTTTCTGGCTTCTTCGGCGCGCGGTTCGTCAATTTCTTCGGCCCGTTCGGCGTTTTCCGTCAAAACAATCACTTCATTCTTCCTGATTTCGGCAAAACCGCCGGCGATCACTAAGGAAATTTCCCGGTTTCCGGTTTTCACTACCAGCTCGCCGGCCTTAAGGGCGGAAAGCAAAGGGATATGGTGGGGCAAGACGGTAATTTCGCCGCTTTGCGTCGGCAGGGTGATCTGGTCAATTTCGTTTTCGTAAACCACTTTTTCCGGCGTGACGATTTTGAATTTAATTTTTGGCATAAGCCGATCCTAATCTACGAATTATCCGAATCTACGAATGGCATTGGGGCATAATTCGTTTTATTTGATTATAATTAGAGAGATATTTAACGCACCTCGTCAATCCCGCCTTTCATGTAGAAATCCTGTTCCGGCACGTCGTCATATTTGCCTTCAAGAATTTCTTTGAAGCTTTTGACGGTGTCTTTAAGCGAAACGTATTT
>MHIR01000071.1:20908-22310 GCA_001817615.1 Candidatus Buchananbacteria bacterium RIFCSPLOWO2_02_FULL_46_11b | reverse complement strand
TTCTTCCAGGCCCAAAATCGCGATGATATCCTGCAAATCCTTGTAGCGCTGCAGAACCTTCTGCGCGCCGCGGGCCACGTCATAATGCTCCTGACCGACAATGCGCGGATCAAGAATGGTGGAGGAAGAATCCAGGGGGTCAACGGCCGGATAAATGCCAAGCTCGGATAACGGCCGGGACAAAACCACGGTTGAATCCAGGTGGGCGAAAGTCGTGGCCGGCGCCGGGTCGGTCAAATCGTCAGCCGGGACGTAAACGGCCTGAACGGAAGTAATTGAGCCGTTTTGGGTAGTGGTAATCCGTTCTTGCATTTCGCCCATTTCCGTCGCCAGGGTCGGCTGGTAGCCCACGGCTGAAGGAATGCGGCCAAGCAGGGCCGAAACTTCGGAGCCGGCCTGGGTGAAGCGGAAGATATTGTCAATGAATAAAAGCACGTCTTTTTTCTCGGCGTCGCGGAAATATTCGGCCATAGTCAGGGCGGTTAAGCCGACGCGTAAGCGAGAGCCCGGCGGTTCGTTCATCTGGCCGAAAACCATGGCAGTATTTTTAATGACGCCGGACTGGGTCATTTCCCTAAACAAATCATTGCCTTCGCGGGTGCGTTCGCCGACGCCCGCGAATACCGAGTAGCCGCCGTGTTCGGCCGCGATATTTCTGATCAGTTCCTGAATAATTACGGTTTTGCCCACGCCCGCGCCGCCGAACAAGCCGACTTTGCCGCCTTTGACAAATGGGCAGATTAAATCAATGACTTTGATGCCGGTTTCAAATATTTCAACTTTGGTGGATTGGTCGGTAAAGGCTGGAGCGGGGCGGTGGATCGGCCAGGTCTCCTTGGTTTTAACCGGCTCCTTTTCATCCAGCGGCTCGCCGAGGACGTTAAACATGCGGCTTAAAGTTTCCGGACCGACCGGCACGGCAATCGGCCGACTGGTATCGGTGACTTCCAGGCCGCGCTTTAAACCGTCGGTCGGACCCATGGCCACGGCGCGGACCAGTCCGCCGCCGGAGTGCTGCTGGGTTTCCAATGTAAGGGTTTCTTTGCCATTTTTAACATGCAAAGCGTTGTAAATTTCCGGTATTTTGCCTTCAAATAAGACATCCACGACCGGACCGATGACTTTGGTGATTTTTCCTGCATTTGACATATTGATGTGTGATTAATAATCTTTTATGAATTATTTTAGATATATTGAATTTTAGATTTTATTCACCCACTGCCCGCCATGCCGTTTACATTTTTCCAGATATATTTCAATAAGTCATGATTAAACGTTTTTATCGATAACCATGGTAATGGCGAGACAGGCGGGCAAATGCCGCCAATTAGTCATTTATTTGTAAATTTGTAGTTGATTCGTAGATATTAGGAATTTATTCTAAAGCCGCTTTAGAGCCAGT
>MHIR01000071.1:20377-20900 GCA_001817615.1 Candidatus Buchananbacteria bacterium RIFCSPLOWO2_02_FULL_46_11b | reverse complement strand
TTAAGCATCAGGGTCAGATCGGCAATCATGTCGGTGGCGGCGCTGGAGGCGTTTTTCATCGCCATCATCCGCGCCGAATGTTCGGACGCGGCTGATTCCAGCATCGCCTGGTATAATTGAATTTCAATCAGCAGCGGCAAGAATTGACTTAATATCTCGGTTTTGTTCGGTTCAAAAACATATTCAAAAGTATCAAACGCAGACTCTTCTTTATTTTGGCTTTTGGCTCCGATGCTGCCCAGGTCGGAATCTTGCAAGGCTTGGAAGGGGAGAAGCTGAAGAACTTCAGGCTTTTGGGTCAAGGCGGAAATATAATCGGTATAAGCAACGAAGACTTTGGTGTATTTGCCGGTAAGGAAATCGGCGATAATCATTTTAATTGCTGGTTTGACGGTTTCGGCGCCGGTGATGACGTCCGGCTTTTCAAACTGGGCGACGATATTTTTGCCGCCGCGGGCAAGCATCTCCGCGCCCTTTTGACCGATGGCAATATAATCAACGTCATCGGCGCCGGCAAGAGCCA
>MHIR01000071.1:9480-20349 GCA_001817615.1 Candidatus Buchananbacteria bacterium RIFCSPLOWO2_02_FULL_46_11b | reverse complement strand
TAGCGATAATTTGGCTGTTAAACCCGCCGCACAGGCTGCGGTTGGAACTGATTAAGATAATCGCGGTCTTGTTCGTTTCGCCATGCCCGGTTAACAGGGGATGATCTTCGGGGTTGACGCGTTTGGCCAAATTTAAAACCACTTCCCAGGCGGTGCGGGCATAAGCGCGGGAAGCGAGCACGGCATTGACCGATTTTCTCATCTTGACCGCGGAAACCATTTCCATCGCGCGGGTGATCTTTTTGGTGTTGCTGATGGAGCGGATGCGCTTTTTGATTAGTTTGGTGGAGAGGGCCATGATAAATAAAATTTCTAATTTTTAATATCTAATTTCTAATCAATGACTAATATTAAATGATTAAAATAAATTTAGATATTAGCCATTAGGTTTTGATTAGAAATTAGTTATTAGATATTAGTCATTAACTGCAAATGTCTGCTTATATTCCGCAATCACTTTCTTCACTTCCGCTTCAATTTCCGGCGACAGGGCTTTTTCTTTCGCAATCTTATCAAGCAAGGCTTTGGTGTGGGCAACGGCGTATTTAATCAGGCCGGTTTCAAAGGTTTTGACGTTTTCCACGGCGACATCGTCAAGCAGACCATTGATGGCGGCATAAATTATCAGCACTTGCTGGGCGACCGGCATCGGTTCGTATTGGCCCTGCTTTAAGACTTCGGTTAAGCGGGCGCCGAGGTTGATCTGCTTTTTAGTCGCTTCATCAAGGTCGGAGCCGAATTGGGCAAAGGCCGCCAGTTCGCGGTACTGGGCCATTTCCAGCTTCATTTTGCCGGCCACCTGCTTCATCGCTTTGATCTGGGCGGCCGAACCGACGCGGGAAACGGACAAGCCGGTATTGATGGCCGGCCGGATGCCCTGGAAAAACAGGTCGCTTTCTAAAAAGATCTGGCCGTCGGTAATGGAAATGACATTAGTGGGAATATAAGCGGAGATGTCGCCGGCCTGGGTTTCAATGATCGGCAGAGCCGTCAGCGAGCCGCCGCCGTATTTTTCGTTCAAGCGCGCGGCGCGTTCCAGCAAGCGTGAGTGCAAATAAAAGACGTCGCCCGGGTAAGCTTCGCGGCCCGGGGGACGTTTTAACAGCAACGACAGCTGGCGGTAGGCGACCGCTTGCTTGGATAGGTCGTCATAAATTACTAAAACGTCTTTGCCTTTATCCATGAAATATTCGCCCATGGCACAGCCGGCAAACGGCGCCAGGTAAAGCAATGATGCCGGATCGGAGGCGCCGGCCAAAACAATGGCGGTGTAGTCCATGGCGCCGTTATTTGTCAGCTCGGTCAAGATGCGGGAGATCTTGGCTTCCTTTTGGCCGATGGCGACGTAAATACAGATGACATCCTGGCCTTTTTGGTTGATAATGGCGTCAATCGCGATTGCGGTTTTGCCGGTCTGGCGGTCGCCGATAATCAATTCTCTCTGGCCGCGGCCGATGGGAATCATGGCGTCAATCGCTTTGATGCCGGTTTGCAGCGGCGTATTGACCGGCTGGCGGGTGATGACGCGCGGCGCGATTTTTTCCACCGGGTAGAAAACGTCGGTTTTAATCGCGCCTTGGCCGTCCAGGGGCTCGCCCAGCGGATTGACCACGCGTCCGATGACGGCCTCACCGACCGGCACTTCCAGAATGCGGCCGGTGCTTTTGACCGTATCGCCTTCTTTGATCTTTTCGTATTCGCCCAAAATAATGGCGCCGACTGAATCTTCGTCCAGATTCAAAGCTACGCCGAAAATATCATTGCCGAAATCAAGCATTTCTGACACCATGGCCTCGCCCAGGCCGGAAATTTTGGCAATGCCGTCGCCGACTTCGGTGACAGCGCCGACTTTTTCGGTTTTGACTTTCGCTTGAAAATCTTTAATTTGCGCTTTGATTTGTTCAATGATTTGATCCTTGTTCATATTAGTATAATAGTGAGTAGTAAGCGGGTGGTAACGAGTAGATTTAGGAAATAAGTTTTTTTCGCAAAGTTGAAAGTTGATTTTGCCATGATCCGTCAATCAGGGCATCGCCGATTTTCAGTTTTAAGCCGCCGATCAGCTCGGGTTTGACGGCAGTTTCCAGCTCAATTTCTTTGCCCGTAATTTTTTTCAAATTTTTGATAAGTTCGTCTTTTTCTTCGCTTGATAAAGCTTTGGCGGTTTCTGCCGTGATGGCCGCGATGCCCTCGGCTTGGTTATAGTGGCGGGTAAAGTCGGCCATAATTTTATTAGCCGAAGGCAATAAATTTTTTTTGGCCAAAAGCGCGACAAAATTGGCAATCGCGGTTTTTGACTGCTCGCCCTTGGCGTCTTTAATTGTTTCGTACAGCGCGATCGCGTACGCCTTGGTGTTGACTTTCATTTAGCTTTCAGCTTGTAGCTTGTAGGGGGTTTACTTACTTGTAATTTGTTTATAGAAAATTAGATTTCTACAAGCTACAAGCTACTTCCTACAAGCTAGCCACAAGCTAGCTTATTTCTTTTAAGGTTTCTTTAATTAAATTTGCGTCAATTTTTTTATCGGAAATTTTTTCCAGCAATTTGCCGGTAGCCGAAACCACCAGATCGGCGACCTGGGTTTTAACTTCGGCCAGCATTTTTTCTTTTTCCTTGTTGATTTCTTTCTTGCCGGCCGCCACCACTTTTTTTACTTCTTCTTTGGCCGTTTCAACGCTCCTTTGTTTTTCGGCGGCGGTTAAAGCATTGGCTTGGCCGATAATTTTTTCCGCTTCCTGCCGGGCGGCCTTGATCGCTTCCTGGTGCCGCTGTTCGGAAGATTTCAGGTTATCGGCGATCTGTCTGGCTTCGTCCAGGCTTTTTTCAATCGTTTTGGTCCGCTCGGTCATTTTGGCGGCCAGGGGCTTGAAAACAAAATACCAAAGCACGCCGACAATAATGCCGAAATTGACCAATTGCGCCAGCATCAGCTTATAATCAATATGAAAAGTTGAAATAATTGAATCCATAGGTGGTTTAAGAACGTTGAATAATTATTTTAAATAGTTTTTACTGATTTCGCGTTCAGCCTAATGCAGGGTTATAGAAGCGGCTAGGCGCCAGCCTCGACTAGACGTCGAGTCTAGGCGAGCGGATTAAAACGCGGATTTACGCGGATTAATCTTTTTTGCCGCCACCCCCGCTTTTTCAAATTAAGAGAAAAAGCCAGAGGCGGCGGGCAATTTAATAAAATAGATTCGCTTTCAATTAAATGGAAAAAGCGATGACTAGGGCGTAAATAGCCAAAGCTTCGGCAAAAGCGGCCACCAAAAGCATGGGGACCAGAATTTTGCCGGCGGCTTCGGGATTGCGGCCGATCGCTTCCATGGCTTTGGCGCCGATCAGGCCAATGGCCAGACCGGGGCCGATTGAACCGATGCCGATGGCCAGGGCCTTGGCGAGTGATGTAATGTCCATAATGTATCCTTTCTTCAGGCACAGGCTGATTGATTTGCCTGTGTGTTATTAGTATTTAAATTAGTAAATCAATAAAGCAATAAAGCAATAAAACAATAAAACAATTCTCAATGAGCCTCCTGATGCTCCTCGCCCTCGCCGTGCGCGGTGGTCATAATCGTCAAAAAGACCAAAGTCAGGGTGGAAAAGATCATGGCCTGAATAATGCCGACGATGATTTCCAAAAATATGAACGGCAGAGGCAGAATATAGGCAAAGATCGCCGCCATGGCGCCCAATAAGACTTCGCCGGCAAAAATATTGCCGAAAAGCCGAAAAGACAGGGAAGCCATTTTGGCCAGCTCGCCGACCAGCTCGATTAAGCCGACAAAGAAATTTATCGGCTGAACCAAAATGGCGGTATATTCCCGGTTTTTAAAAATCTTTTTAGGAATGACCAAAAGTGCGTTGATATTGATAAAACGGTTAAGATGGCCCCAGGCGCCGGTT
This sequence comes from Candidatus Buchananbacteria bacterium RIFCSPLOWO2_02_FULL_46_11b, assembly GCA_001817615.1. Classification (GTDB taxonomy): domain Bacteria; phylum Patescibacteriota; class Patescibacteriia; order Buchananbacterales; family UBA6539; genus 02-FULL-45-11b. The sequence goes on along the minus strand of MHIR01000071.1, from coordinate 16,442 downwards.
GTCATCACGCCGGCGATATGGGTCAGAATTACGGCCATAATCGCCAAAGCCAAAGTCGTATTCAAATCGGCGGTCGCGCCCCGGAAAAGCGGGACAAAAACTTTTTCCCCATGCAGGCTTTCCACAAAACCGATTGAACCGACGCCGGGCAATAAGCCCAGCCAATTATTAAGCAGAATGAATAAAAATAACGGCAGAACCAAAGGCAAAAATTTCATTGATTTTTCCCGGGAGCCGGTGACCGAATCGGCCAGATTCAGAGCGCCTTCAAAAAATATTTCCAAATAATTCTGGATCCCTCTGGGGATGCCGGTAATTCTCTTGGTCATGGCCGCGGCCGCGATTACTAAAATCAGCGCCGCGGCCCAGGAATTAATCAGAGAATTAGTGACGGTAAACTGGCCGAGATGAAAAATCGGTTCGGCAAAAATCGTGGTCTCATGCTTGATTTCTTGATTAGTTTGAGCGGTTTCGGTTTTCGCTTCAGTCGCCGGAGTATTAAGTTGTTGTTCAGTTGTCATCTTTTTTTATCAATTTCTTTAAGATATTTCATGGTTTCTTGCACCAGGCCGAAAATCGTGACGGCAAAGGCCAGGGCGGTGGTGAGTAAAAACAGCCAGGGCCGGGTATTGAACTTATCGTCCAAATATCGGCCTAAAAACAAAGAAATAACCAGCGGTCCGATCAGCCAGCCGGAGAGCTGGGCAAATAACCCCAAAGCGACGCTAAGACCGCTATTTTGCTCATTTTCCGTTTTTTTTGGTATAAAATTAGCCATTTTTTGAATTTGATTACACCATTATACTAGTTTTATTGAATTTGTAAAGGGTCTGGCTTTTGGGGGTGTTTTTGCAGGACCCGGGTTGTGCGTTAATACTACTAATATAACGGAAGCGTATACCTGATGTTTTGCGGAGCATAGCGGAGTAAAATATAACTTTATTTAGTTTTTAAATTAAATGTACCATTTTAGATGTCGTATTTTAGATTTGATAAAATTTGTATTGCCATATTTTTTTATTGATTATTTTTATCTGGTATGAGTTTCGTCTTATTCGTCTTTAAAAGCTTTGCGTTTTTAGAAGAAATGATACTTTCTCCAGTTTGTTTTTCTATTTCCTTCCTGGCCTTTTTAGCTGCGAAACCGCCTTTTCTGGCTATACTTTTATTTTCTTCAAGTCCTTTTGGATTTTGTTTTTTAGATATTTCTGTTGTGGAAGCTTCGGCTAACATATTAAGAATTAATTCCAAGTTTGTCATATTGTCTCGTAAATTTTCTTTTTCCAATCCTTTAAATTTTTTATAATCCTTGACGCTTTTTTCCGACCAAGCCTTTGTGATTTCATCAGTCAATATTGCATATTCCAATCCCTCTTTCATGCCTCTTGTTTGCCATTCGTCAGTAAGCTCTTTTCTAACTTCAATACTTTTTAGACGTTGATTTATCCATTCTTTTGAATAGCCTTTTTGCAAATAAGTTTTCATTGCTCTGTCAATAGCAAGTTCTGGATCTTCAGTTTCTTCAATTCTTTCATAACCCACTTTTGCTAGCCAAATCTTAAAAGGTTCCGCTTTAGGCGAAGGAATAGATTGAATTAATCTTAAAATCGTTTCCGTATCGGCGACATCTGTAAGATATTTTTTGCCGTCAGTAGACCCCAATTTCAGTTGTCCCACTTTTTGGGACAACTCACTTCCTTCTTGTTTTAGCTTTGTTTTTAAGGCATTCCAATATTTTCTTGGTCTTGGACTATCGGTCAATATTTCAACAACATCGATAATTGAAAAATACCAAATTTCATTTTTTTCATCCCAACTTCGGCGAACTTGTTTCTGATTAAATAAAATTATTGATTTTGACTTGTTCATAAGAATATAAAAATCATTAAATTTTTTCAAAGTGTTTTATTGCAACAGCGGATACAACGCCCGTTCCGGCAAAAACATCAGCAAAAGAATCCCCGCTGCATTCCTTAGTAATAATTGAAAAGATCCATTCTGTTAATTTGTGTTTATTGCCAATATATCGGCGATTATGCAATTGTAAATATCCTCCATTTTCTTGAGGTTTATAAAAATAATCTTCATTTATTTTTTCCGCTTTAATATCGTAAACTTTTCTTATTATTTCGGGTAATTTAAATAATACTCCTTGCATGCTATTAGCGCCAGGCCTTTTTAAGAAAGTTTCTTTATTATTGTTTATTCCAGAATTAATAATTTTTTAAATTAATGTTATAAATTTATATTAATTAGCCTATTTATTTTTTTGGCAGCCGAGATTCGACTTTTTGCCAGACCGATTCGGCAATCTCAGGGATTGTTAAGGGATTTCCCTTCGCGAAGCATTCGATTTTTTCCCAGCCCAGATTTTTTACCAGCTTCAGGCATTGCTTTTCGGCGATTTCCATATGCTCCAGGGTATCGTGGCCGTCATGGCCGTTCCCGCGCTTGGTGATCCAGTCGTGGGCGATTTCGGCTTTCAGATGAAGATAAATCACCAGATCGGGCCGGGGGATTTTAAAAATTTCAAATTCCATTTTTTCGTCCCAGGCAATAAACGCCTCAAGCTCGGACGGCGCCAGTTTGGCCGACTGATGGATTAGATTTGAAGTATAATAACGGTCCAAAACCACGATTTTGCCTTCGGCCAGCCATTGCTTGATAATTTCGGAAGATTCAAACCGGTCGCCGGCATAAAGGACGGAGGCCAGATAAGGGCTGACTGCCGTGGCCGGCCCGAATTCGCCGTTTAAGTAGCGGCGCACCATTTGGCCGAAAAAATTATTTTCATACTGGGGAAAATCCATCGTTTCCACGGAAAAACCTTCGGCTTTCAGTTTCTCCACCAAAAGTTTGGTCTGGGTGGCTTTGCCCGAACCGTCAATGCCGTCCAGCACTATGAGTTTGCCTTGGCTAGCTTGTAGCTTGTAGCTTGTAGCTTGTAGCATTAAGGTAATTGACAATTATATTTAAATATGATAGATATTAAGTATCGTTTAGAAACAGAAAAGGAGGATGGTTATGCTGGGATTAGGGTGTTTCGCGTTGGTAGTCGGTTTAACGATTGGTTATGGCTGGTGGTGTGACAAGCAAGACTGGTGGTGTGACAAGAAAGAGGGCAATCTATGGGTGGCTTTTATACCGCCATTGGTTGGTATTTTTAGCAGCCTGATTATTTGGCTGGCTTACAGCGGACAATGGCCAATCGCGATGGGTTATTGGGGGACGGCTTTTTGGGTCGCCGCGCTGGCAACCTCGGCAATTGTTTCTTTGATAATTAATCTGGTAAACAACGAGGTTTGTGAAATAGACGAGGATTAGTCTGGTTAATGCCGGTAAGAAATAAGCGAAGCGAAATGGAAATACCATTTCGCTTTTTTATTTTATCACCTTATATCTCAATTGAACGGCGTTGTCGCCGATTTCTTTACTTTCCAGCAATTCCAAATTTAAATCAAGTTCCTCGCCTTCAGTGAAGTTAAGCCCCAGGCCGAAGAGTTTCGGTTCAACCGTGATTAAAATTTCGTCCACGACGCCGGCTTTTAAAAACATGGCATTGGTCCGGGCGCCGCCACCCAGGATGGCCGAGGCAAAACCGCGGCCGGCCAGATAATCAACGATTTCTCGGGGCGAGCCTTTTTTGAATTCCAAAAGCTCTGGCTGTTCTTTGTCTTTGAATGTTTCCGGCTCCAAACTTAAGATTAAATTAAGCCGGCCGGGCAAAGGGCGGCCGATGGCTTCGTAGGTAGTTTGGCCCATGACAATCGCGCCGTGCTTTTTGGTTTCGGCGATGAACGCTTTTTTATCGGCTTTGGTTGTCCAGTCCGCGTTTTGATTTGAATTTTTGGCGATGATTCCGTCAAGAGTCATGGCCATCATGAGGATGAGTTTCATGGTTGGTAATGTAAATTATTAAAGCAAGATAAGCAAGATAAGCAAGATAAGGGTTAAACTTTGTTCTTATCTTGCTTATCTTGCTCGCCACGCTTCGCGGTCGAAGCGGGCTGAAAACTTATCTTGCTTACTAAACGGCGATCTCAAACTTAATGCCCGGATAGCTCTGATACCCGATCACTTCGGTATCGGTGTACTGCCAGTCAAAAATCGATTTGAAATTTTTTGTTTCCAGCCGGGGCAGGGGATAAAGATTCGGGTCGCGGACCAATTGCTCGCGCGCGCCGGCTTCGTGGTTTTTGTAAATATGCGTGTCGGCTAAAAAACCGGTCAGAATGCCTTCTTTCAGATTCGCTTCCTTGGCCAGCAGGTGAAGCAGGGTGGCGTAGCTGGCGATATTGAAAGGCAAACCCAAGGCGACATCAACCGAACGCTGATTCCAAAACAGATTCAGCCGGCCTTTGATGACCGTCACCTGAAAGCCGTAATGACAATAGGGCGGCACGGCTTTGTCGATATCTAAAGGATTCCAGGCCAAAACCAGCATCCGGCGGCTGTCAGGGTCTTTTTTCAAATTTTCTGCCAGTTTTTTCAGCTGATCGACACCCTGGCCGGCGTAATCGGTGTCATAGCTTTTGTAGGTCGCGCCGAAATGCCGCCATTCCCAGCCGTAAATCGTGCCCAAATCACGTTCGGCGGCCATTTTCTTTTTAGTTTCTTCGTCGTGGGCGTAAGGCACTTTTAAGGGCGTGCACCATTCGTCCCAGATATGATTGTTGCGTTCAATCAGCCATTGCTTATCGGTGATGCCTTTGATAAAAAATTCCAGTTCGCTTGCGATTAAGCGGTAGGGGACTTTTTTGGTGGTCAGCAGGGGAAAGCCGTTCTTCAGATCATGCTGAAAAATCGCGCCGGCGATGCGGTAAGCGTCAATGCCGGTGCGGTTGGGCGTCAGTTCCCCTTCGGTTAATATTTTTTGGACGATGTCGAGGTATTGTTTCATATTTCAATAAAGCAATAAAACAAAAATTAAATCAGTTTGTTTTATTGTTTTATGGCTTTATTGTTTAAACTCCTTCTGCCACTCCCACGGGTATCTCTGGCCATTCTTGCCTTCGCTGTAATTATAAACCGGGCCGATGGCGAAAAACAATTTCTTGGCGGGATTGGGGTAAATGACAATCAAATAATTCAAGCCGTCCAAATATTCGTTTAAGCTGTTTTTTTCCGGCAGGGCAAAAGCGTAGGCGAGGCGCGGCGAGAGGTTTTCTTTTTTGACGTCGCTTAAAATCAGATGGATTTGGCGGCTGAAATTATTGATAAAATCGTATTGGCCGGCGGACAGTTCTTTGTTTTCCAGTTCTTTTTGGGAAATTTCCAGGCTGGTTTGTAAAACGGTTTTTAATTTTTCCAGGCGCTCAATTTGCTGGCTTTGGGGCGAAAAAATCTGCAAGCCCGAAAAGCCGTCAATGATCATTTTGACGTTCCCTAAAAGCCGGGCGTAAAATTCCGGCTGGGGTTCCAAATAGCCGTAAGGGAAGTACTGGATAAAACCGGCCGGCGCGGGATTTTGGGCTTTCTCCAGATTGATTTCACGATGCCAATCGCTCCAGCCGGCCAGGGCGAGGTTCAGCGATTTCTTTTCCCAAGCCGGGTTTTGCATGAAAGTCGGCCAGCCGCCGGGGGCTTGGCCCGCCAAGTATTTCAGGGAATCAAGCAGGCTCAAATAAGAATTTTCATGCCAGGTGGCGGCGTTGAATTTTTTGATCTCGGCGCCGAAATTATTAAGGTTTGTCTGGTAGTTTTGAAATTGGCCGGATGAATTTTTTGCCAGGCTGTCGCCGGCCGCGCTATTGCCCAAAAGCCTTAAAAGATCCAAGCCCGAAGGCCAGCAGCGGCTAGTTGAGGTTTTGCTTTGGCAAACCGAAAACGGCAGCGGCTGGTTTGGCTGAATTGTTCCCAAATAGGCGCCCGCGGCCGGACCGGAAAGCAGGGGAAAAAGTTTGGTTTCCAAAAGATAGCGATTGCGTAGCAACTTCAGGCCGCGATTTTCGCGGGGGGCGTTGCTATCGCTTAAAGCCGCGGGGAAAGAAGAAGCGGCCAGGGTTTTTTGGACTTTGGCGATTTGGCTTCTGGCGGTTTCAAAATCCGTGTCGAACAGATCATTGAGATTATAATCATCCCCGAAATTTTTCTTCAAAGCCTGCTGGTAATCAAGATAAGTCAGATTGGCTTCCAGGCCCCGGAAAAAAGAAATTGATTTGTAAATATTGGCCCAGTTATTTTTCCGGATTTGGCTGGCGCCCAGGTCGCTGCTTAGATACAGGGCCGTCAAAAAATTAATCGTGTGATCCTGCTCTTCTAACAGGCAATCGGGGCAGCCGTTGTTTTTTTGGTAAAGGGGAAATAAAATGTCGTTGAGCCAGGCGACGGCCAGATAATAATTTTTCAGTTTTTCGGAAGCCAGGTAGTGGGCCGGGACGGCGTACTGGCTGTAACTTTTCTGGTAAAGCCAAAGCGGGGATTTGGCCGATATGGTTTTATTGGCAATCAGCCGCAATTCCTGGCCGACTTCCTTGCCAACGCCTGCCGGGACGACAAAGGTGTAATTCAAAGCTTCCTGGGGGGTGAAATATTTATTATCCGGCGTCAAAGATTCCCGCACCTGGTTTTTTTCCGGCGCCAAAAGCTTTAGGGCGACGCTCAAATAAGAAAGTTCCTGGCGGCTGGCTTCGGCGATCAGATCGTTTTCAATGCCGAATTTCTGGCTCCGGGCTTCAAAACGTTTTTGGGCGTCTTGGGCCAAATCTTTGAGCAGCTGCCAAAGCGAGGGATAAAAAATTTCCTGTTCGGTTTCGCGATAGACCACATCCAGAGTGTTTTGGTAGAGGGCCAAAAGAGAATCGGCGCTGACAAAAATCGGGTATTCGCTGTCTTTTAAAAGTTTATAGCTGTTTTCCCAATCCGAAATTTTCTTGGCGGCAAAAATGTCGGGAATGACGGCAAAGCCGTTTTGGGCCAATTTAAGCATAGCTGGTTCCAAATTGATTTTGCGGGAAAAATCG
>MHIR01000071.1:8382-9474 GCA_001817615.1 Candidatus Buchananbacteria bacterium RIFCSPLOWO2_02_FULL_46_11b | reverse complement strand
TTATTGACTTCTTCCTTGATTTTTTCCAGCGGCAATTTGGAGGAGGGGACTTGAGGCGTAAAGTTTACCGGCGTCAGCCGCCAATAAGAAGAAATAAACTGTTTTTCTTTTTCCAATTTCATTTTTTCTTCAGCGCTAAGTTCGCCTTCGGCCAGCGGCTTTTCGGGTGCGGGGGGTAAATAGCCGGCGACATTGGCGTTGGCGTTGACATCTTCCGGGCCGACTTGGCCGTTTTGAATAATCTGGCCGGGCGTTATTTGATTCGGCCCTTTAAAATAAAAAAACACGGCCAGGGCGGAAGTGAGGACGATTAAAATTATGACCGCCGCCGCCGCGATGTATAAAAGTTTTTTGTCCTCCATAAAGTTTATTGAAAAAATAGTTAAGTAATGTTGTAGAGACGAGTCACCGCCTCGTCTCGGCGATTATTTAAACAGAAATCAGAGATCGGTTAATCATTTGCCCGTCGACCCGAAGCGGCCGTCTTTTCTTGAAGTTTCATTGAGTTCTTCGGCAATCTCCAGTTCGGCCGAAGCGATGGGAAAAATCACCAGCTGGGCGACTTTGTCGCCTTTTTTAATCCGGCAGGTTTCCTGGCTTAAATTGACCAGCGTGCAGTTGTATTCGCCGCGATAGCCGGCATCAAAGACGCCGCCCAGATTATGAATGCCGTTTTTGGCCAGGCTGCCGCGGTCGCGGGTTAAGGCCACAAAGCCGTCGGGAAATTCCAGGGCCAGGCCGAAATCAATTCTTTTTCTTTCTCCCGGAAGAATTTCCTCGTCTTTTAGGGCAAATAAATCAAGCCCCGCGTCACCGGGATGAGCATAGCTGGGCAGGATGGCGTCGGGAGAGAGGAGTTTTATTTTGACTTTCATTGGTTGGCAGCTTACAGAGTTAGGATATAGTATCAGGGGACAGTTGATAGAAAATATGGAATTTTTAATTTTGTAATTTTTAATGAATATTTAATTTCTAATTTTTAAACGCTATTGGTTAAACAATTTAAAATTAGAAATTAATAATTAAAAATTGGTAAAAAATTTAAAATTATAAATTAAAAATTTTCGCTTCCTAATTTCTATGAATTATTAT
>MHIR01000071.1:7194-8307 GCA_001817615.1 Candidatus Buchananbacteria bacterium RIFCSPLOWO2_02_FULL_46_11b | reverse complement strand
GGCAATCTGAACCTCGGCTTCTCTTTGTTCGTCTCGCTTAAAATCCTCGAAAGTTTTTTGACTATCGTCGATATTTTCGCCGCGCTTAGTAATGCGTTCAAAGCGGGTTTTTTGGTCGGCGACAATCGCGACCAGATAAAAACCGGGAATTTCCCGCAAATGCTTGATGTCCGGCAGCCGGCGCACGCCGTCGATGCCGACAATTTCGGCCGGCGCCTTGGTGGCGTCCGTCGCGATGGTTTTGGCCATCAGTTCGTCGCCGAAAGTCTGGCGCAGGGCCGAAGAAACGGCCTGCATATTTTCCCGGCTCTGGGGAATATAAAAACGATCCAAAACATCGCGCAGCATGGTGGAGAAGCGGAAAATTTCCGCCCCGTGTTTCTCTTTTAAGTATTGGCAGATTGTGCCTTTGCCCGAAGCGATCGGGCCGACAAAGCCCAGGATGATTTTATTCATTGGCTTCAAATTTCAGTTTAAATTTCGGCCGGTATTGGCGATATTTAATCTTGGCCAAGTCAAGCATTTTTCGGGACGCTTCCCAGGGCGGCTGGTCGTGGTATTTATCGCTGGCATAAATCACTTCTTTAATGCCGCTTTGAATCAGGGTTTTGGCGCATTCATTACAGGGGAACAGAGTGGTATAAATTTTACAGCCGCCGGTGTTCTTATTGGCGTTATAAACGGCGTTTTCTTCGGCGTGAACGACATAAGCGTATTTCGTGTCGGCCAATTCGCCTTCCCGCTCCCAAGGCAGTTCGTCGTCATTGCAACCTCGCGGAAAGCCGTTGTAGCCCAGGCCGATAATAATGTTATTTTGGTCAACAATCACGGCGCCGGCCTGCGTTGACGGGTCTTTTGAGCGCTGGGCGATCACCCAGGCGATTTGCATAAAGCATTCATCCCAGGACAGGACATCTTTTCTTTTTTCGGTCATATTTTTCGCGTTAATTAGTCTTGGCAATGCTTATATTTTAACAGATTAGGCGGGGATTGGCAAGGCGAAACTTCCCCTCCATCTCTCTTTTTATTTTTTATACCACACCCTCTCCCCCGCCCGCAGCTGCACAAAGCGCGGCCAGGGGGAGAGGGGAGGCGAAGTAAATTAGGGGGGGA
>MHIR01000071.1:2659-7184 GCA_001817615.1 Candidatus Buchananbacteria bacterium RIFCSPLOWO2_02_FULL_46_11b | reverse complement strand
CCGACTTTTATTTTTTTATTGAAGATTTTTATAATTGCACTTTAATGCCCGGCCCCATGGAAGAGGCGATGGTTACGCCCTGGATGTAGCTGCCTTTGGCCGTGGCGGGCTTGACTTTTTTGACGGCTTCAAGAAAGGCCTGGTAATTGTTTTCCAGATCTTTTTCCTTGAACGAAGTTTTGCCGATAATCTGGTGGATATTGCCGGTATCGTCGCTTTTGAAGTTGACCTTGCCGCCTTTAAGTTCGCCGATGGTCTTTTTCAGGTTGGTGGTGATGGTCTCGTTTTTCGGCGACGGCATTAAGCCTTTGGGTCCGAGGATTTTGGCAATGGCGGCCATTTTCGGCATCAGGTCGGGGGTGGCCACGGCGATTTCAAAATCAACCTTGCCCGTGGCTTTAATCTGGTCAATCAGCTCCTGGCCGCCGGCCAAATCGGCGCCGGCTTCTTTGGCGTCTTTTTCTTTGTCCGGACCGACGAAAGCGGCGATTTTTTTGGTCTTGCCGGTGCCGAAGGGCAAAACGATGGTGCCGCGGACTTGCTGTTCGGTTTTTTTCAGATCAATGCCTAGGCGGACATGGACTTCAAGGGAACCGTCGAATTTCGTGGTTGAGGTTTCCTTGGCCAGCTTAATCGCTTCGGCCAGGGGATAGACCTTGTTTTTTTCAACTTTTTTTGTCATCTCTTGGTAGCGTTTTGAGTGCTTCATAGTTTTTTCGTGGTGATTGGGTGTTTTAGACCCTCCCACAAATTATTAATTAAGCTGGTAAGCGAGTAAGTTTATAAGCGGGTAAGTTTTATTTGACCGGGACCGGTTCGGGAATAACAGTTGGCTGGCCTGGGATTTCTTTGTATGTCAGGCTGACCTGCCGGTCAAAGCAGTTGCGCCCGGCGCTGTGGAGAAATTCGCCGCCCATCATATAATATTCGGCATCTTTTTCTCCGATTGTTTTATTATCGGTATCAAACTCCGCGCAAAGCCGGTAGGCGTTTTGGCCGGTAATCTGATATTCATAAATTCGGCTGGCTTTCGGGTCATTGATAGTCGCGCTCCGGGTATTTTTCAATTCTTCCAGGCTGGCGGGCAATTTTTGGTATTCGCGGTAATAATCGTCAATCGTATATTTAATCGTCTGCAAATCATTGGCCCGCGTGCGGTCAAAGGCTTTTCGCTTGGCTTCCATGGGCGATTCCATGATAAACAAAGTGCCGATAAAGGAAATAATAATCACGACTAGGGAAATTAAACCCATAATTTTTGGCAGGGGAGAATGATTCAGGGTTTTTGGCGATTTCAGCTCCAGCCAATAATAGGAGAAAACCCAGCTAACAATTACCAGAATATCCAGGCATTTAAGCAAAAAACGGGCGGTGTAATCGCCGTTTAACAAACGGAAAGTGGCGGTAATCAGGTCGCCGGTCGCTACAGCCACGGCAATAAACAAGATGATGTAAGTGATCCAGAGCCGAACTTTGTTTTCCGCCGGCAGACTGCCGTTTTTTAGAGCCCGGCGAATCGTCAGGCTGGCAAAGAAGAATAACGGCACGGCTACGATTAAGGCGGCCAGCTGCATTTTTAATACGGTTTGACTGAAAGGATTGACGACCTGGCCAGACAAAACTTCCTGCAAAAACCATTTATTAATGAACTGGAACCAAAGCCCGCCGGTGGAAAAGGCGGTGATGCCCAGGGTGAAGAACAGGGTAAGATACCAGAATAGCGCCTTGGCGCCTTCCACGGTTTTTTTGGCGCTTGATTTTTTAATTTGCTTTTTTTGTTTTTTCATACTTAGCTTGCAGCTTGTAGCTTGTAGCTTGTAGTTGCTTGAGGAAATTTTTCCTACAAGCTACAAGCTACTTCCTACAAGCTAGTTATTTATAGATTCGTCAATTAACGACTTCCAAACCCATCTGCCGGGCGGTGCCTTCAATGGTTCGCATCGCGCCTTCAATGTTTTTGGCGTTCAAATCCGGCATTTTCTTTTCGGCGATTTCCCGGATCTGGGCTTTGGTCACCTTACCCACTTTTTTCTTTAAAGTTTCGCCCGAACCTTTTTTAATGCCGGCGGCTTTTTTTAAAAGCTCGGCCGCGGGCGCGATTTTAGTGATAAAAGAATAAGTCCGGTCTTCATAAACCGTGATTTCGACAGGCGTGACTTCGCCCTGTTTGTCTTTAGTGGCGGCGTTGAATTTCTGGCAGAATTCCGCGATATTTAAGCCATGCTGGCCCAAAGCCGGACCGACCGGCGGCGCGGGGTTGGCCTGGCCGCCGATAATTTGCAATTTAATGACTGTTTTAATTTTCTTGGCCATAGTGTTTTGTTTGATTAAGTATCTTCCTGCGAGTAGAAGCGTAAAGATTATCTTTACAAACGCAGAGTGTTAATTAGGGAGTAGGGGGTAGGGGGTAGGGGGACGAAACTTAAATCTTTTTGACTTGCAAGAAATCAAGTTCCACGGGCGTCTCGCGGCCGAACATATTGATCAGAATCTTGATCTTGCCGCGGTCTTCGTCAATTTTGGCGACTTTGCCTTCGTAGCCTTTGAACGGGCCGTCCACGATTTTAACCGGCGCGCCGACCGTGACGTCAATCTTAAAGGTCGGCTCTTCCACGCCCATGCGCTTTTGCAGATTCTTGATTTCCTGGTCCGAAATCGGCGTCGGGGTCGTGCCCGAGCCGATAAAGCCGGTGACGTTGGGCGTATTTCTGACCACATACCAGGAATTGTCGTCCACGACCATTTCCACCAAAACATAGCCGGGAAAGATCTTTTCGGTAATGACCCGGCGCTTGCCGTTCTTGATTTTGATTTTTTTTTCCGTGGGAATCAAAACATTGAAAATCTTGTCTTCCATGTCCATAGATTCAATTCTTTGCTCAAGATTACGCTTGACATTTTCCTCATAGCCCGAATAGGTATGAATGACATACCAGCGCCGGCCTTGTTGCAATGTTTGTTTTGGCATAGGATGGGAGATTATTGGCTAATTTTATGATTTTAAGAGGGTATTAATTAATTAAGGGATATTTTTTTATAAAGTGGCAAAATTACAAATTCAAAATCTCAAATTCCAAATGCGAAACTTAAGGGTTTGGAATTTGGTGCTTGAAATTTGTAATTTTAATTTTTTAAACCCTCGTAACGCTCGTGATTTATAAATGGGATTATTTAATAATAATTACGCCCAAGGCAATCTGCAGAATGTAATCGACAATGCCCAAAAAAATCGCCACGCCGATACTGATGCCGATTACCAGCAAGGTGTGCTGGGTAACCTCTTTTTGGGAGGGCCAAACGACTTTTTTTAGCTCAATGTAGGACAATTTCAGGTAATTTGTCACGCGGTCAAAAATGTTCATATTATTTATGGTTTTTACTTAATTTTGGAAATTAAGTATTTTTAAAAAGCCCGTCAAGGCTTTAGGTTAATTTATAACTATATTCTAACACAGAGCTCGGGAATAAGTCAAGGGGCCATTATCGCGATAAAAAAAGGTGGCAGTTTTTACCGCCACCGAGGTGATGATTTCCTCTTAGTTTAGATCATCTCCATGACTGTTCCATCTTCAACCTGGATAAACCGGCAGCAGCCGACGTCAACCGTCAGCTCCACCTGGCCAATCTTTGTAATCGCGAAGGTGACCGGAATGGGTTTTTTCCGATCGAGAAGATGAAGCTTTGCTAATTCGACATAAACTTTTACCGTTGCCTGTCCCGCCAACATGATATTTCCTCCTTAAGGTTTGATTTGTCAAAACAAAGGCGCATGGGTATCTTACATCTTTTTTGCCAAAAGTCAAGACGGGTTGGCACTTTTCTTGACTTGTATTTCCGGCAAAGCTATAATAAAGACACTAATTAATTAACCTGATTGTTATGGAAAAAGCCAAAAACAATCAATCCCTCGCTTCCGCTCGGGACAAGCATGGCGCAACTTTAGGCGGAGTTAAAAACGACGTCCATGAGTTAAAAGGAATGACGGAAGACGTCTTGTCTTCGGTTAATGAATTCGCTCAAAAAACCGAAAGACGACCTTGCCCGGAATGACAAAACAAGGACAATAATTTATATCGGAAATAATTAATTAATTTTGCGATTATGAATCGCCGGAATTCCGCGCGCCTTCGGTGCCGTTTATTTCCGGCCGGGTCGACATAATCTGAAATAAAGTTTCTTATTCTTAATTGAAAAACTATGAATTATTACATTGCGGTCCTGAAAAAATACGCGGTTTTTTCCGGCCGGGCGACAAGAGCGGAGTATTGGTATTTTGTTTTGTTTAATATTATCGCCATAGTCGTTCTTAGCGTGGCGGACATCATTTTAACCGGCGTCACGGAAAAAAACATCGGGTTTTTGAATATAATTTATTCTTTGGCGGTTCTTATCCCGAGCTTGGCCGTGGCTATAAGAAGATTGCATGACATCGGCAAAAGCGGCTGGTGGCTTTTGATTTCCTTGATTCCGCTTATCGGTTCAATCTGGCTTTTGATTTTAATGGTAACCGACAGCGCGGCCGGGG
>MHIR01000071.1:0-2628 GCA_001817615.1 Candidatus Buchananbacteria bacterium RIFCSPLOWO2_02_FULL_46_11b | reverse complement strand
AGCGCGGCCGGGGATAATCAATACGGCCCGAATCCGAAAGGTATGCCCGCCGCGCCGGCCGCCGCGCCCGGTACTGGTCAAATGTAAAGTTCTGTTGCGATTCTACTCTTAAAATATCGGTTTTTAAACGGGCTTAGTTTTTGTTTTTAAATTTGCATCATCGGAATATAAAAAAACCGTGCGGTAAACCGCGCGGTTGGTTTTTTCTAAAAGAGCTTGTTGCTGATTGCCGTCAAAGCAAACCGAGCAGTTGATGAATCGCTTCGTCCATTGCCTGTCCGGTTTCGGACTCATGATCCAAATCGGTTTTCAGGTTTTTTGAACCGCAATGCCGGCAGACCGTCCACTGCTCTTCCATTCGCTTAAGTTGTTCGGGACTTTTACCCAAACCCGTCTTGTAGCCGTTCCAAAAATAGGTTTGGCCGCAATCGGGGCAAATTGACTTGTAGGCTTCCATGCTTTTTTCCTTTCTTTTGTTTTTTGATTTGATCCGGAAATTATCCCGGACATTTGATACTAGCATAAAAATAACGGCTTGTCAAGCCTGTAGATAAGACTGCCTGTAGATAAGAAAAAAACCGCGTGGCAATGCCTCGCGGTCGGTTTTTATTTCAAAATGAACGAATCTCTCAGTAATGTGTCCAAATGTCGCTGTCTTCGTCATAAGACCAGCCGAGTTTGGCCATCAAAATGACTTCTTCTTTGGTCATCTGGCCGATGGTTTCTTCAAAGCCGTCAACCCAGATTTCCTCGTCCGAAGAAAAACCGTGATCCATGTCATCAAGGTATTTGGCCAGAATCTGCAGGCCGCGGAGCAAAGTGTTTTTTTCGTTGAGATTCCCCTCATTTCCGTCAAGCAGCGTCTTGGCTTTCTCAATATCCATTTATTCTCTCCCTTCTTCGGCCTTGGCCTCATCGTCTTCTTCCAGCTGCCGGCAAGTCAGGTCAATCCTTTTTTGAATAACCCGCCAGTCTTCTATTTTGAATAATCCGGTTTTCGGTTCAAAGTAAAACACTTTTTCTCCGTTGGTTCCGGGGACGACCGGAAAAATCGCTTCGTATTCCCGGTCTTCAAAGCGCATAATCCGCAAGTGCTTTGTCATCAGCTCTTCCGTCCAGTTCAGGCTGGATTTAAGAGCGTGAATCCTTAAAAACAGCAGGTTGATGACAACCAGGCAGGCGATAAGCGCCAGACCTTCAATAATGATAATGAAAAGAGCCATCGGTTTTTCCTCCTTTGTTTGTCAGGCTGAATGTCAATAGAAAACCTTATCATAAGCATTTGACTTTGTCAAGAATCTCGCAAGCAAGATAAGCAAGATAAGTTTTTGGCAAGATAAGTTTACTTTATCATACTCATCTCGCCTATCTTGCTTTCTTGCTTATAATCATGAAAATAAGCTAAAATACAAGCATGTTCTTTGCGACAATCGGAGGTGAAAAACATGCAAGTGGAAACGGCCGATAAAGACCGCCGGCAGCCGAAGTTTTACTGTCCCCATTGCGGCCAGGTTTTCGGCCTGCTGCCGGAGTTGGGCGCGGGGGATTTGGCGGTGATGGTCATTGTTTGTCCGGGCTGCGGGCAGCATTTTTTCGTGATCAAACAGCCGGATAAAAGAAAAAAAACCGACTGGGTGGCCCTGCCGCTTGATTCTTTGGAAACCAAGCGCGATTTGCCGCCGTGGCTTTCCGGCGTATTGAGTCAGATTATGGAAAACCGTCCCCATCAGGTTAAGCGGGTACTGCCGGATGGTTTGAAAGACTGGCTGATTGGGGAGCTTGGTTTGGCCGGCAAGGAGGAGTGAGATTTATAGAGGCCCAAGGGTATTATCCGGGCCTCTTTTTTTATTGCGTTTCCTATTTAAATCTCTAGATTTTTTTTCTAAAAAAGAAAAATAAAGGAACGAGAAGTAAAGGCTGTAGATAAAAAATAATAAATAGTGAAAGAATAATTTTTAAAAAAACGTAAATAAAAATAGTTCCCCTCCTTTTAAAGGAGGGGACAGGGGTGGTTGACGGGTAGTGAAGGATTAAGGCAAAAAGGGAAACGTCCACCCCTCCCCTGGCCGCACTTCGCATAAATACGGGCAGGCTGTCCTCCCCTCAAAGAGGGGAGGAACTATTCTTATTATGGCCTTTTAAAAATATTGTTTCACTTATTTTTAATTTATGCGGAGAGACAGCCTGCCCGTAATAATGCGTAATACGGCCGGGGAGAGAGGGTGTGGTAAAAAAAATCGGCCGCCAGACGACGGTCGATTTTTATTAGATGTTGTATGTTGCGTGATTTATGCGTCAATTTTCTCTGCGGTTTTGGCCAAAAGTTTTTCGCCGATTTCATCTTTTAGTTTTTGCCAATCAGTGCCTTCAATTTCGGGAAATAGTTCTGCCCGCAATCGGTTTAATTCCTGATCCATTTGTTTTCCAATTTCAAGCGAAGTCGGAATTGATTTTTTCCCTTCGCTATCGGTTGTCGGGCGCATTTTAGCTTCGGTTTGGGCTTGGGCTAAAATATCAGACGCTCTTTCAACCAGCTCTTCTTGCCTTTCTTCGCGCGGTCTGGATTCTGGTGATTGTTCTTTTGGCATAATTTTATGGGTTATTTATTTAAGTTACGTGTTATATGAG
>MHIR01000070.1:4800-6858 GCA_001817615.1 Candidatus Buchananbacteria bacterium RIFCSPLOWO2_02_FULL_46_11b | reverse complement strand
GGCCGGAAAACGAACGGGTAAGCAGCGTGGTTTTCATGGGCATGGGCGAACCGCTTTTAAATTACGACGAGGTGATAAAAGCCGCCGGCCAAATCAACGACAAAAATATTTTTAATATCGGCGCCCGGCATATCTCCGTTTCCACGGTCGGCATTGTTCCCGGCATAAAAAAACTGGCGGATTTTCCCCTGCAAGTCAATCTGGCGATTTCTTTGCACGCGCCCAATGACCAGCTGCGCCAAAAGCTGATGCCCGCGGCCAAAAAATATCCGCTGAAAGTTTTACTGCCAGCCGCGGCTGATTATATAAATAAAACCAGCCGGAAACTGATGATTGAATATTTGATGCTGAAAAACGTCAACGATTCGGAAGCTCAAGCCCAAGAACTGGCCCGGCTTTTAAAAACCAGCCTGAAAAAATTATTCTTCGTCAATCTGATCGCTTATAACCCGACGGGAAAATTCCGGGCTTCAAGTCCGGAACAAATAAAAAAATTTCAGGCCGTTTTAGAAAAAGAGGGGATTGCCGCGGTCCAAAGATACCGCTTCGGCTTAGGCATCAAAGGCGCCTGCGGCCAGCTCGGCGGAGGCAGATAAACGCTTAAATAAAACAAAATATCACGCCTCACCTTAAAATTGTTCCCCCTCTCCTTAATTAAGGAGAGGGGGACAGGGGGTGAGGTTTTTTTAGCGGGGCCGTTGACAAAAATTATTGAATATGCTAAGGTAATATGACGTTTCATTGACATTTAAATTGGCATAATTGTTTGCAACCAAGCTTAAAATCGCGGCGCGATTAGAAGAAAGGACGTGTAAAGATGAAAAAGATATTAGCAGTGATTGTTGTTTTGTTAATGGCGCTTATCGCGGGCTGCGATGACGCCGACACGACCCCGCCGGTCATCACGTTTTCCATTCCCTTGGGATACCAGGGGGAAGTGAATAACGTGTTTGTGCCCTGCGGCGTGGTTTTTGACGCTTTTTTGGGCGTTCGGGCCAAAGACCCGGGTAATGAAGATCCGGTCAGGCTGGAAATTGAAAGCCAGCTTTTTGGCGGCGAAAACGGATCAAATCACATTCTGACCGTTGACTACGTCGCCACCGACCAGGCCGGGAATGAAACCCGGGCGAGCCGGACGATTAAGTTTGACGACAATGAGGCGCCGGCCATCGTCTTTGACCCGGATTACGCCTCGCAAATCGGCGGACGATGGGTGACAATTGTCATGTCGCCCCAGGAGGCGGCCCGATTTTCCGGTTTCAAAGTTGTTGACGCTTGCGATGGCGACATCACCCGCCGCGCGATAACGGCCGTAGCCGCCGGCGACAATCCAATGGTTTGGGAGATAACGATTGCCGCGGTTGACCAGGCCGGAAACGAAGCGGCAGAAATTTTAACGGCCTTGAACTTCGGCCCGGCGGAGCCGGCAAATAACAATGAGGCCGAACTGACCGGCGAGGGCGAAGGCGAAGGCGAAGGTGAACCAACCGCCGAAACCGAGAATAAAGAAACGGCTTTAGCCGACTTTTACCTGGCCTCCGGCGCCAGCCTGCCCTGGATTTATTACGGCCAGGACTTTGGCGCCAAAAACGGGGACTTCGCTTCAAAGGCAAGCCGCCAGCAGCTGGGAGACAATTTCTTGTTTCTGGCGCAAAACGGCGCTTCGGTTGTCCGAGTCTTTCTCGGCTGCGACTTGTCAAGCGGACTTAAGGATTACGACGGCATCGTCGGCTGGGATCCGGCGGTATTTGAAAACGTCAGTGTCCTGCTGGCCGAAGCCCAAGCCGCCGGCCTGCGAGTGATTCTCGTCTTTTTAGACTACACCGTGGCCGATGGCATTGTCATCACCGACGACGGCGTCATTGTCGGCGAAAGGCCTGAACTGCTCACTAATCAAAAGACCTTACTGCTCGGACTTTTAGGCCAGCTGTTATCGGCCTACCAGGGCAACCCGGCGATTTACGGCATTGAAATCATCAATCACCCAGAAAACGCGATCGCGCTTTCGGCCAGTGAAATGAAATCATTTGTCCAAGACGCCGCCGGCAAAGTCCATGA
>MHIR01000070.1:0-4786 GCA_001817615.1 Candidatus Buchananbacteria bacterium RIFCSPLOWO2_02_FULL_46_11b | reverse complement strand
CGGCAATCTGCAGCCGCTCCCGCGCCGATGTCGGGCAATGGCAGGGATTAAATCTGGATTTCTATGAGTTTTCGTACGACGACTCAATGGAAGCCGAATTGCCCCTGGATTACCCGGCCGGTCAGCTTGGCCTGGATAAACCGGTGCTGGTTGATATCCAGGCCAGCGCCGTTTGGCTGAAGCTGAATCTGCTTCGGAAAAACGGCTACGCCGGCGCCCTGTGCTGGAGTCTGAACAGCGATCCGGCCGAAGGCGATTTCGCCAATTCGGCCGATAGGTACCTGGCCTATTTTCTGAACCACTAGCGCTTCGCGCCGCCCAAAACGGCGCTTGACGCTGAAAGTCCTTCCTCCCGTGAACTCTAAATAGAGCATGGGAGGATTTTTTTAATGATTTACTTAAATAATAATTCATGCCATTTAGCCGATCCTAATCGACGGATAAAGCTTATAAAGCTGGCATAGCTGGCAGTAGCCGAAAGTTATTCAGTTTAAACAATAATCAGCAAAAGTAGACGTTTCCCTTTTTCCTTAATCCTTCGCTGCTCGTCAACCACCCCTATCCCCTCCTTAAAAAGGAGGGGAACTATTTTTATTTGCATTTTTTTCTAAATCTGATCTTTCGCTATTTATTATTTTTTAGCTACAGCCTTTATTTCTCTTTTTTCCCTGATTGCGCCCTCCCCTCTTCCTGCCCAGCCGTTCGCGAACGGCTGGGCAGGAAGAGGGGAGGTAAAAAAATAAAAATGAGGGTTGTGCAAAAGTTTGACAGAATGGTCAAAAAATGGGAAAATAGATAAATGAGTGACGGTAAACTCGCCCGCAACACAACTTATTACACCGGGGCCATGACCATCCAGAAAATTCTGGCCTTTATTTATTTTTGGTTCATTTCCAACAATCTTTTTCCCGCCCAGCTGGGCCAGTATATTTTCGCCCTGTCCTTCACCACCTTATTTTCCATTTTTGTTGACTTGGGGCTGTCGCCGATTTTAATCCGCGAAGCCGCGAAAAACCAAGCTCAAGCCAACCTCTATTTGAAAAATGTTTTAGGCCTGAAAATCCCTTTGGCGATCTTAACCTTGTTAATCTGCTGGTTTTTTATCAATATCACGGGCAAGCCGCCGGCGGTTCGGCTTTTGGTTTATCTGGCGACTTTTGTCATGCTCCTTGATTCTTTTGCCTTGAGTCTTTGGGCGATTTTTCGCGCCCGGCAGAATCTGAAGTATGAAAGCCTGGCCACAATTTTAGTCCAGCTGATAATTTTTTCCCTCGGGCTTTTAGCCTTAAAAACCACGGGCGAAGTCAAATACCTGATGCTGGGCCTGTTAGTTGCCAGCCTGTTTAATTTTTTTCTGGTTTTTTTGCTTTTGAAATTCCGGCTGAAATTCACTTTTTGGCCGCGCTTTGACAAAGAAATCGCCCGGTATTTTTTAAAAATCGTGCCCGCTTTCGCCCTGGCCGGAATTTTTGTCAAAATTTACAATACCTCGGATTCCATCTTATTAAGCTACCTTGATTCGGACGCCGCCGTCGGATTTTTCGCCGTGCCGGCCAAAGTGGTCTACGCCCTGCAGCAGGTAATCCCGGCGGCCTTTGCCGCGGCGATTTTCCCGGCTTTCAGCTATTATTACGCCACCTCCAAAAAATTGCTGGAAAAAACCTTTCACCAGGCTTTTAATTATTTAATCATTATCAGCCTGCCGATTACCGGCGGCCTTGTTATTTTAATCCCGCAGATTATTGACGCGATTTGGCCCAATTACCGGCCGGTGATTCCTTCCTTTGTCGCCATGGCCTTAGCCATCCCTTTTATTTTTTTGGCTTTTCCCACCGGCTATCTGCTCAACGCCTGCGACCGGCAAAGAGACACGACCCTGAACCGCGGCATTATCACGTTTTTGGCCGTGGTTTTAAACGTCGTTTTAATCCCGATTTTCAGCTTCTACGGCGCCAGCCTGACTTTTTTCATCACCAATTTTATTCTTTTGTTTTTAGACTTTTATTGGATTAAAAAAATCATCCGTCTGAATTTTCCCGTTTTGACAAAAATATTTTCTAAGGCGCTGGGCGCCACGCTTTTGATGGCCGGGGGGATTATTGTCATTAGGCCTTATTTTCCTTTGCCAATTTTAGTCCTTTTCGGCGGGCTGGTCTACTTCGCCTGCCTTTATTTGATGAAAGGTTTTAATTTTAAGGAGATTCTAGATTTATTCAAAAGAGAAAAAATCGTTTTAGAATAAATTAAGAGCTTGCAGCTTGTAGAATTTCTACAAGCTGCAAGCTACGAGCTACTTCCTCCAAGCTATATGAATGAAATAAAAAAAAGCCTGCTCATCACCATTGATTTCCCGCCGCAATTCGGCGGGGTGGCGGCTTATTACAAACATGTCTGCCAAAATCTGCCGCCGGATAAAATCATTGTCCTGGCTCCCGGCCAAAGCCAGGATTTGGCTTTTGACCGGCGCCAGTCTTTTGGCATTGTCCGAGACAAAAACTTGGCCGGTCTGAACCGGCCGGCCGGCCGGCTCTTCGGCAAAACCGCCCAACGTTTCAGACTTTTAAGGTTTTACCGCACCCTGAAGCTGATTGTTAAGCATCATAAAATTCAAATGATTTTAGTCGGCCAAGTCCTGCCGCTGGGCGCTTTGGCCTTATTTTTAAAAAAGCGCCGAAACATCCCTTATATTTTTTTCAGCCACGGCCTGGATATTACTTTGCCCCAGAGCTCTCCCCGGAAAAAAATGCTTTTGAAAAAAATCATCGCCTCGGCCCAAAGCATCGTGGCCAACAGTTATTTTACCCACGATGAACTGGTAAAACTGGGCGCCGAGCCGAAAAAAATCGCCGTGGTTTATCCCGCCCCGAATCTTTCCGCCGGCCATTTGCCCGACGAGAAAATTAAAGACTTTGTCTCGCGTTACAACTTAGCGGGCAAAAAAATCCTTTTGACCGTCGGCCGATTAGTCAAGCGCAAAGGCCATGATTTGGTTTTAAAAGCTCTGCCGCAAATCATCAAAGAAGCGCCCAATCTGGTTTATCTGATTGCGGGCGACGGGCCGGAGCGGGGCAAACTGCAAGATTATGTTTTGCAAAACGGCTTAAGCAATCACGTTTTATTTTTAAAAAATGTCAATAACAGCGACCTCTCGGCCGGCTACCAGCTGGCGGATGTTTTTATCATGCCCAGCCGCCGCCTAAATAACGGCGACGTGGAAGGCTTTGGCATCGCTTATCTGGAAGCCAATGCTTTCGGCAAGCCGGTTATCGGCGGCAAGAGCGGGGGAGTGCCGGAAGCGATTCTTCATGAGAAAACCGGCCTTTTGGTTAATCCAACCAATACGCAAGATATCGCCCAAGCCGCGATTAAACTTTTAACCGACGAGGCCCTGGCCCACCGCCTGGGAATACAAGGCCTGGAGCGAGTGCACTCCGATTTTAACTGGCCAACCCAGGTAGAAAAAATAAAAGAATTATTAACCTGATCGCTTGCCACGCCGTAGCTCGCCGACTTTTGCCAACTAAAGTAAGGCGAGCGAAGGCGGGCTCTCATCGCTTCTCTTATGCCTCAAATCAGCATCATCATCCCCGTCTATAACGCCCAAAAAACTCTGGAAAAATGCCTGGCCGGCATCTTTGGTCAGTCTTTTAGAAACTACGAGATTATTGCGGTCAATGACGGTTCCACCGATAAAAGCCAGGAAATCCTAAGAAAACATAAAAACAAGATTACCATCATCTCCCAAAAAAATAAAGGCGCGGCCGCGGCGCGCAACGCCGGCGCCAAAATTGCCAAAGGAAAATTCCTGATTTTTTTTGACGCCGATGTCATCGCCAAGCCGCAAATGTTTGAAAAAATGCATTTGGCTCTCAAAAAATATCCGACCATTTCTTATGTTTATTCCTCTTTTAAATTCGGATTTAAAACTTTCAAACTCTGGCCGTTTTCCATTAAGAAACTAAAAGAAATGCCTTATATCCACACCACCTCATTAATTAGGCGCGAACATTTTCCCGGCTTTGATAAGAGGCTGAAAAGATTTCAGGACTGGGATTTATGGCTGACGATGATGGAAAACAATCATATCGGCCATTTTATTCCCGAAGTTTTATTTAAAGTCATCCCCGGCGGCACGATGTCTGCCTGGCTGCCCAGGATATTCTATAAGTTTCCCTGGTCAAAAAAAGTGGAGAAATACAAAAACGCGGAAAGAATTATTAAAAAAAAACATCAACTGACATAAATAAGCTGGTAAAAGCTGATAAAAGCCAGTAGTAGCTGGTAGCAGCGGCTATTACCAGCTCTTATCAGGGCTCTTATTAGCTTTTACCAGCTTTTATATGATGCGTCTGCAAAAATTTCTCTCTCAAGCCGGGATTGCCTCTCGCCGCAAGGCCGAAGAGCTGATTTTGGCCGGCAAAATAAAAATCAACGGCCAGGTGGCCGACCGGCTGGGTACCACGGTTGATGAAATGGCCGATGAGGTGGAATACCTGAACAAAAAGATCGGCCTGCCCGGACAAAAAGTCTATATCGCCTTAAATAAGCCCGCCGGCTATATCACTTCAACCGCCAGCGGCCAGGGCAAATCGGTTTTGGATCTGGTTAAAATGAAAGGCCGGATTTATCCGGCCGGGCGGCTGGATAAAGATTCCAGCGGTTTGTTGATTTTGACCAATGACGGGGAATTTGCCAATTTAATTACCCACCCGCGCTTTGGCGGGCAAAAAGAATATTTTGTCGTCTTGGACCGGGATTTACAGCCAAAGGACACGGAAAAACTGCA
>MHIR01000069.1 GCA_001817615.1 Candidatus Buchananbacteria bacterium RIFCSPLOWO2_02_FULL_46_11b | reverse complement strand
CGGAAATCGATACCCTGGAGCGCATTGAGATCATCAAAAAACTGCGCCTGGGCGAATTTGACGTTTTGGTCGGCATTAATTTATTGCGTGAAGGCCTGGATTTGCCGGAAGTGGCTTTGGTGGCGATTTTGGACGCGGACAAAGAGGGCTTTTTAAGGAATGAAACCAGCCTGATTCAGACCATTGGCCGGGCGGCCAGAAATATCGATGCTAAAGTCTTAATGTATGCCGATGTCATGACCCGCTCGATTAAAGCGGCGATTTTCGAAACCGACCGCCGCCGGAAAATTCAGCTGGCTTATAATAAAAAGCATAAGATTACGCCTCAAAGCATTATTAAAGCCGTGGCGCAGGCAGAAGTGGTGATTGAGCCGGGGGAGAAGGGGAGCGAGCTGGAGATTGACAAGCTAATTTTAGATATTGAGGGACAAATGCAGGCCGCGGCGGAAGCACTGGACTTTGAGAAAGCGATAGAGTTGAGAGATAGGATTGAGAAGCTGAATAATATTAAACGATAATTTGTCCAGGTAGAGACGAGGCATTGCCTCGTCTCCACACGAGTTTTATGGAAGATTTTAAAAACCTAATAAAAATAGCCCCCCAATCGGCCTGCCTGCCTTTCGGCCATGAGCTCGCCCTTCAATAAATTCAGGGCGCCCCGAGCTTAGCCGAGGGGCGAGGCCGAATGGCCACGCCGTTGAAATTTTTTATCAATATAATCTTTATAAAATTAGATTAAAATGTTTTTCAAAAAAATAAAAATAAGTGGCGGGGCGGGCAGGGGGGAGGGGCAGGGGGAGGGGTTAAAAAAAGGCGCGTTATTTGAATTCCCTCAAAAACTCGCTGATATCTCCCACCGCCACCGGCTGTTTGACTAAAGGCGCTTTGGCCAGCTGGGGCAACTGGTTTTCGTAAGTCGGCCGGATTTCTTCATATAAAACGCCGATGGGCAATTTCTCGGTTTCTCCGGCTTTTTGATAAGCGGCCATTTTGTCATTGGGCTGATAACCGGCCTCTTCCAGCTTGTAGACTTTTTGCTTGTACTGCTGGCGGATGTCTTTGTCGTTATAAATTACGCAGGGCTGAAGAATGTCAATTAGGGAAAAACCGGGATGGGAAACGGCTTTTTTCAAAAGCTCTTTTAAATGGACGACTTCATCCGCGGACCCCTGGGCGACAAATGTCGCGCCGCAAGTCAAGGCCACTTGCGGGCCGTTGAACGGATATTCAATTAAGCCGGCGGGCGTTGACTTGGTTTTGGCGCCATGTTCGCTGGTGGGTGAAGCTTGACCCGTGGTTAAGCTGTAGCGGTGGTTATTATAGATAATGTAAGTAATATCCTGATTCCCGCGGCAAGTATGAATAAAGTGGTTGCCGCCTTCGCCATATCCCCCGCCATCGCCGGAAACCGCGATCACTTTCAGCTCATGATTGGCCATTTTCACGCCGCAGGCAATCGGCAGAGGCCGGCCGTGCAGGCCGTGAAAGCCGTAAGTCCCGTGCCAGTTGGCGCCGTTGCCGTTGCAGCCAATATCAAAAACCATGACCGCTTGATGCGGTTCCAGTCCCAACTCCGCCAAAGCCTGGCGCAGGGCGGTCCAGATGCCGAAATTGCCGCAGCCGACGCACCAGGTAGGAGTGATTTTTGTTATAAAGTCTTTTTCCGTGGCCATATAAAAGTAAAGTTTAATAATTTAAAAAATTCTAAGCACCAAATTCCATCCCGTATTATTCAATACGGGATTGAATTTGGAATTTTATCCCTTAAAATTTGATTTTTAATTTTAATATCCCAGTACTTATTAAATCATTTAAGCTTATTTACCAGCTCCACCACTTCTTCCGGAAAAAACTGCGCTCCATTATACTTGGTCAAACGTTCGTCCACCGCGATGCCGCAAAGCTCGCTTAGAATATTGGCAAACTGGCCAACCTGGTTATTTTCAATGCAAACTAATTTTTTCACGCCTTTTAGGGATTTTTCCATGATTTCTTTGGATAACGGCCAGGGCGCGGGCACATGGAGGTAATTGACGCCGTCTAAAGCCTTTAGGGCTTCCAAAACCGGGCCTTTAACCGACCCCCAGCCGATTAAGGTGATTTCCGCCGTCTTTGGCCCAAAAAGCTCGGGGCCGGGCAAATCCGCCAGAATCCCCTTTAGCTTTGCCGCTCTCTTTTCCACCATGGCATTTCTGATTTCCGGGGTAAAACCTTCTATTGAGTAGCCAAATTCATCATGCTCGTCAGAGTTGGCCAGATAGGCGCCGCCGGGCTGGCCCGGAATGGAACGCGGGGAAACCCCGGACTTGGTCACTAAATAACGTTTGAAATCTTTAATTTTTGCCAGTTGTTCGTCGGTCAGCACTTCGCCCCGGTCAATTTTTATATCTTTCAAATCCGGCTCGGGCATGGACTGATGGCCTTCGGCAATATACTTGTCAACCAAAATAAATACCGGAATCTGCCATTTCTCGGCCAGGTTGAAAGCCCGGGCGGTCAGGGCAAAAGCTTCCGGCGGATCGCCCGGCGCCAAAACCACGCGATTGAATTCGCCGTGGCCGGCATGAGCGACAAAAGATAAATCGCCCTGCTCGGTCCAGGTCGGCAGGCCCGTGGCCGGGCCGGGCCGCTGGGCTTCCACGATAACCAAGGGCACTTCGGTCATGCCGGCCAAAGACAGGCCTTCAACCATTAAGGCAAACCCGCCGCCGGAAGTCGCCGTCATCGCCCGAACGCCGGCAAAGCCCGCGCCAATGGCCATTTGAATGCCGGCAATTTCATCTTCCGCGTGCTTGACCACCAGGCCAGACTTTTCCGCCCAGGCCGCCAGATTATGCAGGATTGAAGAGGCCGGAGTCATGGGATAAGCGGCCATGAATTTGCAGCCCGAAGCCACCGCGCCAAGGCAAATCGCATCATTGGCCGTGGCGATAATTGAATCGTTATTTTTCTTTAAAACTTTAAGATTGTAAGGAAATTCATCGGGCAAAAGATTGGTTTTGGCGTATTGGTAGCCGAAATCCGCGGCCTGTAAATTCATTTCCGCCGCTTCTTGTCCTTTGGCGGCGAAAGTGTCTTTTATCGCCTCTTTCAAAATCTCCAAATCGTAATCAAGCAAAGCCGCGGCCGCGCCGGTAATGATAATATTGGCGGCTAAGGGCTTGATCCCGGCGTCTTGGGCCAATTTTTCCAAAGGCAAGGGATAGGCTTTTTTGCCTTTTAACTCTTCGGGCTTAATTTCAAATTTGCCGCGGTCGTATAAAATCACGCCGTCGGGCGTCATGTCCGGCAGGCAATAATCAAACGCCTCGCGGTTTAAGGCGATTAAAAGCTGGGTGTCTTTGTAAATGGCCAAAACCGGCTTTTCGGAAATGCTGACGCGGTAAGCAACCAGTCCCCCGCGGATGCGCGAGGGATATTCGGAGCTGTCAAAAGTAAAAAGCCCGCCGTGCACGCAAGCCTTGGTAAAAATCAGGCCCGCGACCTGCTGGCCCCCGCCGGCGGCGCCGCCGATTTTCCAGGTAAAGACTTTGTTATTTTTGAAGTCTTGAGTGTTTTTCATACCCTGATATTTTAGCATGGATAATTAAAATAATAAAGAAGC
Source organism: Candidatus Buchananbacteria bacterium RIFCSPLOWO2_02_FULL_46_11b (assembly GCA_001817615.1). Lineage (GTDB taxonomy): Bacteria > Patescibacteriota > Patescibacteriia > Buchananbacterales > UBA6539 > 02-FULL-45-11b. The sequence continues at coordinate 8,956 of MHIR01000069.1, read as the reverse complement.
AAGTTAAGCGAGTTCAGTAAATTCAGCCCGCCTGCCTCGCCATTACCATGGCTATTGATAAAAATATTTAGTCACGACTTATTTGAATATATCTGAAAAAATGTAAACGGCATGGCGGGCAGGCGAGTTCAGCCGCCAGGTATAACGGCTTAATTTACTGAACTCGCTTTAATACTGTAAAACCATCTTTATCTTCTTGGCCTCTTTGAATTTATGGGAAATAATCTTTTCAATATTATACGTGCCGTATTTCGGCGCTTCCACAAAGCCCTGCATCGCCGCTTCGGCAAACCAGCCGCTTTGGACCCAGTCTTGCAGCCATTCGTTGCAATGCCTCGGATCATCCTGCGAGACGCCGGCGCCGATAGTCCTTAACCATTTACGATTGAATTGTTCCTGCGAGCCGATGGGCGGGGCCATAATAATCGGCAGGCCCAAAGCGCAATAAAAACTCAATTCCGAGGGCTTGGTCCATAAAATATCCGCCGTTTTCAAGGCTTGGTTGAAATTTTTGAAATATTCATTTTTGCTTGGCGCAAAAATTATTTTCACTTCTTTGTTGATTTGCTTAATTAGACCGGCTTTCCTGATTTCTTGCCGAAAAAAACGGCTTAAGCTGTTATGAATGCCGGCGACTAAAATCAGCCGTATCTTTTTTTGTAAAATCTCGTTTTTCAGACTGTTTAAAATAACCACGCCGATATCGCGCTGGGCGCCCGCGCCGCCGACGGCAAACATCAGGGTTAAGGGATGATTGCTTTTTTCAGGCGGTTTTTTAACGTCTAAATATTTTTTTGCCACTTGCTTGTAAAAATTCCAATATTTCTTTTCCGGATCAAGATTAACCAAGCGATTAACCAAATCTTTTTTTAAAACATCCAGGCCGTTTTGGCCGGTATTTTCCGCGGGCAGAGGAAAACCGGTTAAAAAAATTTTTTCCGGCGGCACGCCATAAAGCTTGAGCCGTTCCACCACCCGATAATTCGGGGCGAAATACTTTATCCGGCTGGTGGCCGGATGCTTCGGCGCCCAGGCGCGGTTGATATCCGTGTCCGTGGCTAAGCAATAAATTTCGCCCGGATAATTATGAACCTCGGCCATGAAAGCCGAAATAAAAAAAGTGGAAATCAAAGGAATCGGTTTTTTGCTCAAACGTTCAATCAGATGCTTGCCCCATTGGCGCTTTTCAATCCAATTGTAAATTTCTTTGATTTGAAAACTCAAAGCCGACAGATCCCGCTTGGGATAAAAATCCGCGATTTCCTGCAGATTGTCATAAAAATTCCAGGCGGTTTGCCCGATGACCGGGATCTTTTTAAAACGCGACATAAACTCGTAAAACTCCCGGCTTTGGCGCCAAATCGCCCTGTCTTTTTTGGGAATGCCGCGGTAATTATTGGCTGTGATAATTTCGTTTTTATAAGCCAAAAAGCGCAAAGGATAGGCCGCCCTTTGATGGCCGTAGCCCATGTCAACCGAAACAATCCAGGCTTTAGTTTTTTGATTTTTCTTTTTCATATTAAAAAAGTAAATTAAGTAAATTAAAAGTAAATTACGAGTAAATAAATAGTAAATCAGAAGCTAGCTATTAATTTACTATTTATTTACTATTAACTCGCTTTTAATTTACTTTTAATTTATTTTAGCTTCATTTTACCAAAAAACCGCTCAAAAAAGAAGGTTAAAAATAAAACTCCGAGAGGCGCTAATTGCATATTGACTCTGGCCAAAGCGGTCGTATCGTAAGCTTTGTCGGTGAAAAGAATAATGCCGTTATAAAGCCCAAAAAATAAAGCCAGATTCAAAGCTAAATAACCCAAGGCCTTGTCCTTTTTTATCAGCCTTAATTGAAAAATAATAATGAAAAAAACCAAAAGCCACAAAAGATTGAAATGGCTGCGCAAAAATACGGAAGAAAACATTTCGCCAAGATAGGCTTGATTAAAAACAAAATTAAAAGAACTTGAATCGCCGCTTAGAATATCAATTTTATTCATGATTTTGAAACTAACCCAGGGCAAGGCCGTTAAAACGGCAAAAAACCAATAAATGAAAAGATTGAAAACATTGCGCCATTTTAGCAAAAGAAAAATTAATGTCTCAACGGCCAGAACCGGAAAAACAACCGCCAAGCCTTCATTTTTCGTCCAAACGGCAAAAGCCAAGGCAATGCCGGAAATATAAAAAAAGGAATTGCCCCGGCCGTCAAGAAAATGAAAAATACAGCCAACGGCTAAAAACAAAAAAGCAGAAAAAAGCAGGTCCGCGTAAGGCGCCTGGGAATGAAAATATAAAAAAGGCAGACTGGACAAAGCATAAAGCGCCAAAAGCCTCCATAAACGATTTAAGCGCTTAGGCAAAGAAAAATAAAAAATCAGCAAAAGCAGGAGGTAATAAAAAACACTGGCCTGATTGACAAAAGAATCGTCAAACCGGCCGGCGGCGTAAGCCAGCCAGACTTTAAACAGGCCGTCGTTTAGCGGATAGCTTTTTAATCCCCCGCCCAGATAAAAAGGGCTGGTTTTATCCAAAGGAATGGTTTTTTCTTCAAAAATCACCTTGGCCCGCAAATTCCAATTGTTCCAGCCGTCAAAATCATAAGTCGGGATATTGGCCGCCTGCCAGACGCTCATTAAAATTTTAAAGGTTAAAAATAAAACCAGCCCGGCCCAGGCCAGCTTCTGCCCTTTCGGCCAGCCGGAAAAATCAAGCCATTGCTTTTTAAAAAAAGGCGGAAACTTCTTGAAATCTGGCAGCAGAATTTTTCTTTCAAACAAAAAAATAACGAACTGCAAGCCGATAATCTGGCCCAGCGCCAAAGCGATAAAAAGCCACGGCGCGAATTTGACGCCGAAATTGACATTGACGGCAAAAAGATCCAGGGTAAAGGCGGCCAGGCCGAAAAGCCAGCCGGCAAAACATTTAAACCCGAAGCTGAAGCTCTTGCTGCGGTCAATGACATAAACCAAAACATACCCTCGGGGCCAAATAATTAAAATCGCGAAAATTAATTTTAACCAGATTAAAATCATTTTTCTTGAAAAATAAATGAATTATAATTATCGGGGTAGGCCGCAATAATTTCTCCCTCGCCGGTTAAGGGCTGGCCGTTTTTATAAATCTTTTTTCCCGCGGGATCAAAGCCGATATCCGATTGTTTATAAAAAACAAAAATTTTTGAATTATTGCCTTCGTGATTAACCTTGAGCGGATAAGCTAAATACTGCAAAAGCCTGGGGTAATGAGACACTTCGCTGCCGTAATAATTTATTTCCGCCGTTTCGCCGCTGATTGTTTCTTTCAGCCAATCGGCAAACTGATAAAAATCGCCGTAATTGCGCAAACTTTTTTCCGCCGCCGGCGGTTTGACAAAAGACTGATAATCAACCCACTGATTATAAAAAAACTCGGCGGTCATTCTAAAATCAATTATCAGCCAGACGGCCAATAAAAAAATCGCCGCGGCCCGGCGCCATTTAAAAGAATAAAAAAATAAATACATGGCAAAAAATAAAAACGGCAGCCAATAAACCAGGGCCGAGCGGCCCCAAATTCTCGGCGTGGGAAATAAATTGACCGTAAAAGAATCATGGGGAGCAATCCGGAAATAATCTTTTGCCCCTTGAGCTAAAATTTCAAGGCGGCTCATTTTTTCCAAACTTATTTCCTGAAAAACGATATCGGCCGGTTTTTTGGAAATAAGACGAAGACCGATATTCTCAACCGGTTTTTTAAAAAATTTTAATCTTAAAGAAGTTGAAATTTTTTGGGGCAAATCTCCGGCTGATATGTTTTCGGCCAGTTCGTAGTTCGTATAGCCGGTCGTCGTGACATCGGGAATAATTTTTATTTCCAGAGGCTGGCTGGAAAATAACGTCAAATTCAAACGATCATAATCCCCGTAATCAAAAGAAACGGGGTAAACCAAATATAAATCGCCGTCACTTTTTAAAAACAGCCCCTGATCGTGATCATATAAATTTTCATCTTCATTATAAAAAATTTGCCATTGAACGGGAGAATTTTTATAAGCCGAACTGTTAAAAAAGTCATAGCTTAAAATCACCCTCTTATTTTCGGCGGCCGAAAGCGGCCGGGGCGCTAAAAAAATAAAAAAGGCAAAGCTCAAAAATATCAAGCTTCCCGTTTTAATTCTCATTTGATTTTTCAGCTTCCCCGCCATCGGCAAAAAATTAATCATTACCCGGATTAATTATAGCAAAAATTCTTGTTTAATGAAAACCCGCGGCTTAACCGGCCGCCAAAACCATAAAAAAAGCCCGCCGAAGGGGCAGGCTTTTAAAACTGGCAGTTTTAAGATTATAAGACTGCTTCTTTGGCGGCTTTGGCAACGCGGAATTTGACCACGGTTTTAGCCGGAATCTTGATCTCTTGGCCGGTGGCCGGATTGCGGCCCATCCTGGCTTTGCGGTTGACTTTGACTAATTTCCCGATTCCCGGCACGACAAACTGGCCGCTGCTCCCTTTGACCTCTTTGTAGGCCAATTCCACCATTTTGTCCAAGAGATTGGCGACGTCTTTTTTGCTCAACTCAGCGGATTCCGCCAAGGAGGCAATCGTCTGCGACTTGGTCATTTTTGCCATAATTTTGTGTTTACCCCGTTAAATAAAGCTATTGGCGAAGTCGGGGCGTAAAATAAGCCATAAAATGGCAATTTTAACGCCGCCAACATAAGACACGCCTATTTAACGGGGTTTATTTATTATTAATTAATTTTTTACAAACCTCGCTTGAGAACCGCGGCTGGCCGAAGCCAGCTGTGGATAAATAGGTAATGCCTTTATTTTACGCCTATTTTTAAAAGTTGTAAAGTTTTTAACCAATAAAATCAAGGATTTTATTTTTATGATGTTAAAAATCACTTGATTTTTTTATGATTTAAGCCTACAATGGCGGTATGGAAAACCGAAAAATAAAAATAAAGGAGGGAAAAGCCATGCACATTCGTTTAGTCAGCGGACAAAATCGGGTAGCTCTGGCCCAGGAAACCGATCCGGTGAAAGCCGAACTAATGACGGCCATCATCCAGTCGGCCATAACCATCGCGCCCTTGGTTTCACAGCTTACGGCGGACAAAAATCAATGCGATTGTCCGTAGAATCTACCTTAGTCTAAAACCCCTTGACCGTCTTTTTGGCGGTCTTTTTTTAGGTTGGGTGGCAGGTTAGTAGGGCTATTTGATTTTGTTTAGAGTAAAATAATAGGCAATAAAAAATGATACCAAAAAAATAACGGCCGTTGGATTTAATTCTACCTCCTACCGGCCTACCAACCTACCGGCCTAAAAAAAGAGGATGACTCACGGATAATCGCGCAAATCTTCCTCTTGGCTCTTACTAATTCATCCGCTTAAAAGGACAAATCAGCTCATAATGGCATCAACCAGTTTGCTTGTATCCGCAGTGCTGCTTCCGGCTTGCTTTTTAAAAGGAAAGCCGTCACAATTTCTGCCGTGATATTCAAAATGTTCTTTACAGACATCGGCTTCACATACTGTGCCAAAACAATTTACCATTATTCTGACAAGCGCTTTTTCGGAACATCCTTCGTGCATGCAGTCTGTAAAGCCGATCATAAGCGGTTTTCCAAGGCAGTATATTGTATGCCACATGCTTGAACCGAATAAGATGCCGCCTAGCTGACGTAAATTAATGTCCTGCGGATCGTCTCTTGTATTTCTTTTCAAGTCGCTTATTTGAAAGCGGACGATCGTATCCGGTTTATCCGGATAGGCAAAAAGATGCGAATAGTATTCGGGAAAACGAACGCCGATCGGCCCGTCTTCGTTGCCGTCCTCAACAATCTCCACTACTTGGCCTTGCTTGCCGGTGAATCGCCATTCAGGGTTAACAACAGTTACAATATCATTGATTTTCAAATCTGGCATGTTTTTTCTCCTTAACGGTTAATGAACCACATTTGCGGTAATGTTAGCAGAATACAGCCGCTTTGTCAATTTAAGTTTTTAAGTTTTTAAGTGTAAGTTTTTAAATTCAAACCTTAAACAGTTATTAAAAAAACCGGCCACGCAAACGACGGCCGATTTTCATTATAGGCTGTATATTTATAACCCTGACTTTACCCCTGTTCTTTTAATTGCTTAACGGCTTCCCCGATATCCTCGGCAAAACTCGAAATTCGGTATTCGGAATCAAGATCTTCAATTTTAACCTTCCGGTCAATATCCGGCCGCAGCAGTTCCATTACGACCAAAGAATTTCGCGGATTAGATTTATCCTCCAGAAAAATCGCGTACCCCGGCAAAAAATTATCGGCAAGCGGCATCGGTTCGCCGGATATCGCCCGGTTTGTGTGCTCGTTTATCTGCTCAAAGCCGAAACGGAAATTTCCCCCTTCGGCGGCCAAGTCTTTCTTCGCGCCCGCCTCGAGCAGGGCGATGATTCTTTTTAACCGGTTTTCCCTTTGCTGCTGTTTTTTCTCTTCATAAAGCCGGGTCTTTTCAATCGCCTCCGGCAAATAGCCGCCTTTTTTCATCCCCTTAAGCCGCTCGGCAATATAATCGTACGGCGCCGCCTCGGCCGATTCTTCTTGAGGAATGGGATTGTATTCGGAAAATCTCATAATTTATGTCTTTTTATTTCCACGCCTTTATCAATCATTTAATTTTAAAAATTTAAACGCGCCCCAAGAAACCAGCCATAAAATCACAAAATGAATAAACAAAAACAAAATAACAAAATCCAGGGGATAGCCTTCAAAAAAATAGCGAATCTGCAGAAGCGCGGCAATAATTACGGAAAAAATCAAGGCTTTGAGCCATGGTCTTTTGACGCCTGCCAGCAGCCAAAACGATATGGCGCCGATAATCGTGCCAAAAATTATTTTATTGGGAAAATAGCGCGGCGGCACGGCATATTCGGCGCTTAGCTGATGGCTGAAATAATCAATCAGCCCGAAAATCAAGATGATGCCGAGCGTCAGCAAAAAATCTAGTATTATTTTTTTGACCGAGATATTTTTCATGGCTGAACAATTATTTGGCCGCTCATTGACGGGTGGAGGCCGCAGATATAATTATAAGTTCCGGCCTGATTAAAGATATACTGGAACGACTGCCCTTTTGCCAGCCGCGGCGACTCAAATAATGACGATTTGACCGTATGCCAGGCCGAATCGCCGTTGGTCCAGACAACCGTAGCGCCGGTTTTAACCGTTAGCGCCGGCGGCAAAAAGGCAAAATCTTTAATGGCAACCGCCCCGCCGCTTGCCGCCGCCGCGTCTGATTTCGGCGCCGGCGCTGAGGCCGGCCGGGCGCAGCCGGCGCCAACCGCCAAGAGCAGCAGCGCGATGATTAATAAAGATGATTTTTTAATCATGGTTTTTTTCGTTATTTAATATTTTATTTTTTCTTCTTTTTTACAGCTGATTTTTTAACCGCGGCCTTTGCCTTAACCGGATTGCCCTTGACTTTTTCGGCCGCCGCGGCAATCTTAGGCGCGGCCGAAACCGAACCGCCTTGATTCAAGGCCGCTAAAATCCGGTCCAGCTTGGAATTGATGATTTCAAACTGATTCCCGCCCGGCGCGGCGTTCTTCTCTCTGGCCGGAGCGTTGCCGTGCTTGCCGAAGCAATCATTGCAATAAACCGGCTTATCGCCGCTGGGCCGAAACGGGACTTCGCATTTTTTGCCGCATTTGGCGCAGACGGCCTGATACATTTTCTTGTCTTCCCGGCCGCCGCCGATTTTGCCGCGCTTCTCAAAGCAGGCCTGACAATAAATCGGCCGGTCGCCGGTCGGTTTGAACGGGACTTCGCAAGTTTTCCCGCAATCGCTGCAGACGGCCTGGTACTTTTGAGGGCGCCTGTCGTCTTGATTAGAATTTTGCATAATTTTTTTTGGGTTAGAGGTTTAATAAGGTATTTTAAAAAATGGATTTTATTACATGTGGGTTACTTTAAAAATGACATTTTGTAAACCAACGCGGAATATTCTTAGAATTTGTCAGGTAATAACCGATGATTTTTTTACTTATTATTGCCGGATTATTTCTTTTAACAGCAAACACTAAATCGTTCCATACGGATTTGACTTTTGGCCAACCATCTGGCTGAAAATCTTTAGATTTAAAATGAATTAAACTATCTCTAACATTCTTAAGTTGAAGATATTCCTGCCATAATGGCTCAGAAACAAAACTTTCTATCTTATATATCAAGGGTAAAATAATAGATAATTTTTTATCTAAACTAATGTATCTCTCAATATCAACTTTTTTATAAACCTTAAAACCCTCACCTGCTTTATTTGTTTTTAAATATTCATAATCAGCTGGGATCGACATATTTGCAAAATGTTCAATCGCAGAACAAGCAAAAATATAACTCTGCATTCTTTTTTCCATTGAATTAAAAAAATCTTTAAATTTTTCCTCCGGAATATATAATGCAGTATTTGTACCACGTTTAAAGGGCTTATGCCGTTCTAAAATATTTTCAGCCTCCAGCCATGATTGATGGGATATATTTAACATCATGGCAGTTATACTTGGAATCGTAAAACCAATAACAAATTTTTCAAACTTTGACCCTATATAACTAAACCCAGCTACCGTTACTATTTCTTCGCCTTGAGCACTTTTATCTTCTTCTGGAAAAAGATTTTTAGGGACTATTTCCGCTTGATATATTCTCCAATCAAGTTTATCTAGCTCATTTTTTTTATTCACTAATTTATTTTTTTCTTGCCAAAATTTCTTCCAAGAATTTTGATATTTCATTTTCGCTTTCTGCAAATTTAGGTGGTTTAACAAATTATTTTAAAAAATTAATTTGCTATTTCAAAAATCTTTTTAACAAGACCAGTTCTGGCATAAAAAGCACGGCTTTTCGATCCATGGCCAGGTCCTTTTGTCCTGGCTTGAATCCACTTTCCATCCTTACCGGTTAAACTTTCAAAACCATGATTAATAAGTT
>MHIR01000068.1:15917-16628 GCA_001817615.1 Candidatus Buchananbacteria bacterium RIFCSPLOWO2_02_FULL_46_11b | reverse complement strand
TTTCCGGCCGTAAATAGCGGTTGAAAAAAAGAATCTGGGAGATGATTTCGTCGGCCGTCAAGTCGCGGCCAAGGCCTAATTGGCCGGTGGCGCAAAAAGCGCAGTTTAAGGCGCAGCCGACCTGGGAAGAAACGCAGGCGGTATTGCGGCCGTCGTCGTGGCGCAAAAGCACGGTTTCAATAATTTGCTTGTCCCCTAGTTCAATCGCGGCCTTCACGGTTTTCTTGTCCGGCGAAACAAAGATTTCGGCTTTAATGTCCAGGGGGAATTCTTTTTTCAGGATTTCTTTTAAATCCTTGGGTAAGTTGCTGGCCTGCTCCCAGTCTGCCAATAAACGCGAAAAAACCGCCTCCTGAACTTGTTTTTGGCGGAAAGCGGGATAGGGCTTCAAGATGTCTTGCAATTTATCTAAATCCATAAAGTTATTATAGCTTTTATTGCCTTGGCAGGCAATAAAAATAATAAGGCGCTTCAATTCAGAAGCGCCTCTTGACGGGAGATTGCCACTACAGCCGCCGCGGTCGAAAAAATTCTGGCGCGATCCTCTACCACCTCCGTTTGCTCGGTGATATCATCAAGGAATTGGTTTGGGCGAGGAATTCGAAACTGACGGCTGGATAAAAAACTGCCGTCGCCAAGTTGCAGTTTAAGCAATCTGGCCATCAGTTCTTTGTCGGTTTTGCCAAATTTTGCCTTCAAAAGAAGCGCCAG
>MHIR01000068.1:14773-15699 GCA_001817615.1 Candidatus Buchananbacteria bacterium RIFCSPLOWO2_02_FULL_46_11b | reverse complement strand
AATATCCCATTGTCGCCAGCGCTTTTGGCAGATAGGTGGCAATGCCGCCATCAGCTTGCTGGTGCGAAATCACGAATCTTTCCGCCCGGTCAATTACTTTTTGATCATGAAATCCCGCCTTGCCTAGAAACTGTATTACCCTAAGCGTACTATCCGCGTCAGCCGATACGAAGTTTTGGTTATAAGACCAACCGCCGTTGTCCCATTGCTGGGATAAAAGTGCTTCGATCATTGCCGGCAAAACGACTTGAAATTCAGCCAGGGTTGAGCCGACGCACGCCGTTGTCCAGGCAAGACTCGGGCCATGTCGGAGTTGATGAAACTCGAGACAAAGGCCGTTTTCAATGCGCGTTAATAAATATGTCTTGGCGGCGTCGATAATTTCCGCATTTTTCATCGCCTTTGTCTCCTTTCTTCCCATAGCGAATATTTGAATGTGCATTGTGAATTAAGCCCACTATAAGCTTAATGATTTATTCTACGCCTTTTTTTCAAAAAAGTCAAGACGGCGGTGTGAGCCCTGCCCTATTGGATTGGAATAACGGGCAAGGCTGGAAGGGCGAGGCTGGAAGCCTCACCTAATGGTTAATTTTTTTAATGATTAATCTAATTGTTTTTAATAACAATAGGCAGGGCTTCCAGCCCCGCCCGCCCGCCTACTTTCTATCAAAACTATTTTTTTCATTTTTAAAAAATAACTTTACTATTTTTACGGCTCTAATCTTGTAATCAGGTAGAAAGTGGGCGGGCGTTGCGGGCGGGCTGTCCCCTCTCCTTATTCAAGGAGAGGGGAACTATTTTTATCGGCGCTGTTTAAAAACCTAATCTTTCACTATTTATTATTTTTTAGCTATTGCCTTCATTTCTCTTTTCCATAAGTCAGAGGGTGAAAAAAGTAAAATAAGGGAAAAGAAGCTGAGAGATTT
>MHIR01000068.1:12720-14742 GCA_001817615.1 Candidatus Buchananbacteria bacterium RIFCSPLOWO2_02_FULL_46_11b | reverse complement strand
AAAATATGGGTTTTATCCAGTGAAAAGTTTAAATAAATTTATTAAAATAGCTAATTAATCAACAGTCTAAAATTCGATCTTTCATTATTTATTATTTTTTAGCTATTGCCTTTGTTTCTCTTTTCTGTAGTCAGGGGGAGATGAGGTGTGTATAAAAATACAGGGTCGATTCATTGACCGCCCTGTATTTTCTATCTGATTGTTTGGATTTTAGGAATCCGGGTACAAAGCGATTTCCACTAGAGCCAAATTATTTATTTTATTGCACCTCCTTCTCTCTCTATTTCTCTCCCTGAATGGGGATAGGGAAAGGCATGGTATTAACAAAAAACCGGCAAATTTAGCCGGCCTTTTGTTATTTTGGCGATTGCAAATTTAGAAACTGCCAACTGGTATTTTATGAATATCGCTGTCAGTAATTCCGAGACTTAAAAACCGCATAATCTGGTAGGCGGCTTCGCCGTTATTCATATAATAACGTTTGCCGTCAACCGGATTAACATACCAAGCTTCGCCGCGTGATTCGACTTGGATTAAAATCCGGCCTTTCAATCGGTCAACCAGAGTTTTTAATGTAATTAATTTACCCGAGCCAAGCGGATTAGTTCCCTGTTTTAAAACTTCATTACCGTCATTAACACCATCGCCATCGGTATCGGCAATAAGCGGATTAGTACCCAGGGCTTCTTCTAGCTTATCAGCTAAACCATCGTTATCGCTATCGGTCATGATAAAACGAGATTCATATCCAACCGGAATTTTTGCCAAATCAGCATTACTAATACCTAAACCAAATTTGCGTAAAGCTTGGTAAGCTTGCTGACCGTCGGCTAGGTAATATTTCTTTAAGGAAAGCGGATCAAGGTACCAGGCTTGGCCGAAACGTTGAACTTGCAAAAGTATCCGGCCAGCTAATCGGCGCACTAATTTATTATCAATCTTGGTAATTAAGGCTTGTTCTTCGGCAGTAACATCAGTATAGGCAGCGCCTAAAATTTTGGGAGTCAGGGTTGTGCTGGCGCCAGCCGTAAATAAAATCGTGTCATTTATCGCCGCTGATTCGCCGCCGTTCGAGCTGCGGAATTTAACATAAACTGTCTTGACGCCGGCGCCGGAGGTCAAAGTCCAGGCTTTCGTGGCGGCATAAGTCAGCCACGCGGTCGCGTCGGAAAAATCTGGTTTATTGGAAATCAGCATGGTTGAGGCATTAGTTGCTCCCAAGGTTAAAGTGACGTTCGCGGTTTCCGTCTGCGCCGCGCCGGTATTAATGGAAATTGAAGTCGCACTCGGGATGGTTGGCGCTGGCCCCCCGCCGCCGCCGCTCCCGCCGCCGGTAGAAGGAGTAGGAGGAGTCACGGGAACGGGAATATCAATGGTAAACGCGACAGTCGCGGCATTGCCGGCGTTATCCGTGACAATTAAAGTATAAGCGCCATTGGTTGAAACGCCGGCGCCGGAAGCAAAAGCGCCGCCGTTTAAAGTGGCCGTCGCAATGCCAGAACCCGCGCCGTCGGAAAAATCAATGCCGGCAATGGCGGAAGTGTAAGTTGAGCCGTCGGAAACGCCGGTGATAACCGGGGCCACGGTGTCAATCGTGAAATTGACGGTCGCGGAATTCGTGCCGTCGGTAACAACTAAAATATGGGCGCCGCCGGCGCTTGCCGTGTCGCCGGAAGCAAAAGCCGCGCCGTCCAAAGTGGCGGTCGGGACCGATTCATCATCGGTAAAAGTAATGGTTTTTGAGGTGTTATAAAGTCCGCCTTCAATCACGCCGGAAACCACCGGCGGGTTGCTGTCGGCAATTGATTGGTCAGTGGCCAGCCAGATATTGCCTGATTTTTCGTAATAAACGTAAAAGCTGCCTGCGCCTAAAATCACAACCGGATTTGAACTATCAATATATTCATTTCCGCTATCCACCAAATTAAACCCGCTATCGGCATTTTTTGCGAAAGATTTAATGCCACTTACGGAATTGGAAGCCACGACTTCTTCATTAGCTTCGTTTGCGACAATAACGGC
>MHIR01000068.1:11734-12687 GCA_001817615.1 Candidatus Buchananbacteria bacterium RIFCSPLOWO2_02_FULL_46_11b | reverse complement strand
AACAGTGCCGACCGTACTAATCCCGCCATTAGTATTGGCATAGTCTATCATGATGCGCGTTATACTGCTACTTGTCTTGTCGCCGGCGACAATAAGCGCGTTGCCTGAAGAATCCAAAACCAGGGCATTTTTGGAAAAGTCTCCTCCGGTTCCGCTTGTAAAATCAGCGCTGGCCAAGTTGGATTTGATTCCAATATCTTCTCCGTCGTCGGAGGTATTAATGTAGGCAATATAATAATTATCATTTGAATTTAATTTAATGACCGGCTTGATATAAGAATAATTAGTGGTGTAAGTATAAGGCAAACCTTGATCATCCAGATCATTTACAACGTCAAACTTGCCGTCCAAGACAAGAGCGGAAACAAAGCCGCCGGAAGCATTAGTGGCATAAATAATATCGCTGCGGCCGTCCGTGCCAAGAGCGGAAAAAGCCACATAGGCGTTGTTTAACGAGTCCACGTCAATGGTGGCCCAGTCGCCTGCTCCCAACGTCTCCGGGGCGGTCCAGGCGCCGTTTAGTTTCGTAAATTTAACACTGCCGCTGTCCAAATAAACCACTTGCGGGATATTGTCTGAACCGACGGCAACGGAAGCGTCCGTGCCGGCGGCGGCCAGTTGTTCTATTCCCCGGTTCTTTTTATAATAGACGCTTCCGTCTCTGTCGTAGACAGCGTGAAGATCGCCATTTGAATCAATAGCGGCATCAGGCTTGGCGCTGGCAACGGCATTAAAAGAGATTTGGTAGATGTTAGCTCCTTTTATCTCGCAACCTGTTAAAACTACGGCTAAAGCCGCGGCGCATGCAAGGAATAATAATTTTTTACTCATAATTTTTCGTTAAGTCGCTTAGTTTCTTAATAGATATCTCAAATATGTAATTTTTATCTTTAAATTTTCTTGTCTAAGCATTATTTAAACTGGTTACTGCTATCATTTTTTGACAAGCCATA
>MHIR01000068.1:7478-11700 GCA_001817615.1 Candidatus Buchananbacteria bacterium RIFCSPLOWO2_02_FULL_46_11b | reverse complement strand
TATGGCACCATTGCTGGCGCCCAGCAACCTTTCGGCTGCTGACTCGCAAAAGCATAACCAGACGGATGACCGTCTTTGGGCTTTTGCGAGTTTTTTAAACCATGCCATCAGAATAATCTAATGGTTTAGGCTTCTTTAATTGTTATTTTAACCTTAGCATATAACCAGTTTGTTGTCAATAGCAACAATAAAAAACCAGCAAAAAGGTCAAAAAAGCGTGTTTTTTTAATAAAATCTCACTGGTTCAACTACGGCTGCAAAACATCCTCGCTTCTCCCATCAATGGAAATTACCACATCCTTGACCGTGGGAAATTGCTTTAAAGTTTCCCTAATCTGGGCCGAGATGGCGCCCACGCGGCAGGAGCCGCCGACTTGGAATTGAAGCGTTTCATTAAAATCGGCCGTGGCAATGCCATTTTCAATCTTTAAGCTGTTTAGTTTGACGCCGGAATTGAGGCTGGTGCGGTAGCCGCTTTCATATTCTTCGGGGCTGGTGCCGGTCAAAAGCAATTCCAGGGCGGCCTGGCCCACGGTCGGAGTTTTGGCGATAATTCTGGTCACCGGAAAAACTTTAATACAGGAAATTTCGGGATCAAGCTTGTCATTATTGAAAAAGATTTTTAAAGTCGTGGTTTCCGGCAGGGTTAATTTGAGCGGGATGGTGTTTAGATCAATAACCGAACCGTCTTTGGCCGAATAGTCAAAAACTTCCAAAATTACGTTATTATCAGTCGGCTTTTGATAAAGGTCAGAAATTCCCAAGGAAAAGTCGCCGAATTGCCCCATGTCCGGACTTTGAGCGTTTATGATCCCGGCGGCCAGGATTTTGCCGGCGCTGTCTTTCAATCGGTAGTTTAAAGTATTTTCAAATACCCGCGCCTGGCCTTTTATCGTAAAAGGCAAAGTGATTTCTTCGTCTTTTCTGGGATTAAAAACAATGATATTCTTGCCGGGCTGGCAGTCGCCGCGGAAATAAGCCCACTCTTCACAGCGAGTGTCATCGTTAAAAATACAAAGTCCGAATTGCCCCGCCTCCGCGCCTTCCGCCTTTACTATTTGAGTTTCGGCGGACAAGTCGGCGCTTCGGCGAGGCAAGCCGGATTCCTCGGTCTTAATTTTCAGCCGGCCGCCGTGATCCTGGCAAAAAACCGAAGCGGGATTGGCCAGGCCGGTATTGGCGTTGGCTGCCGGCTGATTGGTGTCAGTCGGCGTCGATTTGGCGCAGCCGGTCAAAATCAGGCTGGTGACAAAAGCGAGAGTTAAAATTTTTTTCATATTCAAATTAGGAGTAAATTAATAGCAGCTTTAATTCACTATTAATTCACTCATAATTTACTTTTAATTTACTTTTACCTTATTTATTCAAAAGCCAAATCTGATAATTCAAATAAGCCGCAAATCCCGTCCAGCCGGCATAAGGCAAAAGCAGAATGGCGGCGAATTTTGACGCCGGCCAAACCAAGACGATTAAAATCAAGACTGAAGCGCCCAGACCGGCGGCTTCAAACATTGCTTCGTAAATAAGATGCTGGCGGAAAAACAAGTAGCTCCATAAAATATTTAGGCCGGCATTGATCAAAAAAACAACGGCGCCCAAAATCAGGGCGCGGTAATTCGGGGCTTTGTTGTAAAAAATCAGGGCCGACCAGGCGGTTAAAATAAAAATTGCCGTCCAGACCAGGCCGATAATCCGGCCGCTGGGCGTCCAGGCCGGTAAATTGATAGTTTGATACCAAGCCAGGCCCAGATTCGTCAAAGCCGTGCCGATTAAAGCCACGGCCAGGGTGATTAAAGGAATAATCAGATAGCTTGCTTTCATAGTTTTTAATTCAAGATCGTTAAATGATTATTTTTTACCTATTTTTAAACCGAAAAAACCAAAGAAGCCGAAGAAGGCATAAAGCCCGGGGTTAAAAAAGCCAAAAATGCCGATAATTCCCAGCCAGCCCAGCCGCCACAAATCCGCCGGCTTTTTTTTAATGGCGTAGTAAATAATATCAAAAATGACTAAAAGAAAAAACGCCAGGAATAAATAAGTTGCAGGGTAGCGAAAAATCCCGCTTTCGGTTTTTAAAATCCAATTCAAGAGGTTATTGATAATCGCAACGATAATGGCGCTTAAAAACAGCCAATAAGGCAGCTGGGTTTGAAGACTCATAGGATTTGGTTTAATTTTCATGATTTAATTTTGCCATAAATTGGGTATTGTGTCAAAGTCAGGTATTTGCAAGGAGTTAGGATGTGGGAGGTAAAAATTTTAAATTTTCAATTTTATAATTTTTAATCAATTTTTAATTATTAATTTCAAATTTTTAATTGTTCGGTAAATAGCGTTTAAAAATTAGAAATTAGATATTTATTAAAAATTTAAAATTGAAAATTAAAAATTCCGCATTTTTAATAAAAACCACCCCCGGGTTTACCGGGAGCGGCTGATATCTAAACGAATTGAGGATTTTAACGTTTCGCCCACTGCGGACCGCGTCGGGCGCGTTTAAGGCCCGGTTTCTTTCTTTCTTTGCGCCGGGGATCGCGCGTCAGATAGCCGAAAGGCTTGAGCGTGGCGCGGATATCTTTATCAAATATGACTAAAGTCCGGGCAATGCCATGACGAATGGCGATAGCTTGGCCCTGGATGCCCCCGCCGGCCACTTTGACGGAAAAATCAAAATCTTTGAGTTTGCCGACGGCTTCCAGTGGCTGTCTGATTTGCTGGTGGGATTCAAGTGAGGGAAAATATTTCTCCATTTCTTTGCCGTTAACCGTAATTTTGCCTTCGCCTTTTTTATAAAGCCGGACCCGGGCGACGGATTTTTTGCGCCGGCCGACGGCATAAAGGTAAGAATGGCGCACCCGCTTTTTTTCCGCGTCTTTTTCTTCAATCTTCTCGTCCGCTTTCTTTTCAACCTTTTCCGCTTTCTTTTCAATTTTATTCTCAATTTTTTTGGTTCGGGGCATATTAATTGCTGATTTTTAACCGTTTAATCATCTGGGCGCGCAATTTATTTTTCGGCAGCATGTTCCAGACCGTCAGTTTCAAAACCTCGGCCGGATTTTTGGCGAAGACCGCCGACATTTTTCTGGCCTTCAGGCCGCCCGGATAGCCGGAATAATGATAATATTCTTTTTGCAAAAGCTTTTTGCCGGTGATTTTTACTTTCGCGGCGTTGGTGATTAAAACCGAGCTTTTCGCGTCTATATGGTATTGGAAATCAGGCCGGTCTTTGCCGGTTAAGAGTAAAACGGCGCGGCAAGCCAGCCGGCCCAAGATTTGGTCGGTGGCGTCAAGTTTATGGACAGCTTGGATCGGAGCGACTTTGGAAGTTGATTTTTTTGAAGTTTTTGCTGGCATAAGCTGGTTTAAACAAATTCAATTTGGCAAATTTCGGCGCCATCGCCTTGGCGGCGGCCTAAATTAATAATCCGCAGATAACCGCCTTTTCTTGCTTGATATCGGGGACCGAGGACTTCCAGGGATTTTTTCACGGCTTTGGGGTGGAATAAAACGGAAAGCAGTTTCCGGCGGGCCGTCAAGTCATTGGCTTTGGCGACCGTGATTAATTTTTCCACGATCGGCCTAAGGGCCTTGGCCTTGGCTTTGGTAGTTTTTATTTTTTCATAAATAATAAGACTGGTCGCCAAGTTCCTTAAAAGCGCCTTGCGGGGTCCGGCTTTTCGGTCTAGAATTTTTCCTTTGACGCGGTGTCTCATAAATCAAGATTGCTGGGTAATTATTTTTAATAGGCTTACAATGATTTCATGCTTGACTTAATTTAATATGGTAGAAGCGGAATAACGCAGATAAACGCGGAATCCCATAGATTTACGCAGATACTTTGGATTATGCAGCAGTTTAAAATTACTTTTCGGCTTTCTTTTTGCGGCCGCGCTTTTTTTCAACCTTTTCTTCTCCGCCAGCTTTGCCTGGGGCTTCGGCTGCTTCCCCCAGTCCGGCTTCTTCTTTGGCTTTTTCGGTTTTTTTCTGTTTTTTGGTTTCTTCCGGCTCGGGCAGATTGGCGCTGATAAAATTAAAGTGGTCAAGCAGAACTTGCGTCGACTGGTTTAAAGCGTCCTGCGGGCTGATCGTGCCGTCGGTTTCAATTGACAAAAGCAAATTTTCATAGTTGGTCATTTGGCCGACGCGGACATTTTCAATTTTAATGCCGACGTTTTTGACCGGCGTATAAATTGAATCAATCATAATCATGTCGGTTTCCAAA
>MHIR01000068.1:274-7461 GCA_001817615.1 Candidatus Buchananbacteria bacterium RIFCSPLOWO2_02_FULL_46_11b | reverse complement strand
CTCGGTCGGCACGTAGCCCCGGCCTTGATTGACAATCATTTCCATCTCCAGCTCGGCGTTTTTGTCAGTCAGAGTGGCGATTAACAGGTCGGGATTGATGATTTCCACGTCGCTTGAGGCCTTAATGTCTTTGGCCGTCACCTTTTTTTCGCCCTTGGCTTTAAGCTCCAATCTGACGGGCTCGGCGGAAAAAACTTTCAAGCGCAGCTGCTTTAGATTCAAAGATATTTCCACCAAATCTTCTTTGACGTGCGGCCGGGTGGAAAATTCGTGGCTGGCACCCTTGATTTTAAAAGCGATTACGGCCGCGCCCGGCAGGGAAGAAATCAAAACCCGGCGCAAAGCGTTGCCCAAAGTCGTCCCAAAGCCGGGATGGCAAGGCTGGAGGCTGACGGTCGCCTCGTTCTCTTTTTTGGCCGGTTGAATTTCAATTTTGGAAGGCAAAGGTATATTTTCCATAATTTTATCGCCCGCTTTGGCCGCGTTTTGGGCCAAAGCCGGTTTTTATTTGGCGACGCAGGCGAGTGAAATAAATCCGCCAGCAGGCGAGATTTGTTTCCGAGCCGAGGAGCCAAAAAGGGGTGAATACCCCGCAGCTTGCTGCGAGATGTGTGGGCGGAGAGCTTGCTCCGCGGTTAATACCCTTTATTTTGAATAAAATTCAACGATCAGGCGGGGATTATAGGTTTGTTCCATCTCGCCGCCCGCGGGTCTATTTAAAATTTTAATCGTCTGATTTTTCAAATCAAATTTCAGCCAGCCGGGCATTTGTTTTTTCTCCAGCTTTTTTTCCAGGTCGGTAAAAATTTTATGGCCGGCTTTTTGGGGCTTGATGGAAATCTCGTCTTTGGGTTTGAGCTGATAGGAAGCGATATTGACTTTCTTGCGGTTGACTAAAAATTGGCCGTGGTTGATCAGCTGCCGGGCCTGGCGGCGCGATTGGCTAAGGCCGCTTTTAAAAACGGCGTTGTCAAACCGCAATTCCAAAAGCTGGCGCATAATTTCGCCGGTATCGCCTTTTTGGCGCCGGGCTTTGTCAAAATAATTGCGGAATTGCCGCTCTAAAATGCCGTAAACCTTTTTCGCTTTCTGTTTTTCCCGCAGCTGCAAGCCGAATTCGGTCGGGCGGCTTTGGCGCTTGGCGCCATGCATGCCCGGCGGATAATTCTTTTTAATAATCGCGCATTTAGCCGAAAAGCACCGGTCTCCTTTCAGAAAAAGCTTGGCGCCTTCGCGGCGGCATTGTTTGCATTTTGGACTAAGGTTTTTGCTCACAAGTATTAATTAAGGCTATTTTTTAGACGCGGCGGGGCTTTTTGGGCCGGCAGCCGTTATGGGGAATCGGGGTGATGTCTTTAATGCCCAAAACATTGATGCCGTTGGCGTTCAAAGCTCTGATGGCCGCTTCGCGGCCGCCGCCGACGCCATGAATAAAGGCATTAACTTCTTTTAAGCCGTAAGGCCTGATTTTTTCCGCCGCTTTGGCCACAATCAGGCCGGCCGCGTACGGGGTTGATTTTTTCGGGCCTTTAAAGCCCAGCTGCCCGGCCGAACATTGGGCCAGGGCGCCGCCCGCGGCATCGGTAAAAGTAATGATTGTATTGTTGTAAGTGGCTTTAATATAAACCCGGCCGGTGGCCACCTGCCGTTTGACTTTTTTTTTGCCCCGGACTTTTGCCTCTTGGCCTTTGGCCGCCGCGTTTTCCGGCTCGGTTTTATTCACTTCGGCTTCCGCTTTGGCTTCGGTTTCTTGGGGGGCCTGGATTTTTTGATCTTTTGTCATAATTAACGGCGATTAAGTCTTTTGGCCGCTCGGCTTGCGGCCCGAACCCATGGTTTTTCTGACATTGCCGCGCACCGTGCGCGTATTGGTTTTGGTGCGCTGGCCCCGGGCCGGCAGATGCTTGGCGTGGCGGGAGCCGCGGTAGCTGTCAATTTCTTTCAGCCGCTTGATATTCAATAAAATTTCGCGCTTCAATTCGCCTTCAACTTTATATTTTTTTTCAATGATTTCCCTTAAGCGGTTGGCCTCCTCGTCTTTTAAATCCTTGACCCGGATATTGGGATCAACTTTGGCTTCCTTTAAAATTTTATTGGCCAGCACCCGGCCAATGCCAAAAATATAGGTAAGCCCGATTTCCGCTCTTTTTTCTTTAGGCAAGGTAATGCCGGCGATTCTGGCCATAATTATAATAATTAACCCTGGCGCTGATGATGCTTGGGGTTTTTACAAATTATTCTCACCCGCTTTTTGCGGCGGATGACTTTGCAGTCCTTGCAGATTTTTTTGACTGAAGCTCTGACTTTCATAATTTTAGACCGATTTAATAATTGTTTCTAGAGGGGTTAAGGGGGCCGTCAGAAAGCTTGAGAGGGCAAGAGGGCAGAAAAATCAAGAGGGCTTAAGAGGATCCCCCCTCTTAAACCTCTTTGCCTTCTCAAGCCTTCTTTACCTTCCCGCCTTCTAACCCTCTTAAGCCGTCTCAAGCCTTCTTATCCCTTCTTATTAATAGCGATAGATGATCCGGCCCTTGGTTAAATCATAGGGCGTCATTTGGACTTTAACGCGGTCGCCGGGCAAAAGCCGGATGCGAAACATCCGCATTTTGCCGGACAAATGGGCCAGGATTTCGTGGCCGTTTTCCAGCTTGACCCGGAAATTAGCCGCGGGCAGCAGCTCGGCCACCTCGCCGTTGACTTCAATGAAGTCCTTGCTGGGGATAGATTCTTGGTTTTTTGCCATTTTGGGGGTAAAAAATAAAATTCTTGGCGCCGGGCAAACGGGCCTGGGCCCAGAATTTCATTTAAAATATAACAAATTTTAGCTCTTTTGCTTGATTTATTATAGCAGTTTATTTTTTAACTTGTCAATAATAATATCTTAGCGTAATTCCCAAAGATTGTCAAGAAAAGTAAAAAGAAGGCAATTAAGAGGGTAAAATAAGGCAATAGATGGCGGATAGAAGGCGACAGAAGGCAGCTAAGAGATGTCATCTTCTTCCGCCCTCTTCCACCTCTTTTGCCGTCTTTTGCCTTCTTCTCACTTCTTCTCTCCGCTTCTTTTGCCCTCTTTTGCCTTTTTCTTTTTTTCTTTTTTAATAAAAGCCGGCTCGTTCCTTGGTTGGGAATAAGATTTTTTTATTGCTAAAATCGCTCTATCAATTAAATTTTGAAAGTTTTTATCCTTTAACCAAATACTTTTTAGTTTTTTTCTCAATTTTATATGCTCCGGATATCCAATATCTTCTGACAAAATTATTTCCTCAAATTCCGGTTCATTTAATAAAAAGGTTAGAGATTCTTTTAAATCCTCAATTTGATTATTTTTTAACCCCTTCTTTTCTAAGTAATTTTTGTAATCATGCAAAAATTGAAGGTGCATGATTTCGTGGCAAATAGTGGTAATTGAAAACGGCAGGCTATGCCACACAGAAATCATAAACCAGTTATCCTTTTGATTATAGGGGCACATAAATCCTGTGGTCAAAAAACAGCCAAAATTTTCCGAAAAAATTGGTTTTTGTGTAATCACGGCAAGTATTTTAAAATATTTCTCTTCAATAGTTCCCCATGTTTTTTTAAGAGAATCAATCTCGCTTTTTATAAGTATTTCTTTATATGTTCTTTTAGGATTATTTTCTATATAATTTTCAGTAATTTTTACCGCCCGCGAAAAACTGGATTTTAAAATTTTAGATAAAAGTTCTTTTGGAATATAGGCAATTTCATTTTTCCAATTTAAACCCCAAAGATTTTTGTCTTTCGCGATCGCGACCCAGCTCCAAGCGTCTTTATTTATATTGTAATTGAATTTAACCTTGAGCATATATTTATTATATCATAACCGCATAGGGGGGGGTAAAAAATAATCAACATTTTCATCACCTCCTTTCGGTTTTTCAATGAACGATTTTTTTGCTTATAAACTCAATAATTATAAGCATTTTAGCATTATATATCAATTTTTGTTAAGAAAAATGGCGCCGGATCTACCTAGGGAGTAAAACCGGCGCTTTTTGGTGTTGTTGCCGTGCCGGCTAAGCCTCGGTTAAAACCAGGGAGGATTCGTCCGGACACGCGGATTCACGAGTGCGCTCTTCTCGCGCATGGAAGAGCTGAACCGTTGTTTCCAGCATCTTTTTGGCGTCGGGAAATTTATTCGGCGCCAAAGCCAGGCCGAAATTTTGGCAGAAAGTCGGGAGATCCGCCCAATCCTTTGGGTTCAGCGCCCTTTTGGTAATGGCCGGATCAACTGCCACTGACGTCTTGTCGGCCTGAAAAACATCACCGATCAAGAAAGTCATTTCTTTCCCCGCGCCGTCTTTAGTGCGGTACATGACGGCCCTTTTCCCGCTCGTGCTCGTGATTGCAACAACTTTTACCATACGCATCTCGCTCCTATGCGTTGCTTTCCGCGCCCGGATGCCCCAATGGCGTCCTTTTAACGCGGAAAAATACAATATAACATGCCGGGCGGGAGTTGT
Organism: Candidatus Buchananbacteria bacterium RIFCSPLOWO2_02_FULL_46_11b; assembly: GCA_001817615.1. GTDB lineage: Bacteria > Patescibacteriota > Patescibacteriia > Buchananbacterales > UBA6539 > 02-FULL-45-11b. The sequence goes on along the minus strand of MHIR01000068.1, from coordinate 2,977 downwards.
CAAAAAAATAAAAGTAAATTGCGAGTAAATTAATAGTAAATTAAAGCGGCTATTAATTTACTTTTAATTTACTGTTAACTCGCTTGTTTCGCCGAAGCCCCGAGCGGTCTCAAATTTGTTAAAGAGAGTCAAGGAGCGAAGGCAGGCTTTTAATTTACTTGCGTTTATTAAATAAAAAAAGCCCGGCAATCGTGCGATTAATTCTTATCAAAATTATCTTGTATCCTTGAGCGTCAAAGAGAAATAGAGGCCGGAGAAAATCAAAAGGCCGGTAATGATAAAGATGTATTGGTAGCCGAAAAAGGACAAAACAATCGTGGCCAAAAGCGGCGTAAAAATATAAGCCAAAGACGTGGTATTTCTGAATAAATTGATGATCTGGGCGTCATGAGCGTCCACGTGCTTGAAAAAGTAGCTGTCTTTTAAAATATCAACCAGGCTGGCGCCGAGCCGGGTTAAAAATATGGTGATCAGCCAGATGCCGAAATTTGAGGTTTTTATCAGGCCAATGCTTAAAGTCGCCAGGCCCATGATTAAAAAGCCAATAGTCAGCATTTCTTTTTCCCCCAGATATTTGTCCGCCAGCCAGCCGGCCGGATAGGTCAAAAGCACGAAATTCAAAAGCATGGCCGTAAAAATGACGCCGATTTGCTGCCAGCTGAAGCCGAGGTATTGGTGCAGATAAATCGGCAGATAAACCACCATGACGCAGTAAAAACTCTGAAGCAAAAAAGTAATGGCAAAAATGGCTTTAAGCGGCGGGTTTTGGGCGATTTTTTTCAGGGCCAGCGGCAAATTCAGGCTGGTGAAATGGTCAAAGGACAATTTATTGAATCGGAAAAAACTTAGGCAGACAAAAAAAGCCAAAAAGCCGGAGATTAAAAATAAAAACCGATAATCAAAAGTTTGTAAAATCCAGCCCGAAGTGATCGGCGAGCCCAGCCAGGCGAGATGGCAGCTGGTTAAATAAAGCCCGCGGACGCGGCCGGTAATTTCATCGCGGGAAAAATACTCAACGTAAATATCAAAAGCGATCCAGACTAAATTAAGCAAAACGATATAAAGTAAAAAAAACGGCAAAATAATCAAAGGCTGGCTGGCAAACGCCAAGGCAAACAAACAGATTGTTAAGCCGCTGATGATTAAAAAACTGGCTTTAAAAATTTTCAGTTTATTAATCAGGCTGGTGAAATTGTTAATCGCCAAAAGAGTCAGGAAATAGGCAAAAATAAAAATCCAGCCGACATATTTTTGTCCGAAAAACTGGCTTAAATATGAAGATTGGATGTAGGCGGTCAGAGCGTTGGAAGCGGCCAGAAAAAACGCAAAAAGCAAAAAAAGCCGCAGCCGGATTTTGGTTTTTTGTTTTATCTCCATGGTTGCATTATACCGTGAATGCCGTTTTTTTACAAGAAAAAGCCGACTTCCTCTCCTCCGCCAAAAGCGGAAGAGAGGGTGTGGTATATAAAAAAGCCCCCGTTAAAAATGCGGGGGCTTGACCGTCAAAATGACCGGTTAAAATACGACGGGGAAATATTCTGCCAGCCGGCGGTAGGTTGCCTGGTCAATTAAGTAGCCTTTAGTCTGGCAGTGGGCTTTGTCTTTCTCGTCTTTTTTGACAAAGCAGGCTTTGCGGTTGCCGTCGCCAGTTTTTTCTTCAATCAAAAGGACGTATTGTCCGGAATCGTAGGTATTTTTCACCTCGGTTTTGCCATCAGCCGTCCGGGCGCCGGCGGCGGCCGTCATTATTCCGTCTTTGACCGACAAATTCAGGGTAAAAGACGAATCGGCTTGGACCGGCCGAAGGTTGAAAAATAACGCCGAGATTAGCAGGCTGAAAAGAACCGTGGCAAAGAATTTTCTGTTTTTCATGTTTTTTCCTTTCGTTCGGCGGGGAGGCTTTAGCGGCCGCGCTGGTGGCTGATGTCAAAATAGCCCGCCATCAAGCCTAATGAGTCCTCATTGATCAAATATGGGCCGGTTTGGCGCTTAAAAAGCCGATTAAGCCAGCCTTTTTCCTTAAAGACGACAACGGTCCAGCCGTCGCTTCTTTTTTCGTAAATGGCTATTTTGTAGCGCCTGGGGTTAAGCTCATCGGTCACCCAATAGACGTCTTTGACGCTCTGGCCGACTTTTAGAGTTACTTCCCTGTTTGAATTTGGCGACAATTCCATAACCACCGTTTTTTCGGGCAATGGCCGATGATGGCTTTTGGGCAGATACTTGCCGTTGGTCAGCAAGGTCTGGGCCCGCGGGGTTGACGCCCAGCCGGCCGGCGCCAAAATCAGCCCAGCCGCCAATAAACATAATAAAGATCTTGCCTTAACTTTCATTTACTTCTCCTCATTTTTCCAGTTCCAGGATTTTTGGGTTTTAAGTTGACAAGGATTAGCTTAAGTCTTTTTGGGTTTGCTGTCAAATAAGTCAAAACAGGAAGATTCAATTTAAAAAAAAGGAGGGGGGCAGACCGTCCGAAGCCGTGGCCGCGGACATATCAGTTTACTATCTTATTATATTTTAACAGAAGGAAGGAAAAAATAAAAGGCCGGTTTTAAGGGATAAGAGTATAAGGATAATTAAGGGTATAAAAGTAATAAAATATTAGAAATTTAAGAATTACTTGCGGGGACAAAAGCGAATCGGTGGCCGCCACGGCAGAAGTCGTCAGGCCTGCCGCGGTACGCGCGGAGCCGCGACCCGTCC
>MHIR01000068.1:0-201 GCA_001817615.1 Candidatus Buchananbacteria bacterium RIFCSPLOWO2_02_FULL_46_11b | reverse complement strand
ACTCGTCCATCGGCTGATCTTTGTATTGCAATCGCAACTGGGGACCGGTTTGGGCGGGACAAAGTTCCAAACCGAGTTCCTCGGCTCTCTTATAAATATCTTCGATTTTCGCGCCGTCTTTAAAACCGAGATCAGCCACGGATAAAATAATTAATCTTTCTTCGGTTTCTTTTTTGGCGGCCGTAAACTCCGGCTTACCCA
>MHIR01000067.1:12712-14012 GCA_001817615.1 Candidatus Buchananbacteria bacterium RIFCSPLOWO2_02_FULL_46_11b | reverse complement strand
CTTCGGCCCACGACGCGCTGGGGGATATCATGATTTTAGAAAAGCTGTTTGAGCATTTAAAGGATTTGGTTAAAACCAAGCTTAATTTGGAAACCGAGGAGCAGGTTTTGGAAAAAATGCGGGAACTGACCAAAACCCCGATTTTGCTTGATATGATTTCATTCGGCAAATACAAGGGCAAGAAATTCGCCGAAATCAACCGGATTGACCCGGACTATCTGCAATGGCTTTACGACAGCGAATCAAGAAAAAAGCAGATGGAACAGAACGAAGAGCTGATTTACACTTTAAAAAAGCATTTGTATTTGGAGAAGTTTTAATGCCATTCCTCAAAGAGGGGAGGATAGGAGGGGTTGATTTCCTTTTTTGTCTTAAATTATAACCACCCCTATCCCCTCCTTCTTAACCACCCCCAACCCCCTCCTTGGAAAGGAGGGGAGAGGAGGGGAACTATTTTTATTTATGTTGTTTAAAAACTTAATCTTTCACTATTTACTATTTTTTATCTACTGCCTTTATCTCTCTTTTCCCTAGTTGCGTCCCTCTTCTCTCCTTAAATAAGCCTGCCCGTAGTAAAACAGAGTGCGGCCAGGGGGAGAGGGGAGGCGCGGCCAGACCAGACCAGATAAGATAAGCGGCCAATTTCCAAACCCGTTGGTTTTGTGGTATAATATACCCAAGATGTCAAAAGATATCATCGTCAATTCGCTGAAGTACGTGGCCTTTAATTTAATCGGCGATTTTTTATATTGGCCGGTTTGGTGGTACACGGCCGGGCTTTATAAAGCCGGGATTTTTTGCTTGGGCCAAATCAAGGACCAGGCCGAAGTTTTGGGCGTCGGCGTCTGGCTGAAAAATATCTTTACCCCGATGTACGGCCAATACGACTGGGAAGGCCGGCTGATCAGCTTTTTTGTCCGGCTGGCGCAAAGCCTGGTCCGGCTGATTCTGCTTCTAGTCTGGATAGTCATGATTTTTTTGATTTTTTTGGCTTGGATTATCCTGCCCTTATTGATAATTTTTCAAATCGTCCTTAATTTTCTTTCGCTGTTTGGTTAAACAAAATGGAAAAAAATATTGAAGAAAAAAATCAATTGCAGTTTTTAACCTGTCCCGAATGCCAGGGGACGGGTTTGAAGGGCAAAGCTGAATGTTTTACTTGCCAAGGCTGGGGACTGGCCGGCTGGACCGGCCAGGAATTGCTTTATTGGGGCAAAAAAATTGATAATTTCCGGCTGGCCCAGGAAAAAATCGTTGAATTTTTAGAAAACGGCGTTAAATTATCGCTGATTATTTTTGG
>MHIR01000067.1:0-12649 GCA_001817615.1 Candidatus Buchananbacteria bacterium RIFCSPLOWO2_02_FULL_46_11b | reverse complement strand
AAAATTCAAGCATTTACCTAAAAAGAAATTTAGCGAGGAAGCAAAGATTTTCATGTCCTTGAACTGGTCCGGGATCGGAGAATTGCCCAAAGGTAAAAAAATCAACGTGGCCGAATATTTCAGCCAGGAGGCCAGGCAGGCGATCACCAAGGCCTGGCAGCTTACAGCTAAATACGAAAGCGCTTTGACTAAACCAATTCATTTATTTCTGGCCTTGTTTACTTTCAATCAAACCCAGATAATTTTTTCCCGCCTGGGCGCGCCCATGGCCGGTCTGAAAAGCAAAATCAGCCACACCTTGGCTTTACAGCCTATGGCCGATGATTTGCCCGTGGTTTTAAGCCGGCAAGTGAAGGAAATAATTTTTCAGGCTTATTTTTTGGCTGGCAAAGAAAAACAAAAAAAAGTGGAAATAACCGATTTGCTGGAAGCTTTGATTTCTCAAGAAAACGATGTTCGCGAACTGCTTTTTGATTTAAATATCACCGAAGACAAGCTGAAAAACGTGATTGCCTGGCTGCGGGTAAAAAAACAATTGCGGGATAATTGGCAAACCTTCCGCCAGCGGGCGATTTTAAAGCCCAAAAGCGGCATGAACCGTTCAATGACGGCCATTGCCACGCCGGTTTTAGACGCTTTTTGCCAGGATTTCACGCTTTTGGCGCGCGCGGGCTATCTTTTCCCCTGTATCGGCCGCCAGCGCGAATTAAGCCAGATTTTCAGCATTTTAGCCGGCGGCGCGCGGCGCAGCGCGATTTTAATCGGCCAGCCGGGCGTGGGCAAGAACACGATTATTGAAGGCCTGGCGCAGATGATGGTTCAGGAAAATGTGCCGGAATTTTTGCAGGATAAAAGACTTTGCAGCTTAAGTCTGGCCAAGCTGACGGGCGGGGCGGCGCCGGCCGAGGCCCAGGCCCGGCTTTTGGCGATTTTATCCGAGATTCGGCGTTCGGGCAATATTATTTTATTCATCAATGATATTCATAACATGGTCGGTTTAACCGCCGGCCGGGAAGGCAGCATTGATTTGGCCGACGTTTTGGCGCAGGCTTTAAGCAGCAATGCCGTCCTTTGTTTGGCGACAACCACCCCCGGCGATTACCGGCGTTATTTGGAAAATAAAAGCTCGCTGGACAATGTTTTTGAAAAAATCAACGTGGAAGAAGTTTCCGGCAACGAGGCGATTCAAATCATTGAAGCCAAAGCCGGCACCGTGGAATATAAAAATCAAGTCTTTTTTTCCTACGACGCGATTGAGCAAATCGTCAATTTGTCCGGCCGGTATTTGCATGACCGGTATTTGCCGGAGAAAGCTGTTCAGATTTTGCAGGAAACCGCGACTTTTGTCAAAGACAAGAAAGGCAGAAACGGCGTGGTTTCGGCCGAAGACGTCGCCTTAATCGTTTCCCAAAAAACCAATATTCCTCTGACAAAAATCAATCAGGCAGAATCCGAAGTCCTGCTGAATTTAGAAGAGCGCATCCACCAGCGCCTGATTGACCAGGAAGAAGCCGTGGCCATGGTCGCCTCCAGCTTGCGCCGCGCCCGGGCGGAAATGCGCGACTTAAAGCGGCCGATCGTCAATCTGCTGTTTTTGGGCCCGACCGGCGTGGGTAAAACGGAACTGGCTAAAACCGTGGCGGAAGTTTATTTTCAGGCCGAAGAAAACATGATTCGCCTGGATATGTCCGAGTACCAGGAAAAATCAAGCTTAAACCGCTTAATCGGCGCGCCTCCGGGTTATGCCGGCGCGGGCGAGGGCGGATACTTGGCCGAAGCCATTAGAAAAAATCCTTTTTCTTTGGTTTTACTTGACGAAATTGAAAAAGCTCATCCGGATATTTTAAATATCTTTTTACAGATCATGGATGACGGCCGGCTGACCGATAACAGCGGCCGAACCATTGATTTTACCAATGCCATCATTATCGCCACGTCCAACGCCGGCACGAAGTTCATTCAGGAAATGGTCAAGCAAAATGTGCCGGTGGCTGAAATTAAAGACCAGCTGGCCGCCACTCAATTAAACCAGTATTTCCGGCCGGAATTTTTAAACCGCTTTGACGGCATTATTGTTTTCAAACCGCTAAGCCTATCCGATGTTTCCCAAATCGCCCAGTTAATGGTCAATAAAGTCGCCAAAAATCTGGAAGATAAGGGGATTTCCCTGGAAGCTTCACCCGAAGCGCTGGTTTTTTTGGCCGAGGCGGGTTTTGATCCCGAATTCGGCGCCAGGCCGCTTAGGCGGGTGATTCAGGAAAAAATCCAGGACCAGTTGGCCAATCTGCTTTTGGCCGGAAAGATTGGCCGGCGCGACAAAATTTTAATTCAGGCGGGCGGGAAAATTGAGATTATCAAAGCCAAAGAGATCTAAAAAAACTCCGCGGTTAAACCACGGAGAGAAAGAACGATAGTAGCACGTAGATTACCAAAGAAATGGCAACAATCAGAATAATTCGGCTTAAGGAAAATACCCGCCTGACTCTGGGCGTCCGGCCCTCATCGTCCATATAGCGCCGGCCAAGTTTTTCTAAAGCATAGCTCAAAAGAACTAAACCCAGGGAGACCAATAAATACAAGTAATTCATTTTTCACTCCTTTACTTCCCCTTAATTAAATTATAAACCTTTTAGCGCTTTAAGTAAAATTAGAAATCAGCCAATAAAGATTTCCCGATCAATATATGTTTTATTTCCTTCCTTTCGGCCTGGCTTTGATCCTGGCTTTGATTTTTACCCCCCTGGTAAAACGAGTCGCGGAAATTTTAAAGATTGTTGATTTGCCCAATCCCCGCAAAATCCACCAAAAGCCCGTGGCGCTTTTGGGCGGCTGGGCGGTTTTTTCGGCTTTCAGCCTGGCCTTGATAATTTTTTGGGCATTGGGTTTTATTGCCGACGTTAAAATTTCCAGTATTTACCTTTTGGCGATTTTGATCGCCGGCGCGATTTTGATGCTGGGCGGATTTTTAGACGATCGCTTCAATCTTTTGCCCTGGCAGCAGCTGATTTTTCCGATACTGGCAATTTTTGCCGTGCTGATTTCGGGCGTTAAAATTACTTATATCACAAGCCCCTTTGGCGGCATTCTGGCGTTTTCCCCGGTTTTGGGCGCAATCATGGCGTTTTTTTGGCTTTTGGGCATGATTTATACCACCAAATTCTTAGACGGCCTGGACGGATTGGTCGCCGGCGTGACGGTTATCGGCTCGCTGATAATTTTTGCCGTAAGCTTATACTGGGACGTGCCTTCATCCGGCACCTCGGTTTTGGCTTTGATTTTAGCCGGCGCTTGTTTTGGCTTTTTATTTTTTAATTGGCATCCGGCCAAAATTTTTTTGGGGGAAAGCGGCAGCGTTTTTTGCGGCTTTATGCTGGGAATTTTAGCCATCATCTCGGGCTCAAAAATCGCCACCGCCCTTTTGATTTTAGGCGTGCCGATTCTGGATGTCTTGTGGGTCATCGGCCGCCGGCTTTGGCAGGGCAAATCGCCGGCCCGGGCCGACAATAAGCATCTGCATTTCCGGCTTTTGGATATCGGCTTGTCTCAAAGGCAGGCGGTTTTATTTCTTTACGCTCTGACCGCGGCTTTCGGTTTGACTTCGCTTTTCTTGTCAACGTCTGGCAAGCTGATGGCCTTGGCGTTTCTCGCGATATTCATGGCGGTTTTGGCCGGAGGTTTAGTCTTGGTTTACAAGATAAAGCTAAATAAGCGGAAATGAACTACCGAAAAAAAATAAAAACCAGGGGCAGGAGATTAAGAATCATTGCCTGCCTGATTTTACCGATTATATTCTTCGGTTGCCAGCCAAGCGAAGGTAAAATTATCCGCTTGGGCGAGACGGAAATTAAAGTAAAAGTTGCAAAGACGCCTGACCAGCAAATCAAAGGGTTTTCGAGTCAAGATGGCTTGGCCGAAGATGAAGGTTTGTTATTTATTTATCCCGACCGGCAAACCCGGGGAATCTGGATGAAGGAAATGAAATTCGATATCGATATTATCTGGCTGGACGATTACCGGGTTATCGGCTTTGAAGAAAACGCGCCTTTTATTCTGGGCACGAGTAAAATTTATTATTCGCCAAAACCCGTTAATCAAATTCTGGAAGTCGGGGCGGGGTTTGTCAAAGAACATCAAATCGGGATTGGCCAAATACTGACTATCCCGGGAAAGTAAATTAATAGTGAATTAAAAGTTAGCTATTAATTTACTTTTAATTTATTTTTAATTTACTCGTAATTTACTGTCAATGACTTTATCCAAAGGTTTAAAATTCGGCCCGCTGGAAATCGTCGTCTTTATCGCCGGCGCCGCGGTCATGATTTTGGAACTAATCGGCTCAAGGATCCTGGCGCCGTATCTGGGCACTTCCATTTATGTCTGGGCTTCACTGATCGGGATTATCTTGGGCGCTTTATCGCTGGGTTATTATTTGGGCGGCTATTTTTCCCAAAAAAATCCGAGTCTTTTGTTTTTAACCGAAGTTTTTTTTATTTCCGGCCTGGCGATTTTAACGGTGGCTTTGTTTAAAGACACGTTTCTGCCGTATATCCTGCTCTTGGGCGTGAAATTCGGTTCAATTATCGCGGTTTTGGCGCTTTTTGCCCTTCCCAGCGCGCTCTTGGGCATGATTTCGCCCTATGCTGTGCGCTTGAAAGTAAGCGACGTCCAAGGTTCAGGCAATGTCGCCGGCAATCTCTACGCGCTTTCCACGATCGGCAGCATCTTTGGCACCTTTTTGGCCGGTTTTTATTTAATCCCGGCTTTCGGCAGTACACAAATTTTATTCGGTTTAAGTTTGATTTTAGTCTTAACCGCCATGCTGGGAGCGAAAAAATCATTAAAAATCATTTTTATTTTACTGATTGCCCTAAACTGGTTTTTTGGCCGGCCGCCGGCGCCGGGCTTGATTTTTGAGGCGGACAGCGCCTATAATCACATTCAGGTAAAAGACCTTACTTTAAAAGACGGCGGCGAAAAGCTCCGGTTTTTATTTTTAGGCAAAGAAGCCCATTCCGTTATTTATCAAAATAGCAATCGCTTATATTCGGTCTACCAGCGGCTTTATTTGCTGGACAATTTGTTCAAGCCCGAAATTAAAAAAGCCCTGACTTTGGGCGGCGGGGCTTATATCGCGCCGCTTGATTTTTTAAGACGTTATCCTTTGGCCGAAATGACGGTCGTGGAAATTGACCCCAAAATCACGCAGACGGCCAAAACTTATTTCAATTTAAAAGACGATTCAAGGCTGAAAATCAGCCATGAAGACGGCCGGATTTTTTTAAACAACAACTCGGAAAAATTCGACGTTATCTACGGCGATGCGTTTGCTTCTTATTATTCCATTCCTTTCCCGCTTGCGACCAAAGAAGCCGCGGCCAGGATTTATCAATCCCTGACGCCGGACGGCATCTTGGTTTTAAACGTCATTAATTCTTTATCCGGCAAAAAATCCTTGCTTTTTCAGGCCGAATACAAAACCCTTAAAGAATATTTCCCCCAAATTTACGTTTTTCCCGCCTATTATTATGACGGTAAAAATACCGATAAAGTTCAAAATTTAATTTTAATCGCGACGAAAAATCCGCGGCGGCTGAATAAAGACAATCTGCTAAAAAACGCCGATGCCAGCCAAAAAGAATTGCTCGGGCACTTTTGGGAAGAAGAAATCAAACTGGCGCCGGAAACTAAAATCTTAATAGATGATTTCGCGCCGGTTGATTACTACATCTCTAAACTTCTCTAAGGGGAATGAACGTAGAATTTTAAATTTAAAATTGAACATTAAATTGAAATTTGAAATTTAAAATTTTATCTTTATTTACTCACCGCTTGACATTTTTCAGAATAAACGTTAAACTATTAAAGTTATTATTATTTCACGTTATTCTTATGACTTTAGCGATTATTAAAACCGGCGGCAAGCAGTATCTGGTCAAAGCCGGCGACAAGGTAAAAGTGGAAAAATTGGCGGGGGTTGAGGGCGACAAAGTGAATTTTGACGCTTTATTGCTGGCCGAAGCCAGCGGCAAAACGGAGATCGGCAAGCCTTTGGCCTCAACGAAAATCAGCGGCAAGATTTTAGCTCAAGGCCGAAAAGATAAAGTTTTGGTGGTTAAATATAAAGCTAAAACCCGCTACCGCAAGCGCGTCGGCCACCGCCAGCCGTATACCCTGGTGCAGATCGAAAAAATTTAACTTTTGCATAAAAAAATACCCCGAATCAAGTCGGCGGTATTTTTTATATAAAGCAAGATAAGTTTTCAGCAAGATAAGCAAGATAAGACCAAAGTTTAACTCTTATCTTGCCTATCTTGCTTATCTCGCTTATCTTGCTATAACTCTCTCCGGCCCTTTAAAGCACTGGATAAAGTTACTTCATCCGCATATTCCAAGTCGCTGCCGATCGGCAGGCCCTGGGCCAGGCGGGTAATCTTAATTTTAAGCGGTTTAAGCAATTTGGTCAGGTATAAAATCGTGGTTTCGCCGGGCAGATCCGAACTCAAAGCCAGAATTATTTCCAAAACCCCGTCTTTTTGCACGCGCTCTGTTAATTCTTTGATTTTTAATTCCGCCGGCGTAATGCCTTCCAAAGGGTCAATCGCGCCGCCTAAAATATGGTAAAGGCCCTGATAATCATTAATTTTTTCCAAAGCGATCATGTCCTGCGGCTTGGCCACGACGCAAACCACGCGGGGATTTCTCCTTTTATCGCCGCAAATCAGGCAAGGATCGGATTCGGAAAAATTATGGCATTGCCGGCAAATTACGATTTTGTCTTTTAAATGCTGCAGGCCAAGGCCGAATTTTTCCAAATTTTCTTTGGGCTGTTTTAATAAATAAAAAACCAGCCGCTGGGCGGTTTTCGGCCCCAAGCCCGGCAGGGCGGAGAATTGGTTAATCAGGTCTTGGATTGAGGGGGAGTAGTTTGGCATCTTAAAAACTTAAAGCTAAAAACTTAAAGCTTAAAACTAATTTAAATTTTAGCGTTTAGCAGCTTTAAACTTTCAGCTTTAAGTTTTAAGTTTAAAAAGTAATCTCCTCGCCCGGCTCGCTGGCGGCCCGTCTTTCCAGGTTTTTGAAAGTCACGTTTTTTTCGTCAAAAAACAGCTTGACTTTGCCGGTCGGGCCGTTGCGGTGCTTGGCAATATGAATTTCGGCGACATGGGCTTTTTCCTGGGGCAAATCCGGATGGTAAAGCGCTTCGCGGTAGATGAATAAAACCACGTCCGCGTCCTGCTCGATTGAGCCGGATTCCCGCAAATCAGCCAGGCGGGGGATATGGGTATCGCGAGACTCAACGCCCCGGGAAAGCTGGGACAACGCCAGGACGGGAACATTCAGCTCGCGGGCAATGGCTTTAAGATTGCGGGAAATTTCCGAAACTTCCTGAACGCGGTTTTCCCGGCCCCGGCCTTCCATTAATTGCAGGTAGTCAATGACAATCAGGCCCAAGCCGTGCTCGGTTTGCAGGCGGCGGGCCTTAGTTCTGATTTCCATGACATTGGAATTGGCGGAATCGTCAATAAAAATTTTGGCTTCAGACAGCAGGCCCATGGCGTGGTTGATCCGGGTAAAATCGTCGTTTTCGCCGTGGTCGGTAAGCTTGCCGGTTCTCATATTCCATAAATTGACGCCCGCTTCGGCGCAAAGCAGGCGGTCAACCAGCTGCTCTTTTGACATTTCCAGGGAAAAAATGCCGACTGTTTCTTTGGCCCTCACGGCGATGTTTCGGGCGATATCCAAAGCCAAAGTGGTTTTGCCCACCGACGGCCGAGCCGCGAGAATTATCAAATCGGATTTCTGCAAGCCGGCCAAAGTATTGTCCAAATCCGTGAAATAAGTCGGCACCCCGCGCAGCTTGCCCGAACCGCGGTGCAACTCGTCAATCCGGTCAAAGGCTTCGGTCAAGACATCATTAATCGGAATAAAGGTCCGCTTTAAATATTTTTGGGAAACGGAAAATAATTTTTGTTCGGCCGTATCAAGCAGCTGGTCGATCTCCTCGTTTTCCTTATAGCCCAGCTCCGTAATCTCGCCGGCCGCTTTCAAAAGCCGCCGCAAGCTCGCTTTATTTTGCACGACCGTGGCGTAATGGAACACGTGGCTGGCCGTGGGCACTAAATTGGCCAGGCCGGTCAGATAAGTCCGGCCGCCGATTACTTCCAGCAATTTTTTTTCATCCAATTTGGCGGTTAAAGAAAGCAAATCAATCGGCTCGCGCTTCTCATAAAGATCTTTAATTGATTCATAAATCAAGCGATGGGCGTCTTTGTAAAAATCTTCGGGCGTGATTAAATCCGCCACTTTAATAATCGCGTCTTTGTCAATTAACAAAGACCCGAGCAAAGACTGCTCCATCTCAAGATTTTGGGGCGGAATTTTATCAAAATTGGCGCTATGTTGATTCATATGAAGTTTTTCTTGTTTTAATATTTTACCCCATTTCTCCCGGCCAAGCAAGGCCGAAACTAGCCACAGATTATCCACCGGTTCTCCATGGTTCTCATATCAATAAAGCAATAAAACAATAAAGCAAATGGATTTTTAGTTTTGTCTTCTTATTTTATTGGTTTTTTATGCCTTAATATCTACTAAAAAATAAATTTAAAAAACACCGACATTAAAATACAGAAATTAATAATTAAAATAGCTTGTTTTATTGCTTTATGCTTTTATTGCTTTTATTGAATTTTCCTCTTGTCAAAAGGCATTTTTTGTGTTATTATCCAAATATTGACTAATAATTAACTTTAAAATTATGGCCTGGCTTGCAACAATCGCTCCTCTTGCCGTTGTTTTAATCATAATTCTGGCCTTAGCCGGCCTTTTTGTCGTCCGGCCGATTGAGCGCTGCTTGGTGGAAAGATTCGGCAAATACAACCGTTTTTCCCAGCCGGGCCTGCATTGGCGCCTGCCTTTGATTGAAAAACTTTATTTCGTCAATATTACCGAACAGATGGTTGACGCCGAACCCCAGGAAATCATCACCAACGACAATTTAAACGCCCGGGTTGACGCCCAGATTTATTTCAAGGTCAAAAACGACGAAATCAGCATTAAAGACTGCCAATACAACGTCAACGCCTACAAACAGCAGATTGTCAGCCTGGCCCGGACCACTTTAAGAAACATTATCGGCACCCTGACTTTGAAATCGGCCAATTCCGAGCGCGATAAGATCAATTCGGAGTTATTAAAAACCCTGGCCCAGGAAACAAAATCCTGGGGCATTGATATTGTCCGCGCCGAATTAAAAGAGATTGACCCGCCCAAAGACGTCCAGGAAACCATGAATAAGGTAGTCAAGGCCGAAAACGAAAAAATCGCGGCCATTGATTATGCCAACGCGGTGGAAACCCAGGCGGACGGCGAAAAGCGCGCCAGCATCAAAAAAGCCGAAGGCGTCAGGCAGGCTAAAATTCTTGAAGCCCAGGGCCAGGCCGAAGCCATTCAGCTGGTCAACGAATCCGCGGAAAAATATTTCAAAGGCAACGCGCAAGTTTTGCGCAAGATTGAAGCCGTGGAAAAATCCCTGGCCAATAATTCAAAAATCGTGGTTAATTCCAATAGCGAACTGATCAATGTCATCGGCGAGATGGCGGGCGTGCCGCTGATAAAATTCAAGGAGCAGGGCGGAAACGGATGATTTACGAATTTGTAAAGGGAAAAAATATGAAAAAATTAAAACTGCCGAAATTGTCCGGGGTGAGAAAATTTATCACCGGCGAATCCCGGTATTGCCAGCGCTGCGGCAAAGAATCTTTTACTTTATACGAAGTTGATCAAAACAACGGCATGAAAAATAAACTGCAGTATTGCAAATCATGCGCCGAAAAGGCCAAGAATTAATAAAATTACCGGCAATAGTTTGGTAGGTAAATCCGTCCGCCGGCTGGCGGACGAACTTTTAAGGCATAGTTTTCATAGAAGTTAAATGTTAATTGTTGAATGCTAACTGTTATTTATCCGGGGAGTTAGCTCAGTCGGTAGACCCGCCAGCTGGCGGGCTTTTAAGCTGATGGTCGTGGGTTCGATCCTTGAATATTCCACCTTTAAAAATAAAATATAAAATGGGGCGTTAGCTCAGTTGGTAGAGCAGCAGCCTTTTAAGCTGATGGTCGTGGGTTCGATCCCCGCACGCCCCACCAAATTTTTTAGCAACTAATATTATGGTATACTACACCTACGCTATATGTAGTGAAACCACCGAAAAAATATACATTGGGCATACAGATAATCTAACTGAGAGGATGAAAAGACATAATAATGAAATGGCTCATAAAAAGTCATCATATACGTATAAAAATGTCGGCCCATGGAGATTAAGGTACAAAGAGGAATTCCCAACCAGAAAAGAGGCGATGATTAGGGAAAAACAATTAAAAAGCGCAAAGGGCCGCGAATTCATAAAAAATCTAAAGCCGTTAGCTCAGTCGGTAGACCCGCCAGCTGGCGGGCTTTTAAGCTGATGGTCGTGGGTTCGATCCCCACACTCCCCACCAAGATTTTTAAGTCCAAGCCGTCTTTTAGTCAAGGCGGTTTTTTGGTATACTAAAATTATGAGAATTATCACGGTGTCAAAAACTCTTAATGGTTCGCTGATTGCTCAATTAGCTTCGCTTTATAATACGCTAAAGCAGCTTAAGCAGGATGAATCAGTAAATTTCGATTTATGCGACATTAAATGGGCATGTCCTCTTTTAATATTGCCTTTAAGCGCTTATATACAATCTACTGGCAGTACAATGACGGCGGATAAATGCGAAATTAATGGTTATCTTTCTAATGTTGATTTTCCTGACGGCATTGATTCCGTATCCGAATTTCAAAAGATAATTCAGTCGCGAAAAAGTTATATTCCTATCAGCGTCTTAAGGCGCGAGGCGGGCGAGAATCGTGAAAAGCTTGAATCAATGTTTGCCGCAATGATTTTTAATGTTTTAGATAAAGCCCTGCCTAACGCAAAAAATGCTATTTATTATCCTATTGGCGAATTATAGTAGGCAATATTTTTGAGCACAGCAAGCAGAACACTGGATATATATTTGGTCAGACATATCCAAGAAAAGATTATTTGGATATCTGCATAGTCGACCGGGGTCGGGGACTGCAAAAGGCATATCAAGAAGAAAAAAAATTGATAATATCCGACGAAGAATCAATTAAAGAGGTAATGAAGGGTAATTCAGTAAAACCGAATAAGGAAAGAGGCTACGGTGTTAGAACTTCTCGAAATGTGGTTTGCGACGGTTTGGGCGGCCAATTTATCCTGATATCCGGTTCAGCGGCCTTAATTTCCGTAAAAAATCGAAATCAGTTAGTTAATTTAAATGGTTTTTACTGGCCAGGCGTGATTATTGCTTATAGGATTCCAAAGCCCCATAAGCCGCTTGACATTACGCCATTTTTGGAATAAGGTGGGGTATTATGGTATAATAAAAATATGATCAAAAATTCAATAAACACAACCACTTTAGCTATTGCCGATATAATCGCGCCGATTGTCAGTTCGCGGGATATTGTTAATAAGCTGAAAAACAACATTTCAAAATTAAAAGCGGAAATGGTTTATTTGGATTTTGCCAAGGTTGACTTTATCTCCCGATCAGCCGCCCATGAACTATTATCCCTAAAAGAAGATTTTAGAAGGAGACTTTTTAAAAAGAAAGAAGTTGATTTTATTAATACTAACGATGACGTTAAAAAAATGCTTCGGGTTGTCGCCATGAATAAAGCCGTGCCGGAAAAAAATAAGCCGAAATTTGAAGCGGAGGTTATAAATATTAATTCTCTAATCATTAGCAAGACTAGATAATCTGATGGTCGTGGGCTCGATCCCCACACTCCCCACCATTCGATTCGCCCCGCACCCATTTTACCGATTATTGTTTAAATTGAATATGATTAATGAGTAAAATAGGCGCGGGGCTCACTCATGGTCTTGAATGAAATTTAAAGACCAAAAAGCCACTCTGTTATTAAGGGCGGTTTTTTGTTATAATTAAAAGAGTAATTATATAACAGCCTAATTCTATGGACAAAAAGTACTTTAATAACATTTATTATGACGTTTTAGCTTTTTATTTTTGGGAACCCCAGCATTTAGGCAAGAAAAAGAATCCCGACAATAAATTGAATAACTCGGATAAAGTAATGGATCATTTATCAAAAATGGAAGTTTCCCTGAATCATATTTTAAGCATTTTCTTTTCCTTGGCGCCGAAATCTTTTTTTAACTATTTCTTTCAACAAGCTTTTAATAAATACCAAAATGATAGTTTTATTGAGGACTCCGATTTTGTGGGCGAGATTGGAGAGGCTATGCAGCCAGACTTCTTTTTTGTCGGCAGTAAACAGATAATCGCCGTTGAAATGAAAATAAACGCCATTAGCAATCTGGAGCAGTTAATGAAGTATTTATTATTAAATGTTATTTATCAAGAAAAGAAGAAAACAAGCTTGCCTTATAAAATATTATTTTTAGGCCCAGGCAAATTTGAAGATTTATGGGAAGAATCTTGTAAAAATACTATTGAATTAAAGAAGGCCTTTAAAAATTATAAATTCCCCGCGGAAACGAAGAAAGGGGAAATCAAGCTAAACAAATATATCAGTAGGATTAACCTTTTGCTAAATAAATGCGAAATCA
>MHIR01000066.1:160-13097 GCA_001817615.1 Candidatus Buchananbacteria bacterium RIFCSPLOWO2_02_FULL_46_11b | reverse complement strand
GGTCGTCGATGTGGACTCTTGGACCAGACTAGCCTGTTATCCCCGGAGTAGCTTTTATCCGTTGAGCTTCCGCCGTCCTATGTCGCACGGTCGGATCACTAAGTTCTGCTTTCGCAACTGCTTGTCTTGCGGGACTCGCAGTAAAGCTGGCTTATGCCTTTGCGCTATCGGTTCGATTTCCATCCGAACCTAGCCAACCTTTGTAAACGCCTCCGTTACATTTTAGGAGGCAACCGCCCCAGTTAAACTACCCGTCAGATACTGTCTCCTCCCCCGATTCAGGGGGCGAGATTAGAATTATCATATCACGAGGGTGGTATCTCACTGGCGCCCGCCTTGCGGCGAGCTCCCACCTATTCTGAACAGGTGAAATAATAATTCAATATCAAATTGTAGTAAAGCTTCACGGGGTCTTTTCGTCCAGCTGTGGGTACCCAGCATCTTCACTGGACTTGTAATTTCGCCGAGTTCCTCGTTGAGAGAGTTCTCAAGTCGTTATGCCATTCGTGCAGGTCGTAACTTACACGACAAGGAATTTCGCTTGGGTCTTATCTAATTTATATTAGACGGCAAATAAATTTGCCCTGCATGTCGCCATGCAGTCGGGACTATATCTTCTCTAAATTGATTTTAGAGTTCGGCGTATAGTCTCTGGGGATTTTAATCAATTTATTACGGGTTTTTTGTCGGTTCATGGTACTGACAATTTTGGCAATCTTATTAATTCCAGAAAATTTCAGATGATAACCTTTTTTTACCAACTCAACACATCGAGCGAATTTCTTAAAATCGTTATTTTTTGCCGTTCGCATTTGATATTGGCGGAAAAACGGGATAATAACATTCAATAAATCTTCACGCCGGCGAACGACATAACGATATAAATGCTCTTTATGGTTGTCATATCTGGTATTAATGTAAATCTTTCCGATGCCAAAAAACTGCTGCAAATCTCTTAAAGATTGCAAACTTTTGGCACCTTGCGTAACGGCAAATTCATGAAAGATTTGATAGCCGGTTTTGTACCCTCTTCTGATGCGATGTTTTTCTATCCGATCGGCTTGTTTAACAAAACCAACCGAGAAACACCCCTCACCATCGGTAAAACCGATAACCCATCCTATTTTAATTAATCTTTCCTGCTGATTGTCTGCATGAGAAACTTTTTTACTTGGCATATTTTTAGACAAGGAATAGTCATTCTTTGTCTTTATTATACCATAGTAGTCCTCAATACTCCAGAGTTTCCAGCATATAGCCGAATTTTACTAAGGCAGCAAACCCCAATCCATATCGGGAAAAATTCCTTCTACCTTAGGACGATTATAGTTATCGCCGGCGTTCATCAGCGCTTCGGTTTAAAGCTGCCCCTGCCTTGCGGCAGGATGACCTCACCCCTTAACGTTCTGACACTGGCCAGGCATCAGCCCCTATACTTCAGCTTACGCTTTTGCAGGGACCTAAGTTTTTGGTAAACAGTCGCTTGAGATCTTTAGCTGCGGCCCATCTTGCGATGGGCAGTCCTTATTGCTAACTTACGGACGCTATATTGCCGAGTTCCTAAACGAGGATTCTCTCGTACACCTTGGCACACTTATGCCCGCCTACCTGTGTCGGTTTGCAGTACGGTTATCTAAAAGACAGGCTGACGACCTTTTCTAGGCACCCCTTCAACTCAAGTTGACTCGGCCGAAGCTTTGCCTTCTCCCCAACCCTTGCGGGTAAAGGAACGTCCATACCATAGAACGTTTGAATATCCAAAATGCGTCCATCATCAGTTTTCTCATAGATAGTGCAGGAATATTAACCTGCTTTTCCATCGACTACGCCTTTCGGCCTCGCCTTAGGATCGACTAACCCTGGGTCGATTCGCGTTGCCCAGGAAACCTTAGGCTTGCGGTGGGCGGGATTTTCACCCGCCTTTTTGCTACTCATGCCAACATTCTCACTTCCATAAACTCCAGCCGCCCTCGCGGACAACCTTCAGCGCTTATGGAAAGCTCCTCTACCGCTTATATGTCTAATAAAAGACAAGTAAACCCACAGCTTCGGTACGACGTTTAGCCCCGGTACATTTTCGGCGCAATCCAACTTGACCAGTGAGCTGTTACGCTTTCTTTAAAGGATGGCTGCTTCTAAGCCAACCTCCTGGTTGTTAAAGTCAAATCACCGCCTTTTACACTTAACGTCGATTTAGGGACCTTAGCTTGTGATCTGGGCTGTTTCCCTTTTGACTGATGCAGCTTAGCCCGCATAGTCTGACTCCTAAACATTCCGCCATGGTATTCGGAGTTTGGTTAAAGACAGTAGGATTTCTCCATCTGCCTCTATTCAGTGCTCTACCCCCATGGTTACTGTTCAGGGCTAGCCCAAAAGCTATTTCGAGGAGAACCAGCTATTACCAGGTTCGATTGGAATTTCACCCCTAACCACAGCTCATCCCCGAGTTTTGCACGGCTCGTGGGTTCGGGCCTCCCGCACCTGTTACAGTGCGTTCACCCTGGCAATGGCTAGATCACCTGGTTTCGGGTCTTGTGAATGCTACAGTTTCGCGAGTTGATTATCCCGGCAAAAAACGGGGATAATCAACAAGCGAAAACGGGGGTTAACCCTTGCTTTCACTGCGCTTTCGCCCTGTTCGGGCTTAAGCTTGGCAACATCCACAAACTCGTTGGCTCATTCTTCAATAGGAACGCCGTCACCCTTCGATAAACTCAGGGCTCCGACTTATTGTAAGCAAATGGTTTCAGATACTATTTCATCGCCCTCACCGGGCTGCTTTTCACCTTTCCCTCACGGTACTTGTGCACTATTGATCATCAAAAGTATTTAGCTTTACCGCATAGTCGCGGCTAATTCCCACAGAATTTCACGAGTTCCGTGGTACTCAAGATAAACACTGCAAAGCTATAATCCCTTTCGCCGACAGGGCTGTCACCTTCTTTGGCGCTTCTTTCCAAAAGCTTTGGCTAGGGAAATATAATTTGTGTCTTTGCTTAAGCCTGCAAGGGCTTAAAATGCGTTTATCTTACAACCTCCGGCAGGCATTGGGCTTGCACCCGTAGGCGCTTATTAAGTTCCCTGCCAAGGAACAATCCCCGGCAGAAAACTTAATAAAGCGTTTAGTCTGCAGAATTTGAGCTCTTCCCCTTTCGCTCGCCACTACTTAGGGAATGAGCAAATCGCAAATCGCGGGTTCCCTTTCGGAAACCGGCAATATGCAATTCGCAAATTTTTTTCTTTTCCTCTGGCTACTGAGATGTTTCACTTCGCCAGGTCTTCTTCATTATCCTATGGATTCAGATAATGATGTCTTGATCTTCCATCAAGACGGGTTTCCCCATTCGGATATCTCCGGGTCACAGGTTGCTTGCCACCTCACCGAAGCTTTTCGCAGGCTGCTACGTCCTTCATCGTCTTTTGATGTCGAGGCATCCACCATTTGCCCTTGATTATATTTAACCACAAGAATTGAGACGCAAGCCGGCCGCTTTTTGGGCGTATGCCAATACGCCCCTACTGGTTTTGGGCGTATGTCAATACGCCCCTACTGGCCGCTTGCGACAATTCTCACTATGGGCGTATTGCAATACGCCCCTACTTTAAGGTGTACGTTTGTATGGGCGTATTGCGATACGCCCCTACTTATTTTAAGATGCTGGTTCAATTGTTAAAGTCCAGTTTTCCGTTAACTCCCAAAATCCAGAACGCGATGCGAAAACTATACGAAACTATGGATTCATGCGAATGATGCGAAATCTAGGCTTTCGCATATTTCGCATTTTTCGCATTAATTAGCATCGGCTTACGCGCTGAATTTTAGGAACTAACCTCGTAAAGAACAAAAAAACCGCTTGGTCCCAAGCGGCGAAAATAACAACCAAAATATCACACCATCATGCGCTTGGGAAATTAAGAATTAAATTTCTCTTCATCATATTGGCTTCTCTTAAGATTCTTGCTCTTTTGGCTAGTTTTACTTAGCACTCCCATTATAACTCATCTAAAAAATATTGTCAAGACCTCCGGCTATCTCCTTGATTTCCCTATATTTAGCTGTTTTTTGGCCATATTCACGGCCCGGCTAAGCTGGACCGTAATGACTACTATAATAATGGTGATAACCAGTGCATAAACTGTTAAAGCCGCGATATTGTCCCCCGGCTTGGGGAAAACCCGGTTAAAGATCGCCTGAATGGCGTTATTCCAGGCCAAAGCCGCCACCAGCCCCATGCCGGCGGTCACCAGATCCGTAATTTTTTGCAAAATTTCCAGCCTTAGCTGGCCGACGTCTTTGGAGATTTTTTTAGCCCCCGAGGCCGCCTTAAGCTTAATGGAGTTGGCCGAGGGGTCTTTTTGTTTTGTTTTTGGCATATTGTTTAGGTGTTAGGTAATTAGGTTGCTATCTGCTGAATTGATTATAACAAAAAACCGGCGGTTTGGCGATTGTGATAAAACCGGCGGGCTTGACAAATTTTTTTAGGGGGGGTAAACTAAAGGAAGAGATAATTTATAATTAATCTTTAATTTTATGAGAGAAATGCTGAAATCTTTTCTTTCTCCCAAAGAAAGAGGAGAAAAAGAGGAGGGCCCGGAAACAAAAGAAGAAGCTTTTAAAAAAATCAGGCAGGAATTGGCGGATGCTGCTTATTCAATCGTGCTTCCCGAAAATACCGGCTCCGAGAAAAAAATCCACCGGCGCAGTAGCGGTCCTGATCTTTCAAAACCGATACGTCAGATTAATCCCGATGAATTAAGCCCTATAAACAGGCTACATTCTGAAGCTATGCAAGAAAATGGCGATATTGACGCACAAATCCAAGCTATTAAAAAATTCTTGACTACCGGCATTGAAGGTTGGAATAAAATTTTTGAGGCTGAACCGGAACAGGAAAAAATTTCTCCGTTTGCACATTCAAAAGAATGGATGGAAAAAATGTTGGCGAAAGTAACGGCATTGGATCAATCAAAATAATTATTACCATTCAATTATTTAAGACGGTCGCTGTTTAGCGGCTGTTTTTTTATTTTTACCACACCCTCACCCTGTCCCTCCCCCTAGTTAGGGGGAGGGAACAAAAGATTGGTTTAGTAGCGACAGGTCGCGACCTGTCGCTACTAAAATAATTTAAATCATGAATAATAAGCGATATAACTTTAAATCTAAATAAAACAATCTTTCCAGGAAAAACAACTAAACATAGTTCCTCCCCTCTTTGAGGGGAGGATAGGAGGGGTGGACGTTTCCCTTTTTGCCTTAATCCCTTACTGCTCGTCAACCACCCCTATCCCCTCCTTAAAAAGGAGGGGAACTATTTTTATTTACTTTTTTTAAAAACTTAGTCTTTTGCTATTTATTATTTTTTATCTATTGCCTTTACTTCTCTTTTTTAGGGGAAAGTGAGGCGTGGTAAAGAAAATAAAAAGAGAGGCGGAGGAAAGAGAAGTAAAGGCAAGGGATAATAGATAATACAAGCCTATATTTTTTAAATAATGCCATTAAAAAATGTTCCCTCCCCCCATCGCCTCGCTTCGCTCGTCGAAGCGGGCAATCGGGGGGGGGGAGGGACAGGGTGAGGGGAGGTATAGCTTACTCCCCCACATAAATATAATCTCCAAAAATCTTTAACCCCAAAAACTCCCCCGCCCGGCTTTTGAAAACATTGAAAAAAATAAAATCGGAAAAACGCCAAATGCTTAAATTCACAAGACAACCTTGTAGGGGCGTATTGCAATACGCCCCTACGACAGGCGCATTATTATTTTCCAAAACCGCCAGCTCGTTTTTCCCATCGGCGTCAAAATCGCCCAAAGCCATCTCTTTGATTGGCTGATCAAGAGCCGAGGAGCCCCAGACCATTTGCAGAGACGCAAGATTTTTCGTCTCTGCCAGTTTATATAAAAACAAATGATTGGAAATTTCTTTGTCATTTTCTTTAACCCAAAACGGCTTGGAAGGACCGTAACTCCCCTCTTTCCATAAAGAAAACCCGACTTCGGGAATCTTATCATTGTTAAAATCGCCGATTATCACGTTATCCGCCTGCCAGCCGTCATCGGTTTTCCAAACCGCCTTTCCGTTTTTGATCAAATAACCAATCCGGTCAACGACCACGGCTTCTTCCGGCCGGCCGTCGCCGTCCAGATCCGCGGCCTGATAAACCGAGTAATTATCCGCCGGTTTAACCAAAATAATCTGCCAACCGGACGATTCAATAAAGTCTTTTCCATCCCAGCGGAATCTGATCTGCTTCTGAACCGGATATTTTAAAATGGAAATGATTTTTTCGCTCGTGCTGGCCGATGCGAAATCCGGCTGAAATTGCTTATTGATTTTTACTGGCAAAAATTCAATCTGCTTGATTTCCTTTTGACCGAAGATAATTTTAGCCAGCAGGCCTTCCTGGGTTTCCTCTGACCAGAGCTGATCAAAGACAAAATTGCCCAGCGAGTAAAAAATATAGCCGTTTTTGTATTTTTCAAAAGTCTGGACCACGTGCGGATGATGGCCCAAGACAACATCCGCGCCGGCCTCAACGGCCGCGCGGGCGAATTTGGTCTGTTCTTCGTTGGGCGTGAGCTGATATTCCGTGCCGACGTGCATGGAGACAATCAGCCAGTCAACCCGCGGCCGAAGACTCTTAACGTCAGCTTTCATTTTTACCAAATCCATGGGATTGGTCCCGGCGCGATCGGCGGAAGCAAAATATTCTTTGGGAATATATTGGCCATAAGTATAAGCCAGAAAACCAAACTTCATTCCCTGTTTCTCTATAATCACGGGCTTGGCCGCTTCGGCCGCGTTAGTTCCGGCCCCGGCGTATTTGATGCCGGATTTTTCCAGCTCGGCAAAAGTATTTTGCAAACCGAATTGCCCGAAATTCGGGGTGTGATTGTTGGCCAGGGATAAAACGTCAAATCCCGCCAAGGTCAGCCCGGCCACGGTTTTCGGATCGGCCCGAAACAGGAATTCACCGGTTAAAATCGGCCGGCCGGCCATGATCGCGGTTTCCAGATTGCCGAAAGCGATATCCGCGCCGGCCAAAAAACCGGCCAGGGGTTTGAAAGGCAAGGTAAAATCACTTTGCTTCACCAACAGCTGCTCCACGGTGCGCGAAAGCATAATATCGCCCACGGCAATTAAGCTGACTTCGGGCTCGGGCTTCTTATATTCCGGCGTGGCAATGCCAGCTTCTTGATTTTTAACCGGTTCTTGATTGATATTTCTGTCTCCATTAATTTCTGGCAACTGGTTTAATTTTTGAATGAAAAAAACGCCACTGGCGATAACAGCGGCGGCAGATACTAATATCAATGATAAAATTATAGCTTTTTTCATACCTATTTACAAAAAATTCCAAATTTTAAGGGATAAATTCCAAATCACAAATTCCAAATTCCAAACAAATTACAATGTTCAAAATTACAAATTCAAAACGTGAAATTAATGGTTTGTAATTTGTAATTTGAGATTTGTTTGGAATTTGGTGCTTGGAATTTGTAATTTCCGCCGTAAGCGGATTTGGAATTTGGTCCCGCATTTTTAATGCGGGATTGGATTTGGAATTTCTCGCCTATCTAATAATCCTACTTGGCTATAAACTCGCCCATCCACTCCGCCATCTCCGGCTGTTTGTTTTCATTCAGCATCGCCCGCCAGGCTTCATCGGTCAGCCGGTCGGCGATCGGCCGGGAAAATTCATAATGGGAGAAAACGCCGCCTTTGGCGATCCTTAATTTGCCGTCAATCGGCACGACGACGTAAATATCGAAAATCCGGCCCGTGCCTTCTTCCAAAACCTGGCCATTGGGATCGGAAGCCACATCGGTGACAATGGCCGCCGGCTCCTCAAAAAGCTGGCTCTTGCTTTCAATGCCGAGATCTTTATTGGCCTCAAGCCAGAGATGCTCCAGGCTGCCGCCGTAGCCGCGGATAAATTCATAATCATCATCCGTCAGCGCCTGATTATTAAGTTCTTTTTCCGAAATGTCTTTCAAGCGCAAAGCCAGGGTATTTAAGCGGTCCAGTAAATCAATTTGCGTTTGATTAAGCAAACTCCGCAACTGCAAGCCCTCTTTAGTCATTTTAATCAAAGCCGAAAGCCGGGCGTAAAGGTAAGGATTGGGTTCAACATAACCCCGGTCGTCAATTTTTTCCGGCGGTCCGCCGGCGCCCATCTCGGCGTAGACTTGTTTGGCATATAAAATCGTGTCGCGCTTCAGCTCGGTCCAGCTGGCCAAAAAGGTATTCAGATCTTTTTTCTGCCAGGCAACGTTCGTCATGAAGCTCGGATAGCCCGCGGGCTTGTCGGCCAAAAGCGGACGCAGGAAATAAAGCCAGCCCCAGTATAAATTCTGCGTCCAGGTCTTGCCGTCCAGGCCGGCGACATAGCTTCTCATTTTGTTTAAATTTTCAGTATAGCAGGCATAGCCGGTCTCCCCTTTCTTATCCTGGATGTCAGCCGCCGAGGTGGAGCCGAAAGCCGCGGCCACGTCCACGGCCGAAGGCAGGCGCCGCGAATTCCCGCCATTCCAAGTGGTTGGGTCGGAATCGCAAGGATGCTCCTTGTCGCCGACTTCGCGATAGATTAAGCGCTGGAAAATATCGGCGTCCAGGGTATAGCGCTGGCCCATGAAACGGAAGCCTTTTATTTCCTTGGTCCGGTCGGGCTGCAGGCGGGCGTCAAAAAGCGGCATGGAGTTGATTTTCGGCGCCGGCAAATTATTGGCCGAAATTATAAAATTCTTGAAAATTTCGCCGCCGGTCAAATCAGTTAAGGTAAAATCATTGCCGAAAATCGCGCTTAATTCTTTATAATAATCAACATGGGTCAGATCATCAGCCACGCCGACAAAAAACGCCGTGGGTTCGTAAATCTTTTCCCAGCTGTCTTTCAGATTTTCATTCGTCTGCAGGGCCAAAGAAATCAAAGCCGCGGACTTGGTCTCGTCTTCGGATTTTAACCGGAAAGTAAGGCGGCTCAGATACATCATTGATTTGAAATAAATTTTCAAATCATCCGAGCGGGTATAATGGCCGCGGGGAATATATTGGGAATAATCTTCCTGCAAAAGATCTTCCGGCATGGTATTGCCGATATTCATCACCGGCGACGGGGCGATAGCGGCATGAGCTTCAATTAAGGCCAACTCCGCCGCGACTTCGCTTCCGACATATTCGGGAGTCTGGGCCGAAGGATAAATCAATTTATTGGCCACGGAAAAAAAAGCGACATTGCGTTTGGCCGCGTTTTCCCAGGCCGTGCCTTTGAGCTGTTCATACTGGTCTTGGGAAGCCTTAGCCATCCCGTAAGTCAAAGCCGTGGCCTCGGCTTTTAATTTATCCGTTTCCATTGAGCGCAATAAATAATCAAAAGCCAGATGATAATTATGCAAAATTGAATCGGAAGTGATAAAACTCGGAATAAAGCCGTAGCGATTGCTTTCATAAAGGCTGAAAAATTCGTTTTCATAACCAGGCACGACCGCGAAGTTATTTTTGGCCAAAAGCCCCTTGGCTGATTCGGTCAAAGATCCAAACTGACTGGCGTTTTCCACATTATTTAAATCCGCCACGGCCTGGTAGGCCGGCACGGCCGGACTGGCGGCAACCGCCGGCTCGTCATAAGTGGCAAAAGCCGTGGCCATGGCGATCGGCGCGCCGGTTAAATTGCCGATTTTTTCAATCAAAGTTTCGGCAATCGGCGGCGGTTCAACCGGCTGATTGGCATTCATGTTGCTATTAACCGGCGGCTGGAACATTGGCAGGATTTTGGTATAACCCAAATAGCCGCCGCCGCCGGCCAGGGCCAAAATAAAAACAATTACTATCGCCCAGCCGGCCGAACTGATATTGCCGCTTTTTTTAATCGGCTCTTTAGGCGGCTGGGGTACGGTCGGCTGGCCCGCGGACGGCACTGGCGGCATGGTTTTAATTGGCGAAATCGGTTTTAAAGGGGTGTTTGGCAGCGGACTTAAATCTTGAAACATAATTTTTAAAAATTAAAGAATTAGCTGGTTATATTATAGCACATTTTCTTATTACTATGAAATATAATACGATGCGAAAATAAAAAAGAGCGGGTACTTAAGCCCAAGCTTAAATTTACCCGCTCTCTTAAACAGCGCCTCAAAGGCAGCTCGGCCTTACCAAGGCAGTTTCACTTGAAGGAGAAGAATCCCCGCCCGCATTATGGGCGATAATTCTATATTTATACAATGAAGTACAACTCAAGCCAGTATTAATATAAGTTGTAGTTTTGGAGGATAAAGTGGCTATCGTACTCCAGCTGCCTGTCGCGGTGCGGCGTTGAAGTTTTAAGCTGTCAATTCCAGCCGGATTATGCCAAGTCGCAGTAATTTGACGAGCCTGCGGTCCCTTATTGGCTGTTACTCCTGTAGGCGAAGCTGGCGCGCAAGTCCCGCAATTTATATTTGTCCCGCAGCCATTACTCCAACTACCGCAGGTTTTTCCCAACTGCGCGCAGGTTTTAGGAATGCAGGCACAAACTCCATTGGTGCAAGTTTTTCCAGCTGAACAAGTCCCGCAATTTATATTTGTCCCGCAGCCATTGCTCCAAGAACCGCAATTTTTTCCTAATTGCGCGCAAGTTTTAGGAACACAAGCTGGAGCTGGTACAGTTGCTGCATCAGCAAATGAATGACAATTTTTTCCAATTTTACAGCAATTATAATCTTTATCAGAAATAAAAGAACCTAATTTATTATTTGAGTCATTACAATCTTTTTCAGGTTTGCAAGATACCGGGCAAGTAGATGGTTTAACTTCAGATATTCCCCAATTGCAATAACCGTCATTGTCTTTATCCACGCATTTAATAGTATTGTCAAAACCAGCCGGCCAATATGAATGGTTTGTTGGTGGAGTAAATGGACCTGATAATAAAATACCTGCGAGTATATCCTCAAGTATACCTTTCATTTCACCATACCCATTTTCACCCCAATCAGCTCCCCAGCTATTCTTAAATATCCAAATAATTTCATTAGTGGTCTTTTCAGTTTTATATCCCTCTAAAACCATAGCATGCTGCATTGATATGATATCAAGCCTAAAAGGACCCCTTTTTATTAGAATTTCTTTGAGCATATTTATAGATTTTGCCTCTTTCGGATTTATTGATATCCTGTCAGGATTTAAGACTAGCTCCTCACCAATATGAATAATTTTATTTTTTAGTTCAGATTTCCATACCCTTTCTTTCCAATCACTGCAAATATAATTATAATTACAATAAGGAGACCCTTTTATTTCTCTTCTCCAAGCATAAGGATCGCAGTTTTCATCAGGTGCTTCTGGTTCATATCCATAGTCCCCGGTTCTCGGAATAAGTTCTTCAATTTCTCCACCAGGAAAAGAACAATCAGGTTTTATTTGTTCTGATAAATCTATATTTACACGGTTATTATAATATAAGTTTATTTGAGCTTCCATTCCACCCATAAAAGCAAAAGCCTGGCAAGTCCCAGCGGGCCCCTGATCTTTAACACTTGTCATCCAATTTTCTCCATGCACATTTCTCCAATCCCAAGAATCAGGAACGATAATATCTGAATCGCTTGTTTTAGCGCTTTTAGTTGATTTTTCTGTCGCTTGCTTTAGAGTCGGCTTTAATTCAAAAATTCCACCTTTGTAATATTCAAATCCCTGCAGATCCGGAAGCTCTGAAACCGGAGTTCCGTCTTGGCTGATGAATAATTTTTTCTTGTCCGCATAACTCATTTTGGAAACAGAAGTCTCGCCAGCCGTCCATTTCATTTTTTTGGCTTTTATTTGTTCGTTTATTTGTTTTATTTTGTAACTGTCTTGGCTTGATTTCAGACTTTTTCTTTGCGTTTCAACGTCTCCCGACTTGGCGCCGGCGCTTGTCGCGTAATGAACTTTATTCAATTTTAAATTCGCGTCAACAACCTCAATCCTTAAATAATCGGGATTGACGGAATCCAAAAGGCAAGTTTCTTCGCAAATATTATCTATTTTGAAACTTTTCTTATCTGCCAATAGGGAATAGCTTTCATAAACTAAATATTCTTTTTGATTTTTATCAACTAAAACGATTCTTGCTAATCCGGCGCCGGAAGCTAAGGTAATTTTTCCGCTGACCGATAAGCTTGACAATGGCTCGCTGATTTTAAGACTATAATTAGACCCGGCGGAATACTGCTGATTCACCTTAACCGCAGACGGCGCCGCTTTTTCGGCGATAACCGGAGAAAATTCCGAAAGTCCCTCTCTGTCAAATAAAGGGCTCGCGGCCGGCAGACCGGCGGAAATATTAAGGCCAACCGCCACCGCGGCGGCCACGGCGACAACCGCAATAATGCCAAGCGCCAGGCCGGTTGAAATTTTGGTTTTAGTCGCGGTAATTTTGTTTGACATGGTTTTAAAATCGCTTTTTACTTGTTAGTTGCGCCCAAATTAAATTTGGGGTAAAAAATATTTAAACTTGGCTGATTTTTTTGTCTGGCTAAAACGCTCCAGCGGGGCGTCTCTGCACCAAACGTCTTCTTATCTTCATTTTACCCCCCCCCCTATAATAATGTCAAATCTCTAATATGATGCGAAAATAAAAAAAGCGGGTAATTAAGCCCAAGCTTAAATTTACCCGCCGCGGATACATAGAATACTTTTAATTAATACTGGGCGAGAGAGGACTTGAACCTCCAATCCCTTGCGGGAACATGGTCCTAAGCCATGCGCGTATGCCAATTCCGCCACTCGCCCATGAATTATATTATGCTTGCCCCGCACCAAGCCATTTGAAAAAACAGATATTTAACAGACATAAGCCGAAGGCGGGTTCCGTGATCAGAATTAAATTTATTAATTAACATCTATTCGGGCTTGGTGCGGGGCCAATTTCACCACTCGCCCTTAAGTTATCCGGGTTAGCATGTATATTTACCACGCCGAAGC
>MHIR01000066.1:0-118 GCA_001817615.1 Candidatus Buchananbacteria bacterium RIFCSPLOWO2_02_FULL_46_11b | reverse complement strand
CCAATTTCACCACTCGCCCATAAGTTATGCGTGTATATTTGATATCTCTCTTAATAATCGCCAATTTTATCCTCTTTGTCAACTATCCACAGCCGGCGTCTTGACAAGACTTTTGAAT
>MHIR01000065.1:3462-5003 GCA_001817615.1 Candidatus Buchananbacteria bacterium RIFCSPLOWO2_02_FULL_46_11b | reverse complement strand
TTATCAGCTGTTTAACCAATAATTCCGTAATACTTTATCATTTATTAATCAATTTGGATAATTTATGCTAAAAATGAATTTAAAACACATTCTGGCGCCAGCCGCGGCATCTTTATCCCGGCTAGGTCAATTTTGGATCAAATTAACGGCCAAGAAGCCGTTTAAACCCTTAAACGGATAAAAATAAACAAGGGCCTTAAAACCGGCCCTTGGCCCGAATACTGACAATGACCAAATAAATGACAATGGTTATTATTGAATCTTTTTATTATTAGCTTCAGTCCCCTTTGCCGCCAAAGCAATTCCCGACTCCTTACGTTTTGCGACGCATAAATATTTTAAAAAAAATATAATAAAATTATCAACGCCGATTACAAATCGCCAAAAAAATTACTGATAAAAAACTTTTTCGCCGAAACGCAAATCAATATATTGCAAAGTTTTGCGATCTTTAATCTTTTGGACTAAAACCACTAAAAGCATGCCGCCCTGGGTTTTAACCGGCTCGGCAATCTTAAAGCGCGCTTCCCAGCCTTCATCGGTGATTAAGGTAATATCTTGACTTTGAGGATTTTCCAAAACATAATGCGAAATATTGAAATCGCCGTTTTTCTTCAAAAATTCCGTCAAGCTGATGACAAAATCAATTAATTTTTCGTCAACCGCTTTTTGACCGATACTGATCGGCGCGTTGCTTTTATCCAAAATTAAAGGATAGCGGCTAAAAACGGCTTGCGTTCGGACCAAATCGGTATCCCCCGCTTCTGTCTGGCTGACGATATAATCCTCGGCTTTTTCCAAAACCTGGCCGGTCAGATCCAGATAATACTTGCTTTCGCTGCCGGACCAGATTACGCGGACGGTTTTTTCCTTGACCGCCACGGCTAAAGTTTGAAAATATTTTTTCTGGATTTTCAATTCGCTAAAAAAATAATTTTTGGCCAGCTCATTTTTAACCTGGCGCTTGTTGAAAAATAAGATATTGTTTTGAGAAAAGACCAAAAAGCGGCTTTTGGCCATCTGCGCCAAAATCAGGCTTTTGATCTGGGCCTGACTGATGTGCTCGTTGCCCGTAATTTCTATATTTTTAATCCGCAAAGAATCACTGGCATTCAGATAATACAAGCCAATAATCAAGATTAAAACCGCGGCCGGAATAACGAATTTGGCCCAAAAATTCCGGCGGCCTTTTTGTTTTTTTAAAAAAAAGGGATTTCTAAAATTCTTTTTTGAAAAATCTCTTTTCCGCTTGAACATACGTAAATAGCTGGTAAGGGCTGATAATAGTGGTAAGGGTTGGTAGCAGCTGCTATTATCAGCTTCTACTGACTTTTACCAGCTCTTACCAGCTTTATTTATATGAGAATTACTTATACCAATCCTCTTTCGGCCGGTAAGAAGTCAAGAGGCGGTTTTTCTGCTCGTGGCGCGCCAGGGCCAGATTAATCAACTCATCAAGTAAATCGGGATAGGCCAGGCCGGTTGCCTGCCAAAGCTTGGGGTACATGGAAACCGAAGTAAAGCCCGGAATGGTGTTGACT
>MHIR01000065.1:3166-3426 GCA_001817615.1 Candidatus Buchananbacteria bacterium RIFCSPLOWO2_02_FULL_46_11b | reverse complement strand
ATAAATCCAGGGTCTTAAAGGCCAAAATGGCATATTCGCGGATTTGTTTGGCCACGGACTCGGGCAAATCAGCCGGAATAAAAGCTTCGGACTGGCCGTCAATGTATTTGGCATCATAGTCGTAAAATTCATTGGACGCGACAATTTCGCCGCAAACCGAAGCCCGGGGCGAGTCATTGCCCAAAACCGCCACTTCAATTTCCCGGATATCTTCCAGACCCTGCTCAATAATCACTTTGCGGTCATAGGCCTTGGCTTCA
>MHIR01000065.1:0-3094 GCA_001817615.1 Candidatus Buchananbacteria bacterium RIFCSPLOWO2_02_FULL_46_11b | reverse complement strand
GGCTTCAATTAATTTAATGATTTCGGCCTGATTTTTATCCCAATCATGGGCCAAAAACCAGATATATTCCACGGCCGGCAAAGTCGCGGAAACGAATAAATCTTTTTGGATAATCTTATCCAGGCCCAAAGCCGAGCCCAAAACTCCGCAACCGACATAGGGCAGATTGGCCAGTTCCAAAAGCCCCTGCAGGCAGCCGTCTTCGCCAAAGGTACCGTGAATCACCGGAAAAACTATATCCAATTTTTTAACGGCTTCATTTTCCGCCAAAGACCCTGAATCCGGATTCAAGCTGATCAGTCCCCTTTCTTCGGGATCGGGCAAAAGCAAAGACTTAAAAGGCAGTTTTTTCACGCCTTCCTTGAGATATTCAATCGCTTTTGAACCGGCAAACCACTGGCCGTTTTTGGTAATCCCAATGGGTATAACTTCGTAATTCTCCGGATTTAACGCTTTAATAATCGATTCGGCTGAAACAATAGAAACCTCGTGTTCCCCTGACCGGCCGCCGAAAATTACGCCAACATTAAGCTTTTTAGTCTTAGACATATGAAAATTGATTATGTTTACTTTATAATTATAGACTTTTTATGAATTTTAAGCAAATTTTCTAATATTTTTTTAGCTAAAATCAGCTATTTATTAGTAATATTTAATGATTTTCCCTTGACAAATTTTCAATAATATGCTAATATGTAGGCATACTGTTGTAACTCTGCGAGTAGAAAGGCAAGCAGAGAGAATCAAATGAAAGTAAGGAAGTACACGCGAACGTTGTCAAAATCTCAAACCGTCGTCAAGGGCGACTAGAAAGGAAAAGTATTATGATTGTGCTGACGCACCACCAGAATACATTGATATTGGCGACAGCGACGTGAACCGCGAGCGGGACAGCGAATCTCCCTGAAGCTGAAGATTTCGCCCGTCGCAATCGTAATAGTTTGCGGCGAAACTCCGAACACCACGAAATGAAAAAGGAGGCGAAAGCATGATTAAAGGCTTACAGCCTTGCATCGGCCGCCGCTGGGAAACGGCCCCAGTCTGGCAGTCAACGATTGTGAGAAACCTGGGCGTCGCCCAAATTAAACAAGGAGGTGAAGACAGTGGAAGGCCGGGACATAATCGGCGTCAACCGGCTTTGGCTGCCGCTGGACTACGGATCCGGTATGGCAGAAAGCCGCGAGCAGTAGACTTATAACGTCATCGGCCCGAAAGGACTGGCGGGCGAACTGAGCCTTACTGCGGAATTCTCGCCACGCGGTGGCGGGAATGATGACGGTCGGTGGTGGCCGATCAGTGAAAGAGTCTCCGCGCCTGCGGCCTGCGACTGCAACGGAGTGCCGCGACGTCCACCGTTACGGAGACAAGGGAGGATAAGCCGGCGGCAATCAGCAAGAAAGATTGTCGCCACAGTGGCTCCCTCCCGAAAACTTGCTCGCAAGAGCTCGGCAAATGGTGTCGCGGCGCATTGTGGACGAACAGTCCGCGCCGCGACACCCACAAGTTTTCCGGCGATACGTTCCCCGAAGATGGGAAGCGCGCGAAAGCCGGAAAAACTGGTCCGGACGGCCCAAGAATCGGCCGACAAGTCCGGATCCGGCGAAACAGCAAGGGTTATATCCTGGCGCAGCGCGCCCCGGTAGGCACATAGCCTTTATCCGCGGCACGGCGCCGGCGCCCTTGCTTCGCCCAGAAAACGGCGGCCAAGACAGATGTCGGATTCGCGCGGGAGTATGATCTCCCGGCGAAACTAACAAAAAACCGGCGCCTTTCGGTATCGCCAGAAAGCCGGCCGACGCCATTTGTCAGGTTGGCAAACGTCCTCGGAGAGTGCGCGCGCCTCTCAAAAAATACGCCTCTGCGCGTATCTCTCCGGGGACTCAATTAACAATGCAATAATAGATTCCAGACGCCACCGGGTAATAGGCAACCGGGCGTTTGCAGGGTGCTTGTGAAGATATGCCCAGGCGATTAAGGAGTGATCGCGTAAGCTAGGCCAAGCATCAGACCCCCGAGGCAGATCGTCCTCATTTATCATAATGATCCGCGCGGGGGTCATTTTTTTTATATGAAAATAATTTTTATTTCGTAAAAATCAGATTGACAAATTTCTAAAAATGGAGTATACCAAAGATAGGGAAAAAACTGTAAATTTGGACATTGACAACTTTGGCTAAACCGCGCTTAAGCAAGCGCCAAACAAAAGAGGAATGGAAAAATGAAAAAGAAAGAGAATTTTTGGACAATGATATTGGTATTGACTGTGTTGATTGGCTTGGTAATAACCACAGGAGGCTGTCCTCCTAAGCCTGACGGAGGTGAGGGTGAGGGTGAAGGCGAAATACAAATCCCTAACCTAATGGGCCAGCTTCAAACTGACGCCCAGGCCGCGATTGTGGCGGCCGGACTGGCTGTCGGAACGATTGACAATATTTGTTCCGACATTATTGCCGCTGGCCGCGTGATTAGCACAAATCCGGTTGTCGAAACATCCGTCAGCCCGGGAATAAGTGTTGATCTAATCGTCTCAACTGGACCGTGTTCCGGTGAAGGCGAAATTAAGATAGACACAATTGAGGAACTACAGCTTATTGGTAGCGATCCGGCCTACCCGATTGACGGCAACTACGTCCTTACACAAGACATTGACGCCTCGGCCACGGCTAACTGGAATAATGGCGCGGGCTTTAAGCCAATCGGCAAATTTAGCGGAGTCTTTAATGGCCAAGACTACATCATCACCAACCTAACAATCAATCGCCCGGACGAGAACTATGTTGGTCTATTTTCGTACGTTTCGACCAGCGACAAAGTCATGAACATTGGACTTAATGGGGGTGCGATTATGGGCCATGACCGCGTGGGCGGCCTGATAGGGATCAACTCCGGCCAATTAACAAACTGCTATGTAACTGGCACAGTTACGGGTTATGGCTATGAGGTGGGCGGCCTGATAGGGATCAACTCCTTCGGCCAATTAACAAACTGCTATGTAACTGGCGCAGTTATAGGCTATAGTGGGTATGTGGGCGGTCTCGTCGGGAGCAACTACGACGGAGGCGTGGTGACGAACTGCTATGCGACTGGCGCTGTT
>MHIR01000064.1:13930-14961 GCA_001817615.1 Candidatus Buchananbacteria bacterium RIFCSPLOWO2_02_FULL_46_11b | reverse complement strand
TAAAAAATAAGAAATTAAAATCCATTGTATTATTTTTTTACTTTTTTAATTTCTTATTTTTTATTTATCCACAGCCCGCCCTTGACTTCATTTTTTGTATGATATAGTATGATATTATAGGAACTAGCAGGCGGCAGATAGGAGGTGGGAAGCGTTGAATTACCAACCTCACGTTTCCTGCTTCCTACTTGCCGCGCCGAAGTCCGAACCGAGTGAGGACGGAGGCGGGCTTCTCACTTTCTATTCATTTATGGACCGACAAAGGCTAACCATTACCCTTAAAAAGGAGGTTTTAAAAGAGCTGGACGCTTATATCGACGGCAACCGGATCAGAAACCGGTCGCACGCGATTGAATACGTCCTGGCCAAATATTTCGCGCCCAAAATTAAAAAGGCGCTGGTTTTGGCCGGCGGCCAGGGCTTAAAAATGAGGCCTTTTACCTACGAGATGCCCAAAGCCATGATTCCGGTCAACGGCCGGCCGGTTTTGGAATATATCATCGAAAATCTCCGGCGCTACGACGTGCGGGAGCTTTTAATTTCTCTCGGCCATCAGGGCAATAAAATAAAGCAGTATTTCGGGAACGGGGCGAAATTTGGCGTCAAGATTACTTATCTGGACCAGGGCAAAGCGGAGGTCGGCACGGCCGCGCCAATCATTCAGGCTAAGAAACTAATCGGGGATAATCCGTTTATCGTTTATTACGGCGACGTTTTGGCCAATATCGATTTGAGCGACATGATTGATTTTCATCTGGCCAACGGCGCCTTGGCGACGCTGGCTTTGACCTCGGTTAACAAATCATCCGACTGGGGCGT
Source organism: Candidatus Buchananbacteria bacterium RIFCSPLOWO2_02_FULL_46_11b (assembly GCA_001817615.1). Taxonomy (GTDB): domain Bacteria; phylum Patescibacteriota; class Patescibacteriia; order Buchananbacterales; family UBA6539; genus 02-FULL-45-11b. The sequence goes on along the minus strand of MHIR01000064.1, from coordinate 14,142 downwards.
AGTTCGCCTGCAAGGCAGCCGGGTTTATTCGTTTTTGGAAAAGCCGGATCAGAGAAAAGATTTATCAAAAGTCATCAACGCCGGGGTTTATATTTTTGAACCGGCAATTTTTAATTCCCTGAATCCGCAAATGAAGCGGCTGGAAAAAGAAGTTTTTCCGAAATTGGTGGAACAAAGAAAGCTTTTCGGCTATATGTTTTCCGGCCAGTGGT
>MHIR01000064.1:873-13856 GCA_001817615.1 Candidatus Buchananbacteria bacterium RIFCSPLOWO2_02_FULL_46_11b | reverse complement strand
GTGGCAAAAAATAACCGGGGGGTCATTTTGTTGCCTTTTGTATTATAACAGATTTTTTGATTTTTAACAAAGGCCGAAATTAGGTTTGCCGGCGGTTGGCAAAATTAATTTTGTTCTTTGTCATAATCCAGTCGCTAAAAATAGGAGATTGTCTCATGGAAGCAATGAAACTTGTCGCCGCGCTTCATTTGGACGAGAGAATTAAGGATGAATGGTATTGCCGCTCGCATTTTTCCGACGTGGCTTGTTTTCGCCTCGTGGATGATCCGAACAATTCCGGCGTGGTGGTTAAAAAAATCATGCCCTGGCTTTTTGAAACTTTGGCGGAACCGGAAAGAAATGATTTGGCCAGGCTGTTTAACGAATCAACGCTGAAATTTCGGCGCGGACTTCAGCAGCATGGCGTTTTGGTCGCTTCGACTTACGAGTGCCTTTATCAAGACGGCCAGGTTTTTCACATCTCTTCGGAAGAGGGAATAACGGCGCAAACCGCCGTCAGCCAGGCCTCGCCGGCGCAGCGAATCATGCTGCTTAACCGGATTATTCAGGCGATTTACGGCGTGCTTTACCAGGACGAATCGTTGTCGGTCGGGCTTGACCCCCAGCTGGATAATTTCGGCATGAAGATTTGTCCGGCCAGCGGCGATATTACGGTGGCTTACATCGATGTCTTCCCGCCCCTTTGTTTTTTTGAGGGCCGGCATCTGGTCCATTATCCGAATCCGACCGATCAGAAAGTGATCAAATGGGAGCTGTCGCGAAAATTCAGGCCGCTGGGTATTTTGCGCCGGCTGCGTTTTTCCGTGCTTTCAATCGATATAAGCCTGGAAGAAATCTTCCTGAAATGCTTGAAAGACGGTTTGTCCGGCCAGCTTTACCGGCAAGCGCTTGAGTTTTTTGAATCTCTGCCTGATGCCGTGATTAAAAACGGTTTTGATTCGGCCGCCGTTGGAAAACAGATCGAGGGAATTCCGCTTGACGGGATCGACGACATTCGTGAGGTGGGTATGCGTTTGGCCCAAAGAGCGGATTGTCCCCGCCGGCATTTTTTGGCCGAGGTTTTCGATCTCTCGCGCAAAGATTCTTCGCCGGGGCATGAAGAAGAGCACGAAGTCAGATTCGAACAATTAAAAAAGAAGCTTTTGAGCCTCTTGTAGATCTTTAGTCCGGCCTTGCTATAAAAGCAAGGCCTTTTTTATTTCAATTCCAGTACGAGCGGATAATGATCAGAAGATTTATCAGTCAGCCGATTTTTAATAATTTTGGAAGCGGTCACGATTTTGATCAAAGATTTATCGATAAAAGCGTAATCCAGCCGCATTTTTGCCGCATGGTCGCAATCTTGGCAGTATTGGCTGGGCACGGAATAATGAAGTTTTTTGTCTTGATGCTGGATTTTATAAATATCAATCAGGCCGGCTTTGAGTATTTTGGCAATTGCGCGCTTCTCCAGTTTATTCTTGCCGAATTTAGAAATGTTATTTTTTTGGAATTGGCCGATTAATTTTTTTTCATTATAGCCGTCGAGCGGCGAAAGAGAATTAAAATCGCCGATGACAATGGCCGGTTGATTTGATTCGGCCAGTTTAATAATCCGTTTGGCTTCTTCGAGCCTGGCAGCCTCGGTTTTTGGACTGAGGTGAACGCCGAAAATATTAAAATCAAGGGGCTGATCGAAATGGGCCTGCAAGACGGAGTGATGAAAATTTTTGCGGTATTTTTTTATTTTTGCCGGCTTAATTTTGGCCACCAGGCCGATGTGATGCTTAGTGTTGGAAGAAGAAAAATAATAATAAGGATAACCCAGTTTTTCGGCGAATTTTTTAAATTGTTTTTTTTCTTCCCAATCCCAGCATTCCAATAAAACGGCGATATCCGGATTAATACTTTTAATCGTTTTAATCAAAGCCGGCCAGCGGGCATAAAGATTATTGCCTTTCCGGCCGCCGTGATCCAGATTGTAAAGCATTATTTTCATCTTATTATCTTATCAATCAATTGATTATAATCATTATTTTTTTCCGGCTCGTATTTTCCCAGCATCGGTTCCAGATAATCAAACATTTTCTGTTTAACCCGCAGGTTTTTAAAATCAAAAAACGATTCATCCATCGGTTTTTTCTTATTTCGCATGGCGCTTAACGGCGCGCAATCAACAGTAATTGAATTTGACTGCCAGCTGGGCCTTTTGACTGCCGCCATTTGGCCGAATTTATTTTTTCTGATTAAATTGACGGCTTTTTCTCCCAGTTTAATGCCAATTTCACAATCAATTTTAATCGGCCGGCCGGTTTCCACGTAGTTGGCCGGAATGGCCACCTTAGTTTCAATGCCCAGGGCGGCTTTCAGACTTTTTGCCAAAGCCAGGGAAATGTAATTTTGCCGCTTGACGCCGAACTGGTCTTTTTGCTCGTCTTCTTCGCCTTTGATGCCGGAAATTTTTGCCTGATTGGAAATGGCGATAACAGCGAAATTTTTGTTTTCGCGGTATCTTTTTTTTGCCAGCCGGATAATCAGCTTCAAATCAATGGGTTTTTCCGGCGGAATGATAAGATCGGCGCCGCCGTAAGCGCCGGCCGCGACCGGCCAGCCGGCTTTGGCGGTCAGGGCTTCCACAATAAAAATCCGGCTTAAAGCGTAAGCGGCGTCTTCTCTGATTTCTTTGACGAATTGGCTGAAATAATAAGCGGCGGAAGGAAAGCCGGGGCTCCAGTAAGTTTCCGGCAAATCGTTGTCAATGGTTTTCGGCGCGCCGGCAATGGGAATAATTGATTCCTGATGAAGCTTATAAGCCGCGCCCAGCGTGTCATCGCCGCCAATGGCAATAATATAATCTATTTTTAATTTTTTAATCCGCTTTTTTAATTCGGCCAGGCCGTTTTTTGAATTAAAAGGATTGGTCCGGGATGATCTTAAAAAAGTGCCGCCGTTTTTTTTGATTATTTCCAGATCAATTTTGGTCAAATCAATAGTTTTTCCGTTGGCGCCAAGGCAGGCCCAGCCGTACAAGCCGCCTAAAATCCGAAAGCCTTCTTTTCTGGCCCGGGTAATGGCGCCGTATAAAGTGGGATTCAAAGCCGGGGCCAAGCCGCCGCCGGTAAAAATCAAAACGGTTTTTTTATTCATATTCCGATAGGGAAGATTAAGTGATTATCTATTTTATAATTATAGCATTGATTTTTAATTTAGACAATGATTATATATTTTATTGACAATTATGTATTTATTATTTAGCTAAAATAAGCTATTTTTATTACTTATTCACAACTTTTGTAGAAAAAAAATTGACAAAGTGTTTAATTAGGGATATACTGTTTATATTGAAAAATAATTAATTTTCAACCGAGATGATTGAGAATATTTTGCAAAAAATCGGGTTATCGGATAAAGAAATCAAGGTTTATTTGACCTGCGTTAAATTGGGTCCGGCGCCGGTGAGAAAAATCGCCGAGCAAGCCGGCGTCAACCGCGGCACGGCTTATGATATTTTGAAGGCCTTGATTGATCTGGGTTTGGCCAGCTATTACCATCAGGACAAGCATCAATATTTTATGGCCGAAGATCCGGACCGCTTAACCGGGGTTTTGGAAAAAAAACAGGCGGAGCTGGAAAACGTCAAAAATGAAATTGAAGAAATTATTCCCCAGCTCAAATCAATTTACGACAACGCCGGCGCCAAGCCGATCGTCAAATTCTATGACGGTCAGGCGGGCGTCAAAGTGATTTTGCAGGATGTGATTTCAACCATGGCTAAAAGCGAAAAAAAAGAATACCGGGCTTATTCTTCTTCCACGATCAAAACCCTGCTTTACCAGGCCTTCCCTGATTTTTCCGAAAGCCGGATTCGGGCGGGAATAAAAGTCAAAGTGATTTCCATCGGCCCGGGCGGGCAGACGCAGGGTTTAGACGAGCGCAAATGGCTGACCCAGAAAGAAAGCGCCCCGACTTATACTTTGATTTACGCCGGCAAGGTGGCGATGATTTCGGTGGATAACAACAATAATCCTTTAGGCGTGATGATTGAGGATAATAATATTTATCAGACGCAGAGAATAGTATTCGAATTTATCTGGGATAAATTGTAATTGGTTTTAACATTGAATTTTTACAAATTTAAATTGGAAATTACAAATTTAAATTGGAATTTGTAATTTAGGCTACTATTTCTTAAAAAATATTTAAAATTAAAGAAATACATTATAAATAGAAATTAATTTTCTATGTGTGGTATTGTCGGCTACATCGGTTCAAAACAGGCCTGTCCCATTTTGCTTGACGGGCTTAAGCGGCTGGAATACCGCGGCTATGATTCGGCCGGGGTGGCGGTTTTGGGCGAGGGAAAATTGAAAAGCGCCAAGCAAAAAGGAAAAATTTCCGGGCTGGCTGATTTGATTAAAAATCAAAATTTAACCGGCGGCGCGGGCATTGCCCATACGCGCTGGGCGACGCACGGCGAACCGTCGGAATTAAACGCGCATCCGCATTTTGACTGTTCCCAAAAGATTGCGGTTGTTCACAACGGGATAATTGAAAATTTTCAGGTTTTAAAAAAAGTTTTAATTAAAGAAGGCCACAAATTTGTTTCCCAGACCGATTCGGAAGTGCTGGCGCATTTGATTGAAAAATACAAACCCGGCAAAACCTTGGCGCAGGCCGCGGCCTTGGCTTTAAAACAAGTGGAAGGGACTTACGGCCTGGCGGCAATTTGTCTTGACGAGCCCGAAGTCCTGGTGGCCGCCAAAAAAGGCAGTCCATTAGTTATCGGCGTCGGGCAGGGTGAATATTTAATCGCTTCGGACGCTTCGGCTATAATTTCTTACACCAAGCACGTGATATATCTGGATGACAACGAGCTGGCCGAGATCAAGGCCGGCGGCCATCAAGTCATTAATTTATTAGACAGCCGCGGCATTGACAAAAAAGTGGAAGAGATTACCTGGGATCTGGCGCAAATTGAAAAAAGCGGGTTTGAGACGTTTATGCTTAAGGAAATTTTTGAACAGCCGCAAAGCATCGCCAACGCTTTAGCCGGCCGAATTCTGGTTGACCAGGGCCGGGTAAAAATGGGCGGACTGGATGAAATTGAAGAAAAATTAAATAAGATTTCCCGGATTATCATTATCGCCTGCGGCACTTCCTGGCACGCCGGCCTGGTCGGCGAATTTATCATTGAAGATCTGGCCAAATTGCCGGTGGAAGTGGAGTACGCTTCGGAATTCCGCTACCGCAAGCCGGTGATTGACGCCAGCTGTTTAGTCATCGTTATTTCCCAGTCCGGGGAAACGGCCGATACTTTGGCGGCGCTGGAATTGGCCAAAGCCAATAAAGCCCTGACTTTCGGGATTTGCAATGTCGTCGGCTCCAGCATCGCCCGGAAAGTCGGGACCGGCTGTTATTTGCACGCCGGGCCGGAAATCGGCGTGGCCTCAACCAAAGCTTTCACTTCACAGCTGACGATTTTAAGCTTAATCGCCGTTTATTTGGGAATTTTGAAAAAGACTGTCAGCCAGGATCAAGCCAAAGAAATTTTAAAAAATTTTTCCGGTTTGCCGAAATTGATTGAAAAAATGCTTTTGCAAAATGACGACATTTATAAATTGGCGCAAAAATTCCGGCTGGCTTCAAATTTTTTGTATCTGGGCCGGGGGCTGAATTATCCAGTGGCCTTGGAAGGCGCTTTAAAGCTTAAAGAAATTTCTTATATCCACGCCGAGGGTTATCCGGCCGCGGAAATGAAGCACGGGCCGATTGCCTTGATTGACAAAAACATGCCGGCGGTGTTTATCGCCGTCAAAGACGGCACTTACGATAAAGTCATCAGCAATATTTTGGAAGTCAAAGCCCGGAACGGGGTTGTGATTGCCCTGGCCACTGAAGGCGATGAAGAAATTAAAAAAATAGTCAACGAAGTTATTTATATCCCCGAGACCCTGGATATTTTATCGCCGATTGTCAATGCCGTCCCTTTGCAGCTTTTAGCTTATCATATCGCGCGGCTGAAAGGCTGCGACGTGGACAAGCCGAGGAATCTGGCGAAGTCGGTGACAGTTGAATAGAATAATTAAGCGAGGAGTTTGTAATTTAAAATTTAAAATTAATTTAACTATGAAAATAATCTTATACGAAAACAACCAAGTAGAAAAGCTTTACCCCCTCACCCTGACCCGGCCAAGTTTTGATATTTTTTGCGGCGCCTTGACCTTGTTTGGGGCGATAGAAAAAATATTTCCCGACTGCTCCATTGATTATGAGGTGCGGGATTATTTACTAGCGACAACGGAACGGAAATATTTAAGGAAAGACGCCGGCGAATCAGAAACGCTTTTTTTGGACGGCAGCTTGATTCCGAGTTTGGAGGCGGCGGGGGAGCTGGCAAAGTTGGTTTTAGCGGGCAAAGAGGCGGTTTTTAAGAGCGGGGGCCGGGTGGTGGGCGGATTTTGTTTAAGCGATGGAGTGATCCCCTTCCCCCTCACTTCCGACTACCCCCTCGCATCCGCTCGGGGTTCGTCGGACAAGTCATTCGGCGCCGGGGCAGGGAGCGAGGGAGCGATGGAAGATAGATTGAATGAATTAAATTTACCCGCAATTGAAATTGACTGGCCGGTTTTTAATTATCCCTGGGAAGTGATAACTTTTAATCAGGAAATTTTAGCGGACAATTTGGCGCATTTAAAAAAATATTACAAAGAAATCAAGCCGGATGTTTATGTCGGCCGCGAAGTGATTTTGCCGCCGCAGATTGTTTTAAATTCCAGCCACGGACCAATTATCATTGACGAGGGCAGCCGGGTTTTGCCTTTCTGCCATTTAGTTGGTCCTTTATATATCGGCAAAAATTGTTTAATCAGGGAATTTACGGTTTTAAAATACGGCTGCTGCCTGGGTCCGGTCTGCAAAGCGGGCGGGGAAATTGAAGCCTCAATTTTTCAGGGATACGGCAATAAAAATCATCACGGTTTTTTTGGCTACAGCTATCTGGGCGAATGGGTGAATCTCGGCGCCGGCACGACCACGTCCAATTTGAAAAACAGCTATGGCTTAATCAAGGTTTTTGGCGCTGACACCGGCCAGCAGTTTTTAGGTTCAATTATCGGCGATTATTCCCGGACCGCGGTCAATACCCCTATTTATGCCGGCAAAGTCATCGGCGCAAGCAGCCATTTGTACGGCACGGTCGTCAAGGATATTCCTTCTTTTACCGCTTATGCCGCGTCTTTTGGCTGTGCCGTTGAGTTTGACTTGGCTGAAGCGATTAAAATTCAAAAAATTATCATGTCCCGCCGGAATTTTGAAGCAAGCGAGATCGACCGGCAATTGCTTAAAGACGTCTTTGCCCTGACTCAAGCAGAACGTGAAAAAATGAATATTAAGCCGGGGAAATTGGAATTTAAGATTTAATATTGTAGGGGCGAATTGCAATTCGCCCCGACAATTGGTATTTTATGGATAAAATCAAAATTATAATCCTGGCCGCGGGGGCTGGCAAAAGAATGGGCGAGCCGGAATTGCCCAAGGTTTTAATTGAATTGAACGGCCGGCCGCTTATTAATTATTTATTAGCTGCGGTAAAAAAATCAGGGATTGATTCCCGGCCGGTGATTGTCGTCGGCCAGAAAGCGGAATTGGTCAAAGAAACTTTGGGGCCGGAGTATGATTATGTTTTGCAAGCCGAACAATTGGGCACGGGCCACGCCGTGATGCGCGCCAAAAGTCTATTGGAAAACAAAGCGGAAAATATTTTAGTTTTATACGGCGATCAGCCGCTTTTAAATTTTGAAACAATCAATAATTTGGCCGGCGTCCATCTGGCTTCAGGCAAGGTTTTAACCATGGGCACGGTTTTAGTTCCGGATTTTTCCGACTGGCGTGCCGGATTTTTTGATTTCGGCCGGGTCGGCCGCGATGAAAGCGGCAAAGTTATTGGCATTATAGAAAAAAAAGACGCCGCGCCCGAACAATTGGCGATTAAAGAAGTCAATCCGAGTTATTTTTGCTTTCAGGCCGGCTGGCTTTGGCAAAATTTGGAAAAGATAAAAAACGACAATCAACAGAAAGAATATTATTTAACCGACTTGATTAAAATTGCCCGCCAACAAGGCGAGGAAATCGCGACTGTGCCAATTGAACCAAAAGAGGCCGCGGGCGTGAATACCGAAGAGCAGTTAAAGTTGATTGAGAAGTTGATGAAGTGATATTTTAAGCGGTTGAATTATTATTTTGGAAATTGATCTTTTAGAAAAGAATATAAAAATATAAAAACAAAAGAACAAGAGAACAAACTCGTTAATTTTTTTTGTTTTAATGTTCTTTTGTTCATTTGTTCTTTTGACAAGAAATAAGCCTAAAGAAGCAGAGGAGGAACAGGCATGAATTGGAATTTTTGGAAGAAAAGAAGCAAGTATCCGATTTTAGTCGGCTATTCGGTCAATCCGGAAGTGGTTTGGGATAATATTTCTCAACCCGCGCCGGGCCAAAAAATACCGGGAAACATGAGGTTGGGCGTGGCTGGGACTTCCTTGAACGTGGTTTGGTCCCTGAAAACCTGCGGCTGCCGGCCGCTTTTAATCGGCGCCGTCGGCAAAGACAAGCTGGCCGATTTAACCAGAGATTTATTGGTTGAGAGATCAATTCCGCATCTGCTTTTGCCGGTGCGAAAAGGCACGGCTTTTGCCAGCATTGAACCAAGCCAAGGCTGCTGGTCTCATAAGCCTGAAGTGGTGAGAATTGATTACGAAAAGATTACCGAGGCGCTGAAGGAAAACCAGCCGCAATTTCAAGTGGTAACCGGCTTAATGCCCGATCAAAGCGAGGTGCTCTTGGCCCAATGTCTGCTGGCCAAAGGCTACGGCATCCGCGTCCTTAATCCGCGGCAGAATTTGATTGCCAATAGGGCCCTGTTTGCCCAGATTGCCGATTGGGCGGATTGGCTGTTTTTGAACCGCCATGAAGCGGCCGCTTATTTGGGCTGTAAACTGGAGGAAGTCAATCTTGAGGCGCTTGAGCCCTTTTTGAAATTCAGCCAGATGGCGATTGTGACTTGCGACGAGCAGGGCGCGCTGCTTTTAAATCGCGACGGCTTGCGGCTGAATTTGCCGGCTTATGTCAACGGCCAGCCGAAAATCAATGAGACCGGCGCCGGCGATTGCTTTTTGGGATTTTTTCTGGCGGCGGTTTGCAGGGGTTATGAATTGCCGGCGGCTTTTGCCCTGGCGACGGTGGCTTCCGGCATTAAAGTGACGCGGCCGGGAACAACCAATGTGCCGACCTTTGAGGAGGCAATGAATAAAACCTGGGCGTGAACGTAAAGTTCGCGCCTTTTTATTTTTTTTCTTCCCCTCACCCTGTCCCTCCCCCCGATTGCCCGCTTCGACGAGCGAAGCGAGGCGATGGGGGGAGGGAACTATTTTTATTATGGTTTTTTAAAAATGTTGTTTTATCTATTTTAAAGTTATATCGCTTATTATTCATGATTTAAATTATTTTAGTAGCGACAGGTCGCGACCTGTCGCTACTAAACCCGTCTTTTGTTCCCTCCCCCTGACTAGGGGGAGGGACAGGGTGAGGGTGTGTTATAAAAAATAAAAAGAGAAGCGGTGTTGATATAATCTTCCTGAAATGTTAAAATGTAAAATACTAAAACCTAATACCCCCACCTCGCCTTGACTCACCAATGATTTAACCAAGACGAGTCGAGGCGGGCTAAAAACCTAATGCCTGAACTATGCGCATTATCGCCGATCTCCACATTCATTCAAAATATTCCCGCGCCTGCTCTAAAGATTTGGATTTAGAGCATATCAGCCAATGGGCAAAATGGAAGGGCATTGATATTGTCGCCTGCGCCGATTGGACGCATCCGGCCTGGCTGAAAGAATTAAAGCAGAAATTGGTTGAAGACCGGCCGGGATTATATCGTCTTAAAGCCGACCCAACCTCGGTATTATTTATGCTGAATACGGAAGTCTCCTGCATTTACACTCAAGGCGGCAAATGCCGGCGGATTCATCTTTGCCTTTTCGCGCCGGATTTTGAAACCATTGATAAAATCATTATTGAGCTGGAAAAGCGGAAAGTTAATTTAAAAGCCGACGGCCGGCCGATCATGGGCTTGTCGGCCATTGAGGTTGTAAAGATTGTTCTGGCGGCCAATCCCGCCTCATTAGTGGTTCCGGCTCACGTCTGGACGCCGTGGTTTTCGGTTTTTGGCTCTTACTCTGGTTTTGATTCTTTAAATGAATGCTTCGGCGACCAGACAAAATATATTTACGCGATTGAAACGGGTTTATCATCCGATCCGGCCATGAACTGGCGGCTGTCGGCTTTGGATAAAATCGCTTTAATCTCCAATTCCGACGCGCATTCGCCAGCCAATCTCGGGCGCGAAGCCAATGTTTTTGAAATTCTCGAAGACGAATTGAGTTTTGAAGAAATTTGTCGGATTATTAAAGAAAAAGACAAAAAAAGATTTTTGTACACGATTGAATTTTTTCCCGAAGAAGGCAAATACCACTGGGACGGCCACGCTAAATGCGAAGTCCAGTTCTCGCCGGCGCAGACCAAAAAAAATAACGGCCTTTGTCCGGTTTGCAAAAAGCCGCTGACTGTCGGCGTTTTAAACCGCGTGGAAAAATTGGCCGGCCGGCTGGAGAGTTTTAAGCCAAACGGCGTTCCCTATAAAAGCTTGGTGCCGCTGGCGGAAATCATCGCCGAAGCCCTGGATCAGGGGAAAAACACGAAAAAAGTGGCGGCGGCTTATTTTGATTTGATTAAAAAAGGCGGCAGCGAGTTTAAAATTCTTTTAGACCTGCCGCTTGAAGAACTGGCAAAAATCACTTTGCCGGAAGTGGCGCAGGGGATTAAAAATGTCCGAGAAGGCCGGGTTGAAATTTCGGCGGGCTACGACGGGGTTTACGGCGTGGTCAAAGTTTTTAAGTCAAATGAAAGAAAGCAGATGAGACAAAAGAGTTTATTCTAGTTAACCTTTTCTCGAATTCTGTTCTAATAACTCGAATACTATTCGAATAAAAAAATCCTCCACTTTTATAGTAGAGGATATTGAGAGGCAGACGGACAAAATTACCTGTCGTCAGCTTCTCGGCCGGGCCATAGACCCCATTTGATAAATGCCAGCGTGATTTTTCGATTTTGACGGTCATAAAGGTGTATTACTCCCAGCAGACCGGCAGTAATGATTGTCACGCAGATTGCAAACGAGGTCAGGGCGATAAAAAGATCAGAGTTGAGCAGGTTACTCATTTGTCTATTCTCCTCGCAGTAGTCGGGAGCCTCTGCTCCCGATAAAAGAGCCTTACGGGGGATGGAAAGCGATATTGTGACATTAAAGATCTATGCTATCTCCCTAAAAAGGGAGTTGTTTGCAGACTGAGGATGTCCAGCGCGGCCATCCTCGGCTGGCTGCGGTAGACGCAATCGCATAATGGGCGAAATATCTAGCCGCAGCTGAATTACGCAGTATTTTTATTATAGATTCAAATTACGAAAAAGTCAACTTTTTTAATATCAATAATTAAAAAAGCCGGGATTAAACCCGGTCTTTTTATTTTGGTGATATAACTTTGGTGGACCCGGAGAGACTCGAACTCTCGACCCCCATCCCGCACCTTTTGGACCCGGGCGGATTCGCCCGCCTACGCCCTCTTCTTCACTTCATTCAGAGTCGGGCTTCGGCGAGGTAAAAACCGCCGACCTCCGCATTGCAAATGCGGCGTTCTAACCAGCTGAATCCCGACGTTTTCGCACCTTCGTTTTGCTTTGAGTGAAAAGTCGGGATCCCGATTTTTGATCCTAGGCCTTTTAAAAGGCCGAAACATCGGGACTACTTATATTTCTTGGTGGACTCGAGGAGATTCGAACTCCTGACCCCCTGCTTGCAAAGCAGGTGCTCTGACCAGCTGAGCTACGAGCCCAAAAGATATTCGATTTTTATTTCCGAATCAATCCGGCAAACAAGCCGCCAAAAATTGACCAGAGAAAACCGCCCAGCATATTGGTCATGACCATAAAACCGATGACGCAGGTTAAAATGCCGATTAATTTATAGCCTAGCCGGCTGCCGCCTTCGGTGCCCAGATATTTTTCCGCCGAGGGGATGGTGCCGAAAGTTTGGTAGAACCATTCGGCTTTAATGACAATCGCCGCGCCGGCGACAACGATAAGCAGGCCGATGATGATGTGCCACATAGTTTTTTAGGGAGTAGGGATTATGCTTGGTGGGCAACGAGGGAGTCGAACCCCCGACCTTCTCGGTGTAAACGAGACGCTCTAACCAACTGAGCTAGTTGCCCTTGGTGCGGACGGAGGGACTCGAACCCTCAAGCCTTGCGGCACATGCACCTCAAGCATGCGCGTATACCAATTCCGCCACGTCCGCGAATATTAACAGTTAACAATTAACATTTAACAATTAACCGTTGGATGTTAACTGTTAATTGTTAATGGTTATTTATTGCACAGACCCCGTCCCTTGAATAAACAGAGGACGGGGAATGCGGAGAATATTTATTTTGCCAGTTGTTTTTCCTTCAGCCGTTTGCCGTAGTCGCGCAGATAGTATAATTTGGCTTTTCTGACCCGAGCTTGTTTGACCGGTTCAATCTTGATGACATTGGGAGAATGAAGAGGAAAAATCTTTTCCACGCCGATGCCTTCGGAGATTTTTCTGACCGTAATCGTGGCGCCAGATTCCAGGCCGTGCTGATGGGCCAAAATAATGCCTTCAAAAACCTGGATTCTTTGTTTTTCGCCTTTGGGACCCAGCTCGGTAATCAGCTGGTGGACCTTGACGGTCATGCCCGGCTTTAATTCCGGCAGGGGTTCTTTTTCAATTTTCTTTTTCGCCAGCTTGTCTTCGTGATCAACTTTCTTTACTTTTTTTTCGGCCATAAATGGGGTAGTAGTTTAGTAGTTAGATACTTTTAGATTATAGAGGAAAGCGGGGGAAATGTCAAGGGTTTTGTTAGGTC
>MHIR01000064.1:376-830 GCA_001817615.1 Candidatus Buchananbacteria bacterium RIFCSPLOWO2_02_FULL_46_11b | reverse complement strand
GCGAGCTTCGGCGTGGCGAGCCCGCCTTCACCCCTTTCCGCTTTTATTCTTCGAGTTTTAGTGGACAAGTCGGGGCTACGGCGTGGCGAAGTAGGTTGGCAGGGAGAAGCAATTGCTTCCGGTATTCTATCGGGCTAATTCATTTTTTATAATTTCCTCGACCTCTTTTATCGTCTGCGCCACCTTCCCGGTTTCGTTAACAACGACGTGCTGGTATTTCTTGGCCAAGGCCAGTTCTTTTCTGGCGTTTTTTAAGCGAATGGCCAGAATGTTCTTCGGCATTTTTTCCCGCTTGGCGATTCTTTTTACCAGTTCATTTAAGTTTTTGGCTTTGATAAAAATCAAAACCGTCTGCCTGGGCATTTTTTCTTTAATCTGCAAAGCCCCCTGAACGTCGATATTCATCAGTAAGCTGTTTTTTTTCAGCCGGTCAATAACGACTTGGCCGTCGGTG
>MHIR01000064.1:0-327 GCA_001817615.1 Candidatus Buchananbacteria bacterium RIFCSPLOWO2_02_FULL_46_11b | reverse complement strand
TCACTTTTTTGCGGAACTGATCTTCGGAAACATGAATGACCCGCTTGTCTTCCTTTTTGCCCAGGCGCTTGGTGCGGGTGGTGAAAGTCACCGTGGTTTTTAAAAAAGACAGGCGCCGGATGATTCTTTTAGCGACCGTGGTTTTGCCCACGCCCGAGGGGCCGGAGATGATGAAGATTTTGTTTTTATGACTCATATTAAAGTTTTTTGCAAATGATTAATGATTGTTTTTTCGGGATTAGTAATGGCGTGCCCGGAATAAGAAATTAAACGCCATTACTTTCTTAATTTTTTATTTTTTTAATCTTTTCATTCAAGAATTGCTTC
>MHIR01000063.1 GCA_001817615.1 Candidatus Buchananbacteria bacterium RIFCSPLOWO2_02_FULL_46_11b | reverse complement strand
CTGACCAAGGCGGAGTGGAAGATCTTGATTACACGCCTCGCGGCAAACCCGCGGAAGACGTGTTGAGAACTTTCTGCCAGACTCACTAAATAAAAAATGCCTTAAAAAGGCATCGGGCGGAATCCTTTGGGTTCCGCTTTTTTTAACATTAAAACAAAAATTTAATACCCGCGCAGAGACGCAAAATCTTGCGTCTCTACATTAAATTTTTGTTCTATTGTTCTTTTGTTCTGCTTACTATTTTTTAACGGGATAAAAAAACCACTCGGGAAATTTCCCAAATGGCTTTAATTAAGATTAGTCCGCTTAATCCTCCTGGTGATTGACGGCATCATTTAAGCGAGCCAGCAAATTTTTAATTTGCTTCTCGTTTAAACTGTTAAAGATCCGTTTTTCCGCCATTAAAATTCGGGATTCTTTCCATTCCGGGTAAAGAACATGCAAGCATTCATGAATAAACGTCGGCAAAACTTGATTTTCCGGGTCAAGATAAATGGCGGCGACCGTGTCGGTTTCCCCGCGTCCATTCCTTAATTTCTGGAAAAAAACGTCAAATTCCTTTAATTTCAAAAGAGCGTAAATCCGGTAAAGATAATAACATTCCTTGCTTCTCATCTAATATCCATCTTTTCCTGTTTTTTCGCCAAGCTGGAATAATCTTAAACGTTAATTGAATTAATGTCAAGACCCGGAACGAATTATTCTACATCCTCAAGTTATAAGTTTCAAGAAAAAACCGCGCCGGCCAGCTCTTTTTGCCCGCGCAAGAAATCATTGCCCGGCATTTCTTTTTTTCCTTCGGGCTGGACTGAATTTAAGATTACCGCGCCAGAGCCGGCCTTAACCGCCAGTTCGCCCTCGGGGCCTAAAAATACCGCGCCCGGGGCTAATTCAGCCCCAAAATCATCCTCTAAAACGCTCAAATTCGCGATTTTAAGCCGTTTGCCGTTAAAGAGGGTAAATATGCCAGGCCAGGGGTAAAAGGCCCGGAATTGGCGTTCTATTTGGCCGGCCTCTTTTTGCCAATTTATCCGCCCGTCCTCGCGGCTGATTTTTTTGGTGTAAGTCGCCCGGCTTTCGTCTTGAACTCGGGAAACAATTTTGCCGGCGGCAAAATCGGGTAAAATTTCAATTAATAAATCCGCGCCCAGCTCGGCTAAGCGCTTGCTTAAAGTTTGGGCATTGTCAAGATTGGTAATAGCCAAAGTTTTTTGGGCGATAATCGGCCCGGCGTCAACTTTGTTTGTCAATTGAATTAAAGAAACGCCGGTTTCTTTGTCGTTGTTTAAAAGCGCGGTTTGAATCGGCGAGGAGCCGCGATACTTGGGCAGAAGCGAAGGATGAATGTTTAAAAAGCCGCAAGCTGGTTTATTTAAAACATTTTTTGGAATAATCAGGCCGAAAGCCGCCAAAACGCAGACATCGGGCTGATACTTTCGGCAGATTTCCGGCAAATCTTTTTGGTGCAGCGGCTGAAAAATCGGAATGTTATTTTCCGAGGCGATTTTTTTGATTGGAGAGGGGATTACCTCCTGCTTGCGGCCGATTGGCTTATCGGGCTGAGTCACAACCAAAACCGGCTTTAAATCGTTATCAATCAAAGCCTGCAGCGCGGGGACGGCGAATTCCGGCGTGCCCCAGAAAATAATTTTTGGTTTTTGAAGCATATTTTGTAAGCAAGATAGGCAAGATAAGCGAGATAAGAATCAAGTTTAACTCTTATCTTGCTTATCTTGCTCGCCACGCTTCGCGGTCGAAGCGGGCTGAAAACTTATCTTGCTTTTTCTAAAATTTTCCCACCCTGGGTAATCTCTCTGGCCTTATCAATAAACAAAACCCCATCCAAATGATCCAGCTCATGCTGAATCACGCGGGCAAACATGCCGGTAGCTTTGAATCTTATTCTTTTGCCGTCGGAATCAAGCGCCGTCACATTGACCTTAAGCGAACGCTTGACCAGGCCGAAAATTTCGGGCAAAGACAAACAGCCTTCTTCCATGATTTCCTGGCGCCAGGATTTTATTAAAATCTTAGGGTTGATTAAAACCAAAACGCCGTCTTCGGTATTGATGGCCGCGATTCTCAAATTTTGCCCGACCTGGGGCGCGGCTAAGCCGGCGCCGTCTTTTTGTTTCATGGTTTCGGCCATATTTAAAATCAGCTGCTTAATCTCATTTTTTTGCAGTTCGGCGGTTTTCAGATTCCTGTTTTTCTGGCGCAAAACCGGGCAGGGATAAATTTTTATCGGTAAAAGTTTGGCCATATTGTTTATTAAATTATAACATAATTTGCTAAAAAACGAAAGTTGACTTTTAGGCCAAAATCATTTAATATCATCTTAGCTGAACAAAACAACCAACCATGAAGGAGAAAAAACATGGGCGGAGAAATCTTGATCTTAAAAATATCGGCGGTATTTATCGTTTATCTGTTCTGCGGGATTGCCTTGGTTTGGCATTATGGTTATCCGAAGCAAAGCGGGCGGGATAAAGCCATTAAGGCGCTAATCCTGCCCGGTTTGACGCTAGCCGCTTTTGTCGGTTTGTTTTGCCTGACAATGATTGTCTTGCTGGGAAGCTTTATTTGCGCGCTAGCCGGCTTTAAGGCGGTTAAGACGGAGGAAAAACCATGAGGGAACTTGGCTTGATCCTCGGCCTGCTGCTGGCTTTATTCTTGCCGGGAATAATTTTAACCAGGCAATTTGCCGGCCGAAAGCGCCTGGCGGAAATTTTAGCCAGATCGCTGTTCTTTTACGGCTTAATGATTATCAAACTGATGATTATTCCCCTGGTCGGCTTGCGGGCGATTGGCATAATCCGGCAATAAATCAGCGGCCGTCAAACGCCAATCTTTCTGGCCGTAATCTTTAGCGCCCGGCGCAAACTTGCGCCGGGTTTTTTTATTGACCGCTGACAGAACCAATTAACCGTGGGCGGTAAGCGGTCGGCGGTTAGCGATAAACGGTCAACTGCCATTTATTTTTTCCCGGCTTTTTGCTATAATTCAACCAGCTTAACCCCCTAAAAACTATGACTGCCGGCTCCGGCCTCCAAAATTTCAAGGACGTTATCGCTCAAAAAAAACCGGCCGTAAAGCCGCCGGCTTATCCTTGGCAGGAAATGGCCTTAAAAATAATCGCCGAATTGAATATTCCGCCCCAGAAGCGAAACTCGGTATTTTTGGTCTGCAAAAAAAATCCGAAAGCTTACGTGGAAAAATGCCTGAATGACACCAAAGAACTTTGTAAAACCGGGGAGAGGTGGAAGTACTTTTTTAAATTGATAGAAAAAAAATAAGGGAACAAGGGAACATAAAAACAAGGGAACAAATTCATTTTAATTTTTGTTCTCTTGTTTTTTTGTTCTTTTGTTTTAATGTCTATACAAAAAAATAAAACAGTTAAAAACTACTTTTTAATTTAAACCAATAAAAAATGAAAACTACGCCAGCTTAAAATTACACACCAGATACCCGACGCCGAACGGACCTTCGTAAGACAAAACCTCGGCTTTGGCTTTAAATGACTCCGCGATGCCCAAAAGAATCAGAATCGAGCGCAGGCCGCATTCGGCCGCGTCCTGAGAAAATTTCGGCTTGATTTTTACGATTTCCTGCCAGTCGCCTTTTTTCAACAAATCAATCAAATGCTTATCAAATTTTTTCCCTTCTTCGGAAAAACCGCCGGGCGCGTCCTTGGTCAGCCGATGCGACAAGTCGCCGGAAGCGATGATGGCAAAGCGCTTGTTGACGTGAGCCAGCCGCCGGCGCAAAAATTGGCCGAAAGCGAAATGATCTTTGAAATCAAGTGCCGAATAGGTGATCGGAATAATCGGCAAATTCTTGGCATGAGCCAAAAGATAGTAAAGCGGCACGGCAAAGCCGTGGTCGATTTGGCTTTCACTGCTTAAAACCACAGGCATGGCCTGGCTGGTTTCATCCGCCGCCCGGATATTTTGGATGGTCAAATAATCGCTTTTAAATTTCAGCTCCACGCCAAAATCGCCGAATTCCTTAAAATTCGCCGAATAATCCGCGCTTAAATTTATATTGAAACCCTCGGGCAGAATTTTGCCGTGCGGCGAAATAATCAAAACGCTCTCGGGCTTGGCCGCGTAGAATTCCTGCTCCAATTTTTTCATCGCCGCCTGAGTCTTCTCGATTTTTTTAAGATTATCCTTGCCGATTTCCGGAATTAAAACCGGCGGATGGGGCGTAATGGCGGCAAATACAATAGGCATAAAAAGTTTAAAATTAAAAATTCAAAGTTAAAAGTTTTACTTTGGAAACTTTAAACTTTAAACTTTAAACTTTGAACTTTGAACTTACTCCAAATCTTCTCCCAAGGGATGGACCGCCACCGCCTGGGGCGTGGTCGTAATTATATTATCCCATTTATAGCTGAAGTTGGCAAATGCCCTGGCCGTTTTGATCCAGCGCCGAAAACCGCCGGCAATCACGTAAACTTTGGAGTCGCCGGCCGCTTTGATCAGTTCGCCGTCTTTGAATTTTACCGGTTCGCCGGTCTGGTATTTGTCCAGTTCTTCCGGGCTGACGCTGGTTAAAATTTTGCCCGGGAAATTCACTTTCATGATTTCTTTGGAAAAAATCGGCTGTTTGACGCCGTTTTCCACGAAATACACGCCGCCGGTCTGCTTATTTTGCAAAAGCGCGCCGGTCGGATAAATGCTTTGGACCGTTAATTCCGGTCCGAAACTGTAGCCGGCCAAATCCGCTTGGGTGGCCTCAATTATTTCCTCCCAATTAAACCCCAGCGTCCGGAAAACCTCGGGCGAGGAAATATAGCGCAGCTGATCGTCAGCCAAAAGATAAATTTTCCCGTTTGGCGGATTTAGTAAGGAATAATTGTAAAATTTAATCGCCGGGCCGATTCCGTATTTTTCCAAATCGGTCCGGGAAATGCTTAAAATCTTTCTCGGGTCAAAGCGGGAAAGCAAAACGCCCCAGGAATAAATCAGCCGCCGCTGGCCGGATTTCAAATGCCAGACCGCCGGACTCTCAACGGTTTTAACCAGCGAGCCGTCGGGATAATCGCGCCCCCAGAAATCCTGCCAGATATTGAAAAAACTCCGGTTGCCGGCGATGTGGGGCGTGTAATTATACAAGTCGGCCGAGGCCTTATTGGCCGGCGAAACGAAATAGCCGTCAATTTCATACTGGCCGCCGGCCTGAAAATTCCAATCAAACGGATTGTCCAAATACTGCCGGAATTGCCAGGCGGCGCCGTCAACCTGCTTGCCAAAACCCAAAGCTTTGGGGTTGCAGACATCGCCGTCCGGACAGCGGTAGCCCATGGCCTTGGCCAGCTGGTCAGCCGAAGGATCGGAATCGGAAATCAAGCTTTGTTCTTTTTGCAAAGTGGTCAATAAAACCTTGGGATTGATTTTGCTCTCTTGGCTGGCCTGCCAGATGATTTCCGAGGCTTTTTTGGCCCGCCCCTGATAATCCAAAAAATACTGGCTGGCCAGGGCGCTGTTTTTGGCGGCCAAAAAATTTTCTATTTCCAAAAGCGACAAGGCCAGGCTGTCTGCCATTTCTTCGTCGGTCAGGATGAAATGGGGGTTGAAGTAGTAGTCCGCGGCTTGAGCGGGGGAGAGGGGGAGTATTAAAACACAAGAACATAAAAACATAAAAACAATTCTGTTTAACAGTTTGTTTTTATGTTCTAGTGTTTTTATATTTTCTTGACGATTAAATATTTCCCGCATAAACATATTTTAACCCGATTTCCCCGCCAATCTTTTTGGCCCGCAAAACCATCTCGGGGCTCGTCGGCGGCAAATCAATTAATTTATAAGCCGGAAAAAAAGCGGAAACATGCCAGGGCGTTTCTTTCCCCAGATTGTCTTTGATAAACCGGGCGATTTCGCCCAATTCTTCGCCGCTGTCATTTATTGTCGGCATGATTAAAGTCGTGATTTCCAGCCAAATCCCGTTTTTCTTATACCAGATCAGATTGTCTAAAATCGGCTGGAGCCTGGCGCCGCAAATTTTTTTATAGCTTTCATCCCGAAAAAATTTCAAATCAATATTAACCGCGTCCAAATACGGCTTGGCCATCTCAAGAGCCGGCTGATTAGTGTAGCCGTTTGAAACCCAGATGTTTTTCAGATTTTTTTCTTTGGCCGCTTTCATGCAGTCCAGGGCGAATTCAAAAAAAATCGTCGGCTCGGTGTAAGTGTAGGAAAGACTGGGGCAGCCGGCGGCCAGGGCCCGGTCAACCGCCGCTTGGGGCGTAATTTTTTCCCCGGGAATTTCTTTTTTCTCAAAAAAATAACCTTCCTTTGATGCTTGGGAAATATCCGCGTTTTGGCAATTGGTACAGCGAAAATTACAGCCGGCTGTGGCCAAAGAAAAAGTCTTGGTGCCCGGCAAAAAATGGTAAAGCGGTTTTTTCTCAACCGGATCAATATTGACGGCAATAACCTGGCCGTAAACCAAAGTAAACAGCGTGCCGGCCTGATTTTCCCGTACGCCGCAAAGCCCGCGCTTGCCCGGACTGATTTGGCAAAATTGATGGCAAAGCTCGCACTTGACCTTATTTTGCGCCAATTTTTTATAGAATAAGGCTTCTTTCATAAAGATATTATAGCATAAAAATAACTAAAAAGCGAATTAAATCTTGTTGATGCGTCACTATATTGACATTTAACCTACTATATGATAAGCTAGACCCATCAACTTTACTGTAAGGAAAGGAGGTGAACGAACATATGGATACCTTTATGTTTTTTAGAGAGAAACCTGAGAAGGACAAGGGCATGATGCATTCCGGGGAATATAATGACGCAAAAGCCGCTGAAAAGGGGTTTGAAAAGGCTACAGGATTTCCGAGGAGGGGAGACGTGATCACTTGTTGGATGAGGGTTTCGACTTGTGTGGTCGCAGATCCTGATGAATAAGCCCCGCAGAAGTTAGAAGTTAGATGCCGTATGGTTCCGCCCAGCGGCTTTTTTTTAGCAATAATTTCTTGGCAAAAAACAAAAAATCTGTTAAAATATAACCATGACTAAGCGCTGTTTCATCGCCATTAATTTGCCCCAGGAAGCCAGATGGGAGCTGGAAAGCTTAAGCGCCGGATTGGAAAAGAAAAACCAGAACCAGTTGATAAACTTTGTGAAACCCAAGCAAATTCACGTTACCTTGCATTTTTTGGGCGACTTGACGAAAGAACAGATAAATCAGGTTAAAGACATTTTGGCCGAAATCGCGCCAAAATATGACCAAACCGAACTAATAACCGGCGGCCTGGGCGCTTTTCCCGATTTAAAACAGCCCAACGTCATCTTTCTTGAAACCAAGGAAATCGGGACTAATAGTTTAGCCCGGCTGCAAAAGGAGATAGGGGAGAGACTGGAAAAACTAGGTCTAAAAATTGACAAAAGAAAATGGACGCCGCATTTGACTTTGGCGCGCTGTAAAGAAAACTGCCGCTTCAAAGCCGATGGCGTTGAGCTTTCAGAGCTATCTATTCCCGTCAAAAGCGTTGAATTGATGGCCAGCCGATTAAACTCCGAAGGGCCGGAGTATAGCATTATAAGTTCCTATAAATTTAATATTTAGTCGCAAAAACACAAAAACAAAATGTTTTCGTGTTTTAGTGATTTTGTGCTTTCGTGAAAATATGCGCGACCATTCTTCCCGCGGCTACAACAAGAAAAAAGTCACTCGCTTCCGGACCAAAAGCCGCTACAAAGCCGACGGCCCGCAGGAAATCCAGCGTTTTCGATTCAGCCAGCCCGAGCCGCGGCCGAAAAAATATTTATAAATCATCAACTCTCCAATCTTATGGAAAAAGTTGAAATTTTGGGCGTTAAAATTGACAATCTTTCTTTGCAGGAAGTCTTGGAAAAAATCAGCCGATTTTTGGATTCCGCCGACCAACATTTTATCTGCACGCCTAATCCGGAATTTTTGATTAAAGCCCAAAAAGACGAAAAATTCAAGGGGATTTTAAATTACGCCGATATCGCCGTGGCCGATGGGATTGGCTTAGTTAAAGCGGCAAAATTTTTGGGCCGATACCTCCAGCGCGTCGCCGGCGTTGATTTAGTCTGGTCTTTGGCTGAACTGGCTGAACAAAAAAATTGCTCCATTTATTTTCTGGGCGCGGGCGACTTGGTGGCCGCCGCGGCCGCCGCGGTCTTAAAGCGGGATTTTTCCGGCCTAAAAATCGCGGGCGCCGAAAGCGGGGGAGAGATAATTGATCCGTTTTTTACGGACGAAGATTTAATTGGCCGAATCAATGACGCCGCACCCCGGATTCTTTTAGTCGCCCTGGGCCAGGGCAAGCAGGAAAAATGGATTTTTGCCCATTTGGATAAACTGCCTTCGGTCAAACTGGCCGTCGGCGTGGGCGGCAGTTTTGATTATATTTCCGGCCTGACTCCCCGGGCGCCGAAATTTCTGCGCCGCGCCGGCCTGGAATGGCTGTACCGGCTAATTCGGGAACCCAAACGCTGGCCGCGGATTTTAAATGCCATTATCGTTTTTCCTCTTTTAATCTTGAAAGAAAAAATTTTTGGCAAAAAAAATCCACCGCCAGAAATAAGCGGTGGAACAACCGACTGAAATTATAAAATATTTCTCAAAGCCAGCTCCTCCTGAAGCGGACGGTGAGTATGGCAATGAAGCCGGACTGCTTCTTTGTTCCGATGCCAGTCAATCACCTGCAAAAGACAGCCGGTCGCCGGCGCGTCGCGCGAGATAATTGCCACGTAATCTTTTTTGCCGCCGGTTGAAACCTCGGCAAAAATCGCAAAGAACAAATCAAGGCTAATGACCGGATAGCCGATGGCGGCTTTAGCCTTGGCCTTCTGCCGCAAATTCGCGAGTTTATCTTTCATTATCTGTCTCCTGGTTTATAGATAAAGTTTATTTTACTAAAAAAACCAATGCCTGTCAAACCCCCAAAAATTATCGCCCGTTTCGCCCCCAGCCCCACTGGCTTTCTGCATGTCGGCAGCTTAAGGACGGCTTTATACAATTATATTTTTGCCAAAAAAAATAACGGCCTTTTTTATTTGCGCGTCGAAGACACCGACCAGAGCCGCAAAGTGGAAGGCGCCAAAGAAAATCTCCTGAAAATCTTGGCATTTTTTAATCTGAACTGGGATAATAAGCCGATCATGATCCAGTCCGAGCGGCTTGATTTATATAAAAAATACGCCCAGCAATTAATTGACGAAAATAAGGCTTATTATTGTTTTTGTTCCGAAGAAAGACTGGGGGAATCAAAAGCGATCCGGCAGCGGCAAAAACTGCCAACCGGCTATGACGGCCAATGCCGGAATTTAAGCGCCGAAGAAATCAAGAATAATCTGGGCGCCGGCCGGTCTTATGTTATCCGCTTCAAGATGCCAAAAACCGGCTTGACGGAATTTATTGATTTAATCCGTGGCCAGGTCAGCTTTGACAATAAAATTCTGGATGACCAGATTATTTTAAAATCCAACGGCTGGCCGACTTATCATCTGGCTTCCGTGATTGACGATCACGAGATGGAAATCAGCCACGTCATCCGCGGCGAGGACTGGCTGCCGTCAACGCCCAAGCACATTCTCTTGTACCAGGCCTTCGGCTGGGAGCCGCCCATCTTTGCCCATTTGCCGCTTTTATTAAATCCCGATCATTCCAAGCTTTCCAAGCGCCAGGGCGACGTGGCCGTGGAAGATTTTTTAAAAAACGGCTATCTGCCTGAAGCGCTTTTAAACTTCATCCTGCTTTTAGGCTGGAATCCCGGCACTAACCAGGAAATTTTTGACCTCCAAAGCATGATTGAAGCTTTTTCTCTGGAAAAAATCAACAAAGCCGGCGCGGTTTTTGATTTAAACAAGCTTGACTGGCTAAACGGCGAATACATCAGAAAAAAATCAGCCGAAGAACTGGCCAAACTCTGCCAGCCATATTATGCCGAAGCCGGCCTAAAAACCGATTTAAAAAATTTAAAAGCCATAGTCGCCACCGAACAAAGCCGCATCAAGAAATTGAGCGAAATCGTTTCGGCCACGGAATTTTTTTTCAAAGCGCCGGACTACGACCCGCAATTGCTAATTTGGAAAAAACTCAACGCCAAAGAAACCGCGAAAAATCTGGCGGCTTTGGCCGAAGAATTGGAAAAAATCAAAGAAAAAGAATGGACCGAAAAATTCATTGAAGCCGAAATAAAAAAATTTATTGAAGGCAACAAGCAGGGGATGGGGGATTATCTCTGGCCCATGCGCGCGGCCCTGTCGGGCCGAAAAGCTTCTCCCGGCCCCTTTGAGATTGCCGGCGTCTTGGGCAGGGAAGAAACCTTGAAACGGCTGGAAAAAGCGATTGAAATACTGAAATAGCGCCGTCATATAACATGTAACATATAACATTTTAAGATAAACACTATTGATTAACCCACCGCTTGCCTCGCCGAAGCTCGCCGACCCTCGTCAAACTGAAGCAAGGCGAGCGGAGGCGGGCTCTCATCGCTTGCCACGCCGTAGCCCCGAGCGGTCTTAAGCTTATTTAAAGAGAGTCGAGGGGCGGAGGCGGGCTTCATCGTTTATGAATATAAAAATTAAACTAATTCTTACCGGTTTTATCTTCTTCGGCCTCTTGACCGCCGGGTTTTTCATTTCCCGACCCCAGCCTCTCTTTGCCCAAAGCAATAGTGAAGTTTCCCAGCTAAACGGCCAAATTGAACAGCGCCGGAAAGAAATTAATATTTTACAGAAAGAAATTGACGCTTACGCCGAAAACATCAAAGCCAAGCAAAAAGAAACCAAAAGCCTGAAAGGCCAAATCGCGATTTTGGAAAACCAGATCGCCAAGCTGAATTTAGACATCCAGGCCACGCAAAAAAGAATTGAACAGACCAATTTGGAAATTCAAAACATCAATTTAAAAATTCAAAGTCTGGAAAAAGAAATCGCCGCGCAAAAAGAAAAGATCGCCGAATATCTGCGCTTAATTTATAAAAACGACCAGGTAAGCTATTTGCAGATAATTTTAATCAACCAGTCTTTTTCCGATTTTTTTGACCAGATGCAATACACCGAACAAATTCACCGCAACTTAAAAACCGCTTTTAATAAGCTTAAAGCCGCGAAAAAAGATTTGGAAACTCAAAAATCAAGCTGGGAAGAAAAAGCCAAAGCCGAAGAAAAGCTCAAGGAAAAACTGCTGGGGCAAAAATCGGAGCTGGACGAAAGAAACTCCGCCCAGGGCATTTTGCTTTTGCAAACGCACTTAAGCGAAAAGCAATACCAGGCCAACCTCTACCAGCTGCAATTAGAGGAGCAAAAAATCAACGCCGAGATCACCGCTTTGGAAAAAAATATCCGCAAAAAACTGGAAGAACAGGCGCAACAAGAAAAATTCAACCAATTCGGCCCGGCGAAATTAATCTGGCCGGTCAGCCCCGAGCGGGGAATAACCACTTATTTTCACGACCCGGATTACCCTTTCCGCTATCTTTTTGAGCATCCGGGCCTTGATATCAGAGCCTACCAAGGCACGCCCATCAAAGCGCCGGAAGCCGGCTATGTCGGCCGCATCCAATTCCGGGGCGACAAAAGCTACGCTTACATCATGCTGATTCATAATAACGGGCTGTCCACGGTTTTTGCCCATGTTTCCGCGGTTAAAGTCAAAGAAGAAGAATACGCGGCCAAAGGCCAAATCATCGGCCTGACCGGCGGCCTGCCCGGCAGCATCGGCTCGGGCAATTTAACCACCGGCCCGCACCTTCATTTTGAAGTCCGCTTAAACGGCATTCCGGTCAATCCGCTGGAGTATCTGCCGCAGTAAGCTTAAAGCTAAAAACTTAAAGCTAAAAGCGAAATTTAAGAGCTTTAAGCTTTTAACTTTTAAAAAAGGCCGAAAACCAGAACCGGCTTCGGCCTAAAGCAAAGGACTTTAACCCGTCTAAAAAGAGCGGGATTATTTTTTGCCGGGGAGATAATGGCTCCCCGGTTTGGTAAAGAGGGCCTCTTTAGTTCAGAGAGATCCACAATAAGAGGCCTTTTTAAATATAAGATAAAATTCAAAAATTGTCAAAAAAAAGAGAGCAGATTAAACCGCTCTCGCCAAAGATCTATATTATCCCTCAAAAAGAGGGGGGATTTCGCCCGGAACCCCCATGGACTCCGGGCGGCGGAAGGAGAATGATGCAATGCGCCAGCTCGGGGAAACTCGCTCATTGCATACATTGGCAGAATAGCACAATTCCAAAATAAAATCAAATTTTCTTGAAAAATCAGCCAAACGTCTGGCTGGCGGATAAATCCTTTGACTAACTTATTTTTTTATTAGAAAAAAGGACTTGGAGAATGCCCGCCAGTCATTTTTATTTCCGAATTGAAATCAATAAATTTTAATCAGCATCTTTTAGTGGATGAAATTTACGGTGAGTATCTTCGGCGTAACGATCAGAGGTGTGAACATAGCGGGTGGTGGTATTAAGCGATTCATGGCCTAATAAAACCTGAATTGCCGCCGGATTGGCCCCTTCTTCGGCCAAATAAGTGGCAAAACCATGCCTCAAAGAATGAGCGGAAATCGGAATATTGATTTTTAATTTTTCCCGGTAAAATTTAATCCGCTCCTGCAAATAATTAGAAGAAATCTTCTTTTTAAGGCCAGCATTATTGTTGGCATTGCGGCCGCGACAAGGTATGAATAAAGCAGAAAGATTGTCGGCGCGCAAGCGCAAATAATCATTCAGGTATTTATAAGCTCGCGGCGTCAAGTAGACAAACCTTTCTTTTTTGCCTTTTCCTAAAATAAAAATTCGGCCGGAATTATCAATTTGCTGACGATTTAAATTTGTTAATTCCGAAATCCGCATGCCGGTGGAAAAAAGGATTTCCAGCATCGCGCGATTCCGGGCGGCAACAATTTTATTATTTTCCAAAAAAGACGGGGATTCAATTAATTTAACCAATTCATTTAATTCCGCCACTTGCGGATGCTTGCGCTCGGTTTTAACCAATTTTACCGCCTCGGGAGCTACTGGCGCCGGATAATCCATTTCAATTAAAAATTTAAGGTACGACCTTAAAGACGATAAAAAACGATTAATGGAATAACTTTTCAGCTTTTTTTTACTTTTTTGATCGCCGGCCGTTTGGCGATCAATTGAATTTAAATAAGCCTTATATAAATTAATTGTTCGCTTATCGACCTTAGAGAAGGGGAGTTTGATTTGGTTTAAAAAATCTTCAAAAACTTTCAGATCTCTTTCATAACTGTAAAGAGTTTCTTCAGAGTAATTGTTTGTCTGGAGATTTAATAAAAAATCGTCTAAATACGAAAGGGGAGCTGTAGATTTCATAAATGATGTTCCTCTAATATAGCTTTACCATGATTACATTCACGGCATAAAGTTCTCAAATTATCAAAATCATTAGTCCCGCCACCCGCCACGGGAATTTTATGATCAATTACTAATAAAGTATTTTTTGCATCATTGCCGCACAAAACACATTTAAAATTATCTCTTTTTAAAACCTGATATCGTATTTTTAAGGTAATACCCCTTCTTAAGGTATCTGATTTTATCGGCTTTCTTAAGTGGCTATAATCTTTGCGGCCCTTTTTAATAGCTAATCTAAGTGCCTCGCTAAGTGGCCTAGCAATTCCTAAAGATTTTATTATTCTTTGTATTGAACGAGTGGTAATTTTAATATTTGTTTTTTTGTATATTTCTTCAGATATTTCCGCGGAACTCAATCTATTTTTTAAATACATTTCTGAAATAATTTCATTAAAGCCCCTGCCCATAGAAGAGGCGATATCTTTCATTCTTGTTCCTTTCATAAGTTTAGTATTAACCGAGTGTAAGGGATATTATACCCAGTTTATAATATCTTCAAAAACCTGTCAAATCCATTTATCCACAAGGAATCAGCAAA
>MHIR01000062.1:6613-6935 GCA_001817615.1 Candidatus Buchananbacteria bacterium RIFCSPLOWO2_02_FULL_46_11b | reverse complement strand
GTCGTGCCAGGAGATTGGGTGCACGACGGATAACGTGGAAAATGACTGCCCGCCGGATAATACCTGCGTTGCAAATACCTGCATAAATGATGCCGGCCAGGCGCTTCCGGGCGGTCTTGATCCAAATATTCCCGCCCAGCATGAACAGCTTTGCCAAGCCGGCTGTAAATTTGAGGATAGAACATGCGGGGTGAATGATGATGATTGCTGCCCCAATACAACCCCAGAATGTACGCTGGCACAAGATACTGACTGCGTTCCCTGCGGGGGCTGCAACGATGGCTGTCCGTTTTATTGCACCAGTTTAAACGATCCTGATTGC
>MHIR01000062.1:5750-6585 GCA_001817615.1 Candidatus Buchananbacteria bacterium RIFCSPLOWO2_02_FULL_46_11b | reverse complement strand
GCAATGATCCGACAAGGTATTTCTGCAACTCCAACAACAGCTGCTGCTCCACCGGTTGCCGGTCAGCGGAAGATTCCGATTGCCCGATTAGAATCGGCGATACGGTTTCAATGATAACTCAAGACGCCGGTACTTATTGTGGCGTTGCGGGTGTTGGGGAAAATACAATTTCACCTTCTTTTCTATTTTACGGAGTCAGCGGAAATGAGCAAGTTAGAGCGGTAAAAGGCGTGGCAAACAATCCCAG
Organism: Candidatus Buchananbacteria bacterium RIFCSPLOWO2_02_FULL_46_11b; assembly: GCA_001817615.1. Classification (GTDB taxonomy): domain Bacteria; phylum Patescibacteriota; class Patescibacteriia; order Buchananbacterales; family UBA6539; genus 02-FULL-45-11b. Next base: position 6,338 of record MHIR01000062.1, on the reverse strand, counting down.
ACAATTTACGCTTATTGAGGCGCTTAAACAGACCGACAATTGCGCTTTAGCCGCTTCAAGACCAGCAGATGGAAAAAAATTAAAAACTAACGATTGCTTCAGTTTGGCCGATAATGTTGTTTCTTATGACGATCAGGTCAAATATGACGCAAATTCCAATCATTGGGATTGGGATACTTTTCAAGCCGTTAAGCAGAACGGCACAGGCGGTCTTGAGATTAATTTTAATGATGAAGTATTTATCAAGCTATTTAATCAGGAAAGGTATTGGAGCCCTAAGTGGTGCGAGTTGCTTAATTATAATAATCCGCTGGTTAAGGAGTCTGACAGTAAGGGGACATGGGAAGAATTTGCTTTCTGCAGCGCCGACGGCACGAGTTGCACGGCAACAGTATGTGAACTTGACCCCGTATGCGGATCTTGCGGACCAGGATGTACACCAACTACCGACTCCGACTGTTCCGATGGCGGCACTATTTGCATAAGTGACAACGGCTGCTGCGGTTTAGGCTGTTCCGGCAATTCAGGTGATTCTAATTATGATTCGGAATGTCCTCTATGCGTGTCCGATGGTAATTGTAATGGCAT
>MHIR01000062.1:4292-5730 GCA_001817615.1 Candidatus Buchananbacteria bacterium RIFCSPLOWO2_02_FULL_46_11b | reverse complement strand
CTGGTGATTCTGCTATTGATAGTGACTGCGGCTGTGTTGATAATAATAGTTGTTGCGGTGCGGGCTGCGGATATTATAATGACAATAATTGCTCTATTATTGCCGGAAGTTATTTTGCCCTAAGGTGGATTGGTACAAATGGCAGTATAACAGATCCGTTTATTCGTAGTGCTAGCGATATAAATGGTATGCCGGTTATTGCAGATAGGGATGTCAGGAGTGATTGGGAAACGTATAAGGTTTCTATAATAAATGACACTACTATTAAATTATTATCACAAAACCATAATGCCGTGTCGGCTGTTGTTAAGGGAAATGATTTAAATAATAATGATGATGGCGATGAAGTTGAATTTCAATTTTGCGCGCCAGCAAGCCCAAACCCGAAAGATGATTGTGCAAAAATATCTATCGCTAGTTTAAAAAAAGGAGATAGCGTATGTATATTTGCCAATTCTGATGATGATGGGTTTTTATATGCTGATGCGAGTGATAGTAGGAAAATAAAGATAGATGATAAAATTTCAGAAAACAACGAAGAGTGTGCTCATACCTTTAGAATTGATTGGTAATAATTATTGCGGCGACTGCCTGCCCGTCCTTTAAATTCTCAAAGTCGGGAAAAAGTGTTATAATAAGAGAGTATTGGTTAATTTGTTCTAAATGTCCGGAGTTGGATTCATATTGTATGGGCGTATTGAAATACGCCCAGGCAAGTCGGGGCGTATGCAATACGCCCATACAAATAACGTTTGGAATAGGCCTGTATTTTCCGAAAACTCATAAAACCGCAAAAATCATAAGATAAATATTTAACTCATTTAACCAAGCCCTTATATGTTTGACGACCAGCCGACAAATCAAAACCAATCTAATAATAATGCCGGGGGAATGCCCGCCTCCGCCCCTCGATCCGACTCAGGGCTACGGCGCGGCGAGCCTCCTTTGCCGCCGCGCCGGCCGGCTTTTTCTCCGCAAAGCGGAACCTCGGCGGGCAGACCGCTGGCAGAGACAAGCGACAAGAAACAAGCGACAAGCGGCGAAGGATTCGCTTTTTCTCCTCGTCCGGTTCCGCCAGTTTCCCCAGCCCCTTCGGGTCTAACCCCGCCCGCGCCCCAAAGAGAAGCGCGGATGTCGCAGGAAGTGGAAGATATTTTGGGCGAGATTGACGCGGTTGAGCCGATGGTCAAAGGCCCGGCGGTCAGGCCGTCAATCGTGCCCGGCCCCAGCTCAGCCGCGCCGGCGGCTGTAAGCGACAAGAGACCCGCCTTCGCCTTTCAGGCTTCGGCGGGCAGGCAAGCGGCAAGAGACAAGGAACCTTTACTTTCTCGCTCTAAAAAAGTTATTATAATGCTTGGCGTTGTTGTCCTGGCCGGCGGAGCAATGGCGGCCGGAGGCTGGTACGGGTATCAGCTGCTGACTAAACCCAAGCTGGTGA
>MHIR01000062.1:3450-4279 GCA_001817615.1 Candidatus Buchananbacteria bacterium RIFCSPLOWO2_02_FULL_46_11b | reverse complement strand
CCAATGCGAATCTGAACACGAATACTAACACGAATCTGAACACGAATGCCGGTGGCGAGGTTAATTTGAATACCAATATGCCCCCGCCCGAACCGCTTGACACCGACCGCGACGGACTGACCGACGAGGAAGAAGCGCTTTACGGCACGGACATAAATAACGCGGATACGGATAACGACACCTTAACCGACCGCGATGAAGCCAAAGTCTTTAAAACCGACCCGAATAACGCGGATACCGACGGCGACACCTATCTGGACGGCGCGGAAGTAAGGGCCGGGTATGACCCGAAGGGGCCGGGGAAGCTCTTAGAGATACAGTAAGCAAGTGACAAGCGACAAGAGACAAGCGACAAGGGCCAAAGGATTCTCTTTCACTACCTCCTGCACTAAGGCTTTGGCGGGCAAACAAGAGACAAGCGACCCCTCGTCTCGGCTCGGGGCAGGCAAGGGACAAGAGACAAGGAACCAGGGATTCTCTTTCACTAAGGAGGACTGACAATTATGGAAAATGAAGAATTGGGCTATAGAAAATTGATTGTTTTTCAAAAAGCCGATGATTTGGCCTATCAAGTTTATCTGATTTCCAGAACATTTCCGCGAGAGGAAATGTTCGGTTTGATTTCGCAGATAAGAAGGTGCGCCGTTTCCGTTCCGGCCAATATTGTTGAAGGCTATGGCAAAAGAACGGATAAGGAAAAAAGGCAATTTTGCTATAATGCCCGGGGGTCGCTAAATGAGCTTGAATATTATATTGATTTTTCTTTTAAATTAAAATATATAAACAAGGAAGAGCATGAAAAATTAAAAAATTTAAGAGATGAAGTCGG
>MHIR01000062.1:3127-3407 GCA_001817615.1 Candidatus Buchananbacteria bacterium RIFCSPLOWO2_02_FULL_46_11b | reverse complement strand
AGACAAGCGACAAGGGACAAGAGACAAGGAACCAGGGATTCTCTTTTTTACTTAAATAAAAGCGCAACCCAGGAAACTTGTCGCTTGTCGCTTGTCACTTGTTTCTTGTCGCTAATCTATGTTTAACTCAAACAAAACAAACAGTCAGGATCCGGCCAAAGGGGCAACTCAAATCCACGTCATGCCCCCGCGGTTTTACCAGGCGCCAAAAAAGAGCAATTTGGGGCTGGTTTTAATTATTGTTTTTGGCTTGATTTTAGTCGGCGGCTTGAGTGTCCTG
>MHIR01000062.1:1645-3098 GCA_001817615.1 Candidatus Buchananbacteria bacterium RIFCSPLOWO2_02_FULL_46_11b | reverse complement strand
TACCGGCACTAACGCGAACGTCAATTCAAATGTCAATGTTGGCTCAAATATTAACTCGAATACGAATACGAATGTTAACGCCAATGTCAGCATGAATATTAACGCAGATATTAACGCGAATACTAACGTTAATACTAATGCGAATTTGAACGCGAATGTCAACGTAAATGCTAACGTTAATGTAAATGCCAATGCGAATACCAATGCGAATGCCAATGCGAATGTCGATGCCAATCTTGATCAGGCGGTTGATTCAAGCCGGAACCAGCCCCTGCCTTCGGCGCCGGATAAAGACGGCGATGGGCTGACTTTGGAAGAAGAAAAATTATTCAATACCAATCCGGATAAAGCGGATACCGACGGCGACGGCTTTAGCGACGGGGCGGAGCTTTTGGCCGGCTATTCCCCGATTAAAAAGAACGCGGCTTTGGCCGCTTCCGGCCTGATGCAAAATTACAGCACCCCGCTTTATTCTTTGGCTTATCCGAAAAATTGGCAGTTAAGGGAAGAAGACACGAGAAAAGAGCAGGTCTTATTTCTGGCCGAAACCGGAGAATTCGTTGAAGTCTTGGCGGTGGCCAACCCCGACAGTCTGACTTTGGAAGAATGGCACCGCCGGAATTTTCCCGACGCGGGCTTAGGCCAATTAACCGCTTTGCAGATTAACGGCTTAGACGGCTTGCGCGCGCCGGATAATCTGACCTATTATTTGATTTCGCCCCAGGATAAAAGCCAAATTTATATTTTAACCTATAATATCGGCAATTTCTTAACGACCAATTTTTTGACGACGTTTAATCTCGTGGTGAAAAGCTTTAAGCTGCAATAGCGATCGGCGATTAGCGATCCTCTTGGCGAAACTTGAGGTTAGCGATCAGCGATCCTCTTGGCGAAACTGAAGCTAGCGATCGGCGATTGATAATGCGAAAAATTAAATAAAAAGTATGATTAGATTTGATGTTAATCAACAAGCGGGGAAGAAAATTCCTTTGAGTATCTGGCAAAATTGGCTCAAAAATATTGAAAAAACTTTGAAAATAAAGAAAAATGTTGAAGTTTCTCTGGCCTTGGTTTCAAATAAAGCCATTAAAGACTTAAACGCGCGCTATCGCGGGAAAAATCAAGTAACCGATGTTTTGAGCTTTAAGGAAGATAAATCCGGGCCAGCCAGCCAAGCCGGCTACCTGGGCGAAATCATTATTTGTTATCCGCAAGCGGAAAAACAGGCCAAAGCGGCCGGCCATTCGGTCCAAAGAGAGATTGAAGTCCTGTTAGTTCACGGCTTTTTGCATCTTTTGGGGCATGATCATAAGCGGGCAGAGGAGGCGGCGAAGATGGATAAGTTGCAGGTGAAAATATTAGGTAAAAAATAAAAGCAAAAATTACAAATTCAAAATCTCAAATTCCAAACCCGCCTGCCCGCCATGCCGTTTACATTTTTTACAGATAAATC
>MHIR01000062.1:0-1630 GCA_001817615.1 Candidatus Buchananbacteria bacterium RIFCSPLOWO2_02_FULL_46_11b | reverse complement strand
TAAAATGTTTATTAAATAATCCAAGGCAATGGCGAGGCAGGCGGGCTTGGAATTTGGTGCTTGGAATTTGTAATTTTGACTCTTATGCCAAAAAAACAAACTTTAATTTACCCTGCTATTTTGAAGGATTTATAATTTTGATTTACTTCTCCCTTTGTGTTAAAATATTATTACCCTATAAGCTAAAAACTATCAGCTAAAAGCTAATCATATGCCCGAACAGGAAATCATCGCCGGCCTGGATATCGGCTCAACCGCCATCAGATTGGCGGTCGGCCAGCGCCTGGGCCAGGAGGAAAAAATCCATATTATCGGCTCGGCCGAAGTCCCGGCCGAGGGCATCAGCAAAGGCATAGTTTCCAGCATTGAAGACGCGGTTTCGGCGATTACCGGCTGTTTAGAAAAGGCCGAGAGAATGGCCGGCCGGCCGATTGAAAGCGCCTGGGTCGGAATTTCCGGCAGCCATATCATTTCCCAGGAAAGCCGCGGCGTGGTGGCCGTGGCCCGCTCCGACGGCGAAATTTCCGAAGACGACGTCGCCCGGGCGATTGAAGCGGCCCGCACCGTCGTTACCCCGCCCAATTACGAGATTTTGCACGTCATTCCCAAAGGTTTTATCGTGGACGGCCAAGCCGGGATTAAAGATCCCGTCGGCATGACCGGCGTGCGGCTGGAAGTTGACACCCAGATTATCCAGGGTTTAAGCTCCCAAATCAAAAATTTAACCAAGGCGGTTTACCGCCCCGGCCTTAATATAGAAGATTTAGTCCTTTCAATTTTAGCCACGGCCGAAGCGGTCATCACCAGCCGGCAAAAAGAGCTGGGCGTGGCCGTGGTCAATATCGGCGGCTCAACCACGGGCCTGGCGGTTTACGAGGAAGGCGACATTATCCACACCGCTGTTTTGCCGGTCGGCTCCGACCATATCACTTCCGATATCGCCATCGGTTTGAGAATTCCCATTGACGCGGCCGAAAAAATAAAATTGGAATACGGTTCGGCTTTGCCGGAGGGCGTGGGCAAGAGGGAGGAAATTGATGTCGGCGAATTGGAAGGCAAGGAAAGCAATTTTGTTTCAAAAAAATACATTGCCGAGATTACCGAAGCGCGGGTGGAAGAAATTTTTTCTAAAATCAACAATGAGTTGAAAAAAATCGACCGGAGTGGTAAACTGCCTGCAGGCGCGGTCCTGGTCGGCGGCGGCGCCAAACTGAACGGCTTGGTGGAAGCGGCCAAAAAGCAGCTGCGCCTGCCGGCCAGCTTAGGCAAGCCGCTGGCGGTCACCAGCGCGATTGATAAAGTAAGCGATCCGGCGTTTGCCACGGCCATCGGCCTGGTGATTTGGGGCAGCCAAGTTTCCCGCCAGGGCGGCGGCGGCAATTTAGGCAAGATTTTGAGCCGTTTGCCGAGTCTTAAGGGAGTAGCCGGTCAGGCGAAGAAGATGTTAGGTAAGTTTTTGGGCCGGAGGTAAATAAAAGAGAAAAATTTCAAATTCCAAATTACAAATTCCAAATAAATCTCAAATCTCAAATCTCAAATCTCAAATTACAAACCCTTAGTTTCGCGTTTTGAATTTGTGATTTGGTGCTTGTAATTTGCCTGCCCGCCCGCCTGCCTTCGCTATTTACTA
>MHIR01000061.1:5033-19659 GCA_001817615.1 Candidatus Buchananbacteria bacterium RIFCSPLOWO2_02_FULL_46_11b | reverse complement strand
TGGCTTGGCGATCCGCGACAGATTGCTCTTCTCGTAAATCTTTGCGAGCAATCGCAACACGAAAAGATAACAATCTTTGTCGATCCTGTTTTAGGTGATGATGGAGCGCTGTATCCAGGCCAGGAAGAATTAGTAAAAGTTATAAACGGTCTTGTGGGGATAGCACATGTAATAACTCCAAACCCCACAGAAACAGCATTACTCTTAGGGAAACAGCCGAGGGATTGTGGGGTGGAAGAAGACGGAACGGTTACGGTAAATAATGTTTATGAACTACTAAACGCTCTGACGTTGGTATACCCAAGAGTTTTACCAATCATCAAATCCGTTGTTTCTGGAAATCGAATTGGCGTGTGTGTCCGATTCACCTCGGATAATACTACCGGCGTTAAGAAACCCATAACAAAAATGATACTCGGGACGCGAACGACCGCACCATCTGTAGGCGGAACTGGTGATCTTTTTGCCTCGTTATTGATCGGACGCTGGCTTAAGTATATAAATAGCCAAAGCAACCAATACGATAAGGCCACTATGATTAAATCTGTTGTCAAAACTATATCTGAAGTTATGATAACAATACAACGTGGGAAGATAAAAGATTTACCATTCCGTGATTTATTGCACTGCACATAACCCCGTCAAATCACTCCCGGAGGCAAAACTAGAAGTGAAGTGGCGGGGTCTTTTTTGTATTTTAAAGAACTTTTTTGAATTTGTCGCCGAAGGTAAAATCTATTAAGATTTTACTAGTGAGCTTTCGTTCGCTAAAAACTTGGAATTATCCAAAGAACGCGGCGAAGCAAGTAAGATAAAGATCCCCTCGCTTGAGAAAACGAAATATCGGAGGATTTTGACAAAAAGTTAAAAATTCATTGAAATTTATGTGTAAAATTAGCTAAAATTAGCTAATTTTTTTGTTTATCTATTGACAAATATTTAATAATATGCTATATTAATATGTTGGATCGTATTCCAACTAAAAACAAAAATACACAACCGGCCGCGGCCTAATGCAGGCGCGGCTATAAGGAGAAAAGGGTATGACAGCTATGTTCTTTATGGCGATTATTGGTGGGCTGGGGATTTGGGCAGCGTTTGAAAAAGCAAATCTCTGCCGGATGCCTCACTTCATTCGGAGTGTGAGCCTCTGGGGGGAAATGTTGGCCCATGTCCACACCCACCACAAGGTCGCTAAGTCGTTGTCTGACGACGAGGTAGAGGTGATTGAGGGGATACCCCTCGGCCTCTACATCGGCTTTGAGCAGCACGTTGAGTGCTGAAAAGGCCGAAAAACAGACGTTTCCGGCGCTGACTATAAAAAGTCGGCGCCGTCTTTTTTTATTAACCGGCATTGTAGGCCTGCCGGCTTTGCCAGCTATATCAGCTTTATAAGCTTTATTCGCAGATTCGGGCCGGCCGCACAACTCCTCTTGTCTAAAACCTGACAACCTAACATCTAACACCTAAAAATGGTATAATTAAAAAACAAACATTAACTCGGCCAATCCATGCTAAAATACAAATTTTTAAGCCACCCGGCTGATCTAAAAATGCGGGTTTGGGGCAAAAACCAAAAGGAGCTGTTTATCAATGCCAGCCGGGGTATGATGGCTTTTTTGTATTCCAATTGTTCCAAAGCCGGACCGCTTCTGAAAAAACCGGCAAAAATCAATTTAAAGGCCGCCGACATCAAGGCTTTAACGGTTGACTGGCTGTCCGAGCTTTTGTATTTGTCCGATGCCAAAAATATCTGCTTTGACAGATTCAATTTTAAAAAAATCACGGCCAGGGAAATTCAAGCCGAAGTTTTCGGTTGTCCGGCCAAAGCCCAGAGAGACATCAAGGCCGTCACTTACCACGGTTTAGAGATTAAACAAACCAAAACCGGCTGGCAGGCCGTGATTTTATTTGATATCTAGGCCAGAAATCCCAGAAATCAAAGAGTTGAATGATCGCCGCCTGCCCAACCTTGGCAAAAGTTTATACTTTAGCAACTTGTCTCTTGCCCGTTTGATTGCCGATTACTTATGCTAACCAAACAAAACCTAACTAAAATCGCTCCCAATCTCTGGGAAATCCCCAAGGACTTCCGCCAAGATATGCGCGTGCCGGCCAGGTTTTACGCTTCCGAAAAGATGCTGGCGCAAATTTTAAGCGACCGGTCGCTGGCGCAGCTGATTAACGTCGCCACTCTGCCCGGCATTGCCAAATACGCTTTGGCTATGCCCGATATCCACGAGGGCTACGGCTTTCCCATCGGCGGCGTGGCGGCCATTGACGCTCAAACCGGCGTGATTTCGCCGGGCGGCGTGGGCTATGACATTAATTGCGGCGTGCGGCTATTAACCAGCGAATTGTCTTATCCGGAGATTAAAGACCGGCTGACCGATTTGGCCAATCAAATCCAGCGCGACGTGCCTTCGGGTGTGGGCCGCGGCGGGCGGCTGAAATTATCGGCCAAAGAACTGGATGGCGTTTTGCAACGCGGCGCCCGCTGGGCCATACAAAAAAAATACGGCCAAGAATCCGACCTGGAATATCTGGAAGAAAACGGCGAATTTAAAACGGCCGACCCGGCTTTAGTTTCTGAACATGCCAAAAAAAGGGGACTAGACCAGCTCGGCACTTTAGGCGCGGGCAATCATTTTTTGGAAATCCAAAAAGTGGAAGAAGTTTTTGACGCCGATTTGGCAAAAATTTTTAACGTCAGAAAAAACCAGATCACGGTCATGATCCACACCGGCTCGCGCGGACTGGGCCACCAGGTCTGCACCGACTATGTCCGGCTTTTGGACCAAACCATGGCTAAATACCAAATCAAACTGCCGGACCGCGAACTGGCTTGCGCGCCGTTTAAAAGCGACGAGGGCCAAAAATATTTCAAAGCCATGGCCGCGGCGGCCAATTTCGCCTGGGCCAACCGGCAAATAATTACGCGCCAGGTCCGGCAAGCCTGGCAAAGGATACTGAAAACCAAAGCCGGCTTAAAACCGGTTTACGACCTGGCCCACAATATCGCCAAACTGGAAGAATATGACGGCAAAATTCATATTGTCCACCGCAAAGGCGCCACTCGCTGTTTCGGCCCCAATCACCCCGCTTTGCCTAAAATTTATCAAGCCGCGGGCCAGCCGGTCATCATCCCCGGCTCCATGGGCACGGCTTCTTATCTTTTGGCCGGCCGGCAAAAGGCCATGGCAGAAACTTTCGGCTCAACCTGCCACGGCGCCGGCAGGCAAATGTCGCGCGCCGCCGCCAAAAAAGAACTTGATTATAACCGCTTAAAAGCCAAGCTGGAAAAAGAGCAGGGGATAATTCTGCGCGCCGGCTCGGCCAAGGGGCTTTTGGAAGAAGCGCCCCAGGCCTATAAAGACATTGACGAGGTGGTTGGCGTGGTGCACCAATCAGGCCTGGCTAAAAAAGTGGCCCGGCTTGTGCCTTTAGCGGTAATTAAAGGATAATTCAAATATGAAACTCGTAAGTTCCGTTTTTAAAAACAATGGATTAATACCGCCAAAATACACCTGCGACGGCGATGATATTAGTCCGCCATTAGAAATATCCGAGGTTCCCGCTCAAGCCAAGAGCTTGGCTTTAATTTGTGATGATCCGGACGCGCCGGCCGGAAATTGGATCCATTGGGTTATCTGGAATATTGATCCGGAAACTACGGAAATTATGGAAAATAGCGCTCCGGCCAAGGGTATTGAAGGCATAACCAGCTTTGGCAAAGCCGGTTGGGGCGGCCCCTGCCCGCCGGGCGGGACGCATCGTTATATTTTTTATCTTTACGCGCTTGATACGGTTTTAGATTTGCCGAAAAAAACAGACGCCGCCGGGCTAAAAACGGCTATGGCCGGCCAGATTTTAGCCCAATTAGAACTAACCGGCTTATATTCAAGAAAATAGCAAAATCAAAATATTATTCATTGATTAAACTAGTTTATGGCGATAATCAAAAAGAAAACTTGGCCGGAGTATTTTAAATTAATCAAAGCCGGCAAAAAGAAATTTGAATTGAGATTGGCGGATTTCAAGATTAAACCGGGTGATATTTTAGTTTTGGAGGAGTATAACCCTAAGACCAAGAAATATACCGGACAAATCATAAAAAAACGAGTAAAATTTGTCTTAAAACTGAAGCTTAACCGGCTGTATAAAATAAAGGAGCTGGAAAAGAAAGGCGTGTATGTGATTGAAATTTAATATGCCTGACTGTTTTAAACCAATCCGATTTCCCCAGGACGAACTGCCCCATAACAAGATCATTGAGTGGTGGTATTTTAACGGGCATTTATGGGACGAGCACAAAAACCACTATGCTTTCATGTATGCTTTTTTTAAAGCCGATTTGAAAAGGGTAAAACTGCCCTGGCTTAAAATTTTGCCGGTTAAAAATATCTATTTTGAGCATTCAATGATTTCCGACGTTAAAAACAACAAATTCCAGGCTACCATCAGTCCTTTCTGCCTGCTTTTGCCAAAAAAATCCAAGAGGCCGCTGCTTTCTTTGCGCTATCTCGGCCAGTTGCCGAATGTTTCTTTTTTACAAGAAACCAAGCCGTTTTCTTACCGGCTTAAAACAAAAAATCTTGACTTGACTCTGACCAGCGCCAAAAAACCGCTTTTGGAAAATCAAACCGGCTTTATTAAATTAAAACCCGGCCGGGAAACCTGGTATTATTCCTTGACCGACTTGGCGGCTTCGGGCGAAATTAGAATCGGCAAAAAGACCGTCAAAGTGGCCGGCCAAAGCTGGCATGACCACCAGTGGGCCGACGCGCCTTATGAAAACGATTATTGGCTTTGGTTTTCCGTTCAGCTGGAAAACGGCATGGAAATTATCTGTTTTGAATACGTCCGGGAAATTAAAAAAAGACTGGCCACTGTCATGTATAAAAATTGTGCTCAAAAAACTTTTGACGTGGAAATTATTCCGGGCAAGAATTCCTGGACCAGCCCCCAAACCGGCGCCAGTTATCCTCAAGAATGGGAAATTATAATCCCAAAGGGAAAAATTAAATTAGTTGTCAATTCCTTGAACAAAAATCAGGAAATGATTTATGGCCTAATCAATTATTGGGAAGGGGGATTGTCCGTCAAAGCCGAAATTGCCGGAGAAAAAATCAAGGGCTTGGGTTTTGCCGAATTAGTCGGCTTGCCGGCGGCTAAAAATTTAATTGAAATTTTTAGTTCAAAATTTAAGAGAGAGTTTGACCGAAGTTTGGAAAGATTAAAAATCGCCAAGGGCCGGCAATAATTTTAACTTCCCGTTGACAACACCGTTGCTGTTATTGACAAACTATTCAAATCGGAGTAAGCTCCGTTAGAAAGCTCACGCGAGGCTTTATACCCAGCGCGAACTATTGATATTCTGCCCCGCGAGCTTTCTAACGGAGCCAGAAAACGAACGGCGGCTGTTTTTGGAAACGTTCTTTGAAAGGAGGCGATAGGATAATGGATATAGTGAGTTATTTAATGATGATGATATACGTGATTGTTTTGCTGTTTTTGAATTCCTTGGGATAGTATTATTATCAGGCGGCAAAACAAAATTCCGAAGCGGCCAACCGCCAAGCGGCAAAGACTGATATTTCATATTTAACAAAACGACCCGGCGATAAGATCAAAGGGTTTTTTTATTTATCTAAAAGGCCTTTAAAAGGCCTCTTGCCAAACTGAAGGGGATTTGTTAAAATGTCTGTATTATAAAATATGGGTAGCCAGCAGAAAAAAATCAGACTCGCCTTAGCCGGCATTTTTTTAATGGCGGTTTTGGCCGTGGTTGTTGATTTTCCCCAGTATTTGGAGAAAAGCGGGCTTGATTTGCCCGATTTTTTGAATCTGCCTTTTCGCCTAGGCTTGGATTTGCAGGGCGGCACCCAGCTGATCTACGAGGCGGATATCTCTAAAATGCCCGGCGCTGATCAGGCCAGCGCCGTGGAAGGGGTCAGAGACGTGATTGAAAGGCGGGTTAACGCCTTTGGCGTGGCCGAACCGGTAATCCAAGTGACCAAATCCCAAGACAAATGGCGCATCATCGCCGAATTGGCCGGTATTTCGGATATTAATCAGGCGATTAAAATGATTGGCGAGACGCCGCTTTTGGAATTTAAAGAGCAAAATCCCAATCCTCAAGTCGCTTTAACCGAGGATCAAAAAAAAGAAATTGAAACCTATAATGCGGAAGCGAAAAAGAAAGCGGACGAAGTTTTAGCCAAAGTTCTGGCGCCGGGCGCCGATTTTGCCAAGTTGGCGGGAGAATACAGCCAGGATCCGGGCAGTAAAAACGCGGGCGGCGATTTGGGCTTTGCCCAAAAGGGCCAGTTTGTTCCGGAATTTGAAAAAGCTTGTTTTGACGATTTAAAAACCGGCGAAACCGCCAAGCAGCTGGTTCAAAGTTCTTTCGGCTATCATCTCATTAAAAAAGCGGAAGAGCGGGGGAGCGGGGACAGCCTGGAAGCCCGCTGCGGCCATATTTTAATTTTAACTAAAAATCAGCAGGATTACATGACCGAAGCCGACCAATGGCTTTATACGGGTTTAACCGGCCAGCAACTGGCCCGGGCCCAGGTCGTTTTTGAACCTAACACCAACCTGCCGCAAATCAGCCTGGAATTCAACGACGAGGGCAAGGATTTATTCGCTTCCATTACCCGCCGCAGCGTCAGTAAGCCGGTGGCCATTTTCTTGGATAATTCGGCCATCAGCGTCCCCACGGTTCAGGAGCCGATTTTAGACGGCCAAGCCGTCATCAGCGGCAAATTTTCCATCAAAGAGGCTAAACTCTTGGCCCAGCGGCTTAATGCCGGCGCTCTGCCCGTGCCAATAAAGCTGATTTCCCAAAAAACCGTCGGCGCGTCTTTGGGCAATGAATCGGTGGAACAAAGTTTGAAAGCCGGATTTCTAAGCCTGCTTTTAATCTGCCTATTCATGATTTTATACTACCGCCTGCCCGGCTTAATCGCCTGCGTCGCTTTGATATTTTACGCGCTGGTGGTTTTGGCCGTATTTAAAATTATTAACGTTACTTTAACCTTGGCGGGCATTGCCGGTTTTATCCTGTCTTTGGGCATGGCCGTGGACGCCAATATTTTGATTTTTGAGAGGTTTAAAGAAGAAATCCGCTGGGGCAAGCCTTTTACCGTGGCTTTGGAGGAAGGCTTCAAGCGCGCCTGGTCTTCAATTTTTGACGGCCATGTCTCAACCCTGATCGCCTGCGCCATTCTGATGGGCTTTACCACCAGCTTGGTCAAAGGCTTTGCCATCGTCTTGGCCATCGGCACATTGATGAGCTTGTTTTCCGCTGTCTGGGTTACCCGCATCATGGTTTTGGCCACGACCAAAGTATCCGCTTTAAATAAAAATTGGCTTTACGGCACCAAGAAAAAAACCGCTGACTAATTAATTCCGCGTTTAAATCCGCGTCTACCCCGTTAGAAATAAATTTCTAACGGGGTAAATCTGCTTCTATTAAGCTAAATCTAAAATAAACATGAAATCAGTCCATGTTATTAAAAATAATTAATCAACGCTCTCAAAATATGATTTCCGTTATTAATCACCGAAAAATTTGGTTTACTTTATCCGGCCTGATGGTAGCGACTGGAATTTTAGCCATGGTTATTTTTGGCTGGAAGACATTCGGTCTAAAGTTAGGCATTGATTTTACCGGCGGCAGCCTAATGGAGCTTGATTTTGCCGTCCAGCGTCCCGGCAACCGGGAAATCAACGACGCCTTGGCGCCTTTAGGTCTGACCAATATCGTCACCCAACCGATCGGTGAAAACGGCCTGATTATCCGCAGCAAAGATATAGACGAGCAAACTCACCAGGAAATTTTAAAAACTCTAAAGGAAAAATTCCAGCCCACCGGACTTGGCGCCGAAATTGGCGCCACGACGACTCCCGGCCTGGTTTTGGAAGGTAAGGTTTTTGAAGAAAAAAGATTTGATTCCGTCGGCCCGACCATCGGCCAGGAACTGAAAAAGAAAACACTTTGGGCGATCATAATTGTCACCATCGCCATTATTATTTACATTGCCTGGGCTTTCCGCAAAGTTTCCAAGCCGATTGCTTCCTGGAAATACGGCGTCATCGCCGTCTTGTCCCTGCTGCATGATATTATCATCGTCGTCGGCGCCTTTGCTATTTTGGGCAAATTCTACGGCATTGAAGTCAACGCGTCATTTATTGCCGCCTTGCTGACGATTTTCGGCTATTCCAATAACGACACGATCGTGGTTTTTGACCGGATTCGGGAAAATCTTAAACGGCAGACCGGCGACAATTTTGAAAAAACGATTGACCACAGCATCAATGAAGTCTTTGTCCGCTCCATCAATACTTCTTTTACGGTTCTGCTGGCGTTATTCGCCATTTTTATCTTCGGCGGCAAGTCAATCCATGACTTTACCCTGGCCTTGATTATCGGCGTCATAATCGGCACCTATTCTTCAATCTTTTTAGCCAGTCCGCTTTTGGTGGTCTGGGAGAAGCTTAAGCTTAAAAAACGCTAAAAATCAAGTTGCTAAGTTGCTAAGTTATTAAATTTTAATAATCGTTTCAAATTACCATAACCACTTAGCCGCTTACCAACTACCTAATTAAATGGCTTTCCTTAAGCTTTTTTTATTAACTATATTTTCATTAAATAGCAAGCAATAAAAGTTTTTCCCAGTCAAGCCCTTGACTATTATTAAATTTTATGCTATTATTAAAATAATTAAATAATAGTGCTTAAAAAATCTACTAAATTTTGCTTAATTTAGCAATTTTATTAAATAATTCAATTCAATTATATGGCTGACCAAAACTCAATTCTTGACAAAATCATTGAAAGTCAGGAAAGACAGCAAGCGGCTTCGTTTAATCCGAATGAATTAATCGCCAGCTTGTTAAAAAATATTTCCGCCAAAGAAAGCGACATTTTAAGCCGCCGTTTTGGGCTTTTGGGCAAGAAAAAGGAAACTCTGGAAGATATCGGGAAATACTATGAGATTACCCGCGAACGGATCCGCCAGATTGAAACCGCCACTATTAAAAAATTGAGGGATTTGAAAGATTTCCGCCAGCAGCTGGATTTGGCCAAGCATCATGTCGGCAATTTATTGGAAAATTACGGCGGCGTGATGGAAGAAAATTTCCTTTTAAACGAAATCGGCAGCCATAAATCCAATCAGGAAAACTATGCCGCGGCGCTGTTTATTTTAAATCATTTGCTGAATGACCGGATTGAATCAGTCAAAGCCGACCCGGAACTGTTAAACGGCTGGAAGCTGCCTTCCGCTTCGCTTGATTTAATCAAGCAAGTCGTCAAAGAGCTGGTTAATGTCATTAAAAAAGAAGAAAAATTGCTTAAAGCCGAAGAATTGATTGACGGCTTCAAGCAAAGCGATTTTTACGCGAACCACAAAGAACAAATCGCCGCCTTGAAATTGGGCGCCAGCGAAGAAACTCTGGAGCAGGAAATTGACCGCATAATTGATTCTTATCTGAAAATCAGCCGCCAGACCGACCAAAATATTTTAGGCGAATGGGGCTTAAGCCATTGGCACACGGTTTCGCCCAAGCGGATGAGCGATAAAATCTATTTGGTTTTAAGAAAACTCGGCAAACCGATTCATTTTACCGAAATCACCGATTTGATCAACCAGTCAAAATTTGACAAAAAAGTCGCTTATCCGGCCACCATCCACAATGAATTGATTTTGGACGACCGCTATGTCTTAGTCGGCCGGGGGATTTACGCCTTGAAAGAATGGGGCTACCAAACCGGCACGGTCATGGATATTATTGTTGATATTTTAAAAAAAGCCAATAAGCCCCTAACCAAGGAAGAAATCATTGAGGCCGTCTTGGCCCAAAGACTGGTCAGAAAAAGCACGATTTATCTGGCTTTGACCAATAAAGATAAAATTAAAAAACTGCCGGACAACGGCTATACCCTGATTGACCGGTAAATTGTATAATTGAGAATATAACAAGACGGCAGTTTTTCCCCTGATTAAAAAGAGGTTTTAAATAATCAAAAAAAACAAAAAGAAAATCCCGCGGCTATGAATATTGTTATTGATTTTTCTTCAATTCCGACAGACAGCCCGATCGCTTTTGGTTGGTGGTTTTTTAAAACTATTGGCTGGATTTATCCAGTTTTTTTATTTACCTACGCTTTGATCCTGTTCTGGCAGCTTTGGTTGAGAAATAACTACCGCCGAGAGCGGAAATACATGATGGTGGCCGTTGACGTGCCGAAAAACATTGAAAATGGGCCCAAAGGCGTGGAAAATATTTTTAACCAGCTGGCCGGCGCCCATCAGCCGCTCAAGGTCCACGAAAAATGGTGGACCGGGGAGATTCCCAACAGCTTCTCTTTTGAAATCGCCAGTTTTGAAGGCTACATTCAATTTTTTATTCATTTTGAACAAAAATACCGCGATTTAATTGAAGCCATTGTTTACGCCCAATATCCCGAGGCCGAAATCATGGAAGTTGAAGACTACACCAAAGATTGGCGCCTTAAATTTCCCAGCGAGAAATACAACCTCTGGGGCACGGAATTGAAATTGGCCAAAAAAGAATATTATCCGATCAGAACCTACGAGGAATTTGAGCACGTGGAGGGCTTTGTCGATCCGATGGCCGGCATTTTGGAAGCTTTAACCAGAATCGGCCCGGGCGAGCAGGTCTGGATCCAATTAGTCGTCACGCCGGCGGACAATGACTGGGGCAAAGGCGCCGAAAATTTAATCATAAAATTATCCGGCGGCAAAGTTGAGCGGAAAAAAACGATTTTTGACCGGATTTTTGACATTCCAGGCATTGTTTGGGAATTGTTGAATCCCGTTTTGGCCGCGCCGTCAACCAAAAAAGACGAGCCCTACAATTTAATGATGAATCTGACGCCCGGGCAAAAAGACGTTATTAACGCCATTGAAAAAAAGACTGGCAAGCTCGGCTTTCATACCAAAATCCGCCTGATTTATTTTGCCGAAAAAGACAAATTCGTCAAACCCAAGGCCAACGCGATTTACGGCGCTTTCAAGCAATTTAACACCTTGGACCTAAATAGCGTCAAACCCGACGCTAAAACCTTAACCGGCGGCATAGTTTTTTTTAAAAAAAGGCGCGTGATTGCCAGGCAAAATAAGATATTCTACCGCTATAAAAACCGCGGCCATTGGCTGGAGCCGGGTTCTTACGGTAAAATTTTAAACAGCCAGGAGCTGGCCTCGCTTTATCATTTCCCGATTATGACAGTCAAAGCGCCGATGGTCAAAAAGAGCGAAGCCAAGAAAGCCGAGCCGCCCATGACCTTGCCGGTCAGCCGGAGCTTTATCTCTCCCAGAAAAGAAAAGCCCGCCCCGGTTAAACCAGAAGAAGCCGCGCCGGCGCAAATAGAAAAAACGGCTTTGACCAAAGCCGGGCCGCCGGCCAATTTGCCGATCGGTTAAAATTATAATAAGAAGGGATAAGAAGGCTTGAGACGGCTTAAGAAGTGAAGAGGGTTGGAAGGCAAAGAGGGCGGAAAAGATAAGTAAAGAACAAGAGCGCTTTCTAATTCTTCTTACACTCTCTCAATCTTCTCGCCTTCTTGGCCCTCTCAAGCTTTCTGATGCCCTCTTAACCCCTCTGAAAAATTATTCAATAGTCTAAATATGCCAGACGAAGATAAAACAAAAATTGAAATTGAAGAGGCGCCAAAGCCAAAACCCCAAAACGACGTGGTTTTTTTCGCGGAAACAAATTTTCGCAACCAAAGGGTTAAATTCGGCATCAAAAAAGACGACCGGCGGCGGCACATGTACTTAATCGGCAAAACCGGCATGGGCAAATCCACGGCCATGGAAAACATGATCATTCAGGATATCATCAACGGCGAGGGCGTGGCTTTGGTTGACCCGCACGGCGATTTCGCCGAAAAAATCCTTGATTATATTCCCAGCCACCGGATCAACGACGTGGTTTATTTCAATCCCGCGGATTTTGAATTTCCCATCGCTTTTAACGTCATTGAATCAAACAGCCTGGAACACAAGCATCTGATCGCTTCGGGCCTAATCGGCGTCTTTAAAAAGCTCTGGGCCGATTCCTGGGGCCCCCGGCTGGAATACCTCCTGCGCAACGCCATTTTGGCGCTTTTAGACTATCCCGGCAGCACTCTGCTTGGCGTCATGCGGATTTTAGTGGATAAAAGCTACCGCAACAAAGTCATCGCCAAAATCCAGGACCCGGTCGTCAAAGCCTTCTGGGTGGAAGAATACTCAAAATATCCCGACAAATTCCAGACCGAGGCCATCGCCCCGATTCAGAATAAAGTCGGCCAATTTTTATCAACGGCCATGATTCGCAATGTCGTCGGCCAGGTCAAATCAACCATCAATATTCGCGAAATTATGGACAACCAAAAGATTCTGATCATGAACCTGTCTAAGGGCCGCATCGGCGAAGATTCTTCCGCGCTTTTGGGCGCGATGATGATTACCAATATCCAGCTGGCGGCCATGAGCCGGATTGACATCCCCGAGGAGGATCGCAAAGATTTTTACCTCTACGTTGACGAATTCCAGAATTTCGCCACCGAGTCATTCGCCAATATCTTGTCCGAAGCCAGAAAATACCGCTTAAATTTGATTATCGGCCACCAATACATTGAACAGCTTGATGAACTGGTCTGCGCCGCGGTTTTCGGCAATGTCGGCACGCTCGTGCTTTTCCGCATCGGCGCGGCGGACGCCGAATTTTTGGCCACGGAATTCGCGCCTTATTTTGAAGAAGAAGACCTGGTCAACTTGGCTAAGTACGACACTTACATGAAGCTGATGATCGACGGCGTCTCGTCCAATCCGTTTTCCGCCACGACTCTGCTGCCTTTGGGCCAAGCCGTTTATACCGGCAATAAAGACAAAGTCATCGCGGTTTCGCGCGAACGCTACGCCAAGCCCCGCGACGTGGTGGAAGATAAAATCAGCCGCTGGAGCGGCATGGTGATTGAAGGCAAAGAAGGCAGCGGCGAAGAAGGCGAAGCCAGGCCCGCCCGCTCAATTAGCGATTATAAAAAACCTTTTGACCGGCCGGCGGCGCCGAGTCTCACGCCCAGCCGCCCGCCGATGTCGGACCGGCCGGCCGCCGCCGAGCGTCCGGTACGGACTTCGGCCAAACCCGGTTTTAAAGTCAATTGCTATGAATGCGGCCAGCAAACCGAAATTCCTTTCAAGCCCGACGGTTTAAGGCCGATTTATTGCAAAACCTGCTTCCAGAAAATCCGCGAAGGCCTGCTTCACGGCGGCGGCGG
Source organism: Candidatus Buchananbacteria bacterium RIFCSPLOWO2_02_FULL_46_11b (assembly GCA_001817615.1). Classification (GTDB taxonomy): domain Bacteria; phylum Patescibacteriota; class Patescibacteriia; order Buchananbacterales; family UBA6539; genus 02-FULL-45-11b. Next base: position 6,362 of record MHIR01000061.1, on the reverse strand, counting down.
AAAAGCGGAATTAAAAGAAGCCAAAGAAGTCAAGCCGGAAGAGCAAAAAGAAATTTCCTTAACTGACGCCCTGAAAAAAGATCCGCAATCTTTTGACCATAAAAACCGCGGGCGCTTAAGCCCAAAACCCGGCCCCGCGCCCATGTCAGCTTCAAGAGATTTTGACCGACCTGCGGCGCCCCAGCGGCCGCTGAATACTTCTCCCAAAACCATTAGGCCGGGCGAGGTGGTTAAGTTTTAGGGAAATAGGGACTAGGGGGGGTAGGGAAGTAGGGGAATTCGCCTTGCGCGAATACCTATTTTTGCGCTATTATGCAACCAAGATAGATTTAATTATTTTTTAAAAATATTTCGCTTATTTTACGCAAAATTTATGATTTTGAATAAATTCATCTACAATCTGGCCAATTTCGCGAGAAAATACGGTTATAACCTAAATGAAGAAAATGACGAACGCGTTATCAGCATGAAAAGGGAAATTAACAGAATCGGCAGAATTGAATTTAAAATTGAACAATTCCCCGATGGTTCCTGGACCGCGGAATCAACCAATCTGGACGGCATTATTACCGGCGGCGATAATACTAAAAATATCGCGTCAACCATAAAAGACGCCATTTTTACTTATTTTGAAATCCCGCCCCACCTTTGTTCAGACTCTCTCTTGCGGGGAGATAATGAACCGGTTACGGTAAGGCAGAATGTCTATGCCTAGCCGAAGTTTTTCCGACATTACACAGTCTCAATGGATTAAAGCGTGCGGAAAATTAGGCTTAACCGTTGAAGCAAATCACGGCAAAGGCAGCCATATCCTGGTTAAACATCCCAAGACCGAACACAAATATACTATTCAAAGAAATCTTCATAAATTCATTAATATGAAGATTTTTAAAAAAATGCTGGAATGGGGATTTGAGGAAGAACAAATCTGGGATGCTTTAAAATAAACCGCTAAATAAAGAAATGCTTAATAACCCGCGGGTAGTTTTAAAGTTATGCCTTAGAAAAACATCTAATTTCTAATTTTTAAACGCTATTTGCCGAACAATTAAAAATTTGAAATTCAAAATTAAAAATTGATTAAAAATTAGAAATTTAAAATTAGAAATTTACGACTGCCCACTATCTCCTAACTGCTATCTCCTAACCTGACTTAATTTCGCAAAAATACTATACCCAGCCAAACCTGCCCCTGACCCGAGACCAAATGCCCCCGGCACGGCGACTGCGAGGCCTGCCGGGAATATCATAAAGATAAAGAAAAGCCGTCTTATTGCCAGAGGGCCAAAGCTTAGGTTGATTTTAAAAAATTGACTTATTTTCACCAAA
>MHIR01000061.1:0-4990 GCA_001817615.1 Candidatus Buchananbacteria bacterium RIFCSPLOWO2_02_FULL_46_11b | reverse complement strand
TCTCTAAATTAAGCCAAACCTGAAATCAGTCCAAGCTGTTTAAAACAATTAATCAACGCTCTCAATTTAGAAAGAAGGCAAATATTATGTTGCCTGGAATTTAAATACGGCGGTTTCCAGCTTTGGCGACACTAAAAAAGAAGCTTTAAAAAACCTGGAAGAAGCTTTAGGGTTATACTTTGAGGACATGCCGGTTTCCAAGATAGGCAAGGTGGAACAGCCGGACCTAGTCTGCTGCCAGCTCAAGTATGCCTAGGCCGATTTTTTTAAAACAAGTTTTGAAAGTCCTTCAAGCCAAGGGCTTTATTTTTATATCCCAAAATGGCTCGCATGCTAAATTTCGCAAAGAAGGCAGTCCGACTCTCACGGTAATCGTTAAAAATGGCACTTTTCAATCCATTATGCTTCTTTCCGGACTTTAAAGAAAGCGACTTTAGAGATTAATCTTAGATACAAAAATATAACGCAAATAAACGCGTGGCTATGGCAATTTTATGCTTATATGCTATAATTACACTATAAATAGCTAATGAACAAAATATGCGCTTATTAAGGCGATTTTTTCCGCAAAAAGATCCGGATTATATAACGAACAAATATAATATTCCGGCGACAATGAGCTGGAATATCCAGCTGAATCAAAACGGGTTGGTTGCCACTTCCAAAGACTTGCCGGGATTAGTTACTAATGCCAAAAATCCGGAGGATCTGCTGGAGATGATAAATGACGCGGTTTTGGAATATTTTGACGTGCCTAAATTTGATTCCGATTATATTTTTGACAAATTGAACCTGGAAGGCCACGGAGAAGTTTATCTGAAACAAGCGGAGAAAAAAAGACAATATGCGTAAGATATGGGCTACGATTTTACGCAAAAGCAATGTATCAGGGTGTTAACATTAATCGGCTTTACTGTTGCCAGTAAAAGACGGGCGGGACATTACAAATACAGGCCGCCAGAATCATGCCGGGCTAATTTTACGGGCAATATAAAACCTTTCATCACCGTGCCCAAGCATCAATTCTTCTGCCAGGACGCGATCGTATCTGAAATCAAAAAATTATGCGGCGAAGAAATAAAACAAAAATTTTTAGATAATTTATAGGCCTTCGGCTTAAAATAACAGGGTTGTAACGTCGGCTTTAATTCCACGTCTTATTAAATATAGATTCGTTAAACAGGTCTAAAAAGGACTTTTTTATTTTTAAAAAGTAAATTAAAAGTAAATCGCGAGTAAATTAATAGTAAATTAAAGCTACTTTTAATTTACTACTAACTCGCTTTTAATTTACTTTTAATTTACTTCGTCCCAAACTATGAAAATCGCCATCATCGGCGCCGGCTACGTCGGCCTGACCACCGGCACTTGTTTAGCCGAACTCGGCCATGAAGTCATCTGCGTGGACAATAACTTGGAAAAACTGGAAAAATTAAACCGGGGCAAATCGCCAATTTTCGAGCCCGGCCTGGAAGAATTGATCATCAAAAATCAAACCGCCGGCCGGCTGACTTTCTCGGACAAAATCAAACCCGCGGTGGAACAAGCCGAGGTGATTTTTATCTGCGTCAATACGCCGCCCAAAGACGACGGCCACGCGGATTTGAAATATGTCGAGCAGGTCGCCCGGGAAATCGCGGGCACGATTAACGGCGATTACAAAGTTATTGTCGATAAAAGCACGGTGCCGGTCAAAACCGCGGAAAAAGTCAAGGAAACAATTTTGCGCTACGGCGCCGGCAAAACCAATTTTGACGTGGTTTCCAACCCGGAATTTTTAAAAGAGGGGACGGCGGTTAAGGACACAATGGAGCCGGATCGGATTGTCATCGGCGTTGATTCCGAAAAAGCCCGGGATAAAATACTTGAACTCTACCGGCCCTTGATTGAAAAAACCAAAGCGCCGATCAAAGTGGTTTCCGTCAGAAGCGCGGAATTAATTAAACACGGCGCCAACACTTTTTTGGCCACGAAAATTTCTTTTGCCAATTTAATCGCCCAAACCTGCGAAGAAGCCGGGGCGGACGCTTTGGAAGTCCTGGAAGCCATTGGTTTGGACGAGCGCATCGGCGCCCAATTTTTAAAGCCCGGCCTGGGCTTTGGCGGCAGCTGCTTTCCCAAAGACATTGCCGCTTACAAGAAAACCTTGGAAATTCTGGGTCTTGATAATTCGTTGATTCACGCGATTGAAAGAATCAACCTGGAAGCGGTCCGGCGTTTTTTGCGCAAAATTGAAAAAGAGCTTTGGGTTTTGGACGGCAAGCAAATCGGCGTTTTGGGCCTGGCTTTCAAGCCCGATACCGACGACATCCGCAATTCGCCGGCCCTAAGAATCATTGAAAGCCTGAAAAAAGACGGCGCTAAAATCAAAGCTTTCGATCCCCAGGCCATGAATAACGCCAAAAAAGAACTGCCCGGAATCGAATACGCCGAAAACCCCTACGAAGCCGCGGCCGGCAGCGAAGCCTTGGTAATTTGCACCGATTGGCGCGAATTTAAAAATCTTGATTTGGAACGGATTAAAAAATTAATGGTAACCCCGACCATCTTTGACGGCCGCAATATCTTTGAACCGAAAGTCATGGCCAAACTCGGCTTTAGATATTTCGGAGTAGGCCGATAGTTTAAAGACAAACGTTAAAACAAAAACCGTCCGGATTGCTCCGGGCGGTTTTTACTTACGAGACTAATTTCTTTTTTAGACAACTTCTTCGGCTTCTTCGCTTTCTTCTTCGGCTTCATCCGCGTCATCATCGTCATCGGCCGCGTCGTCGTCCAAATCATCATCCGCGGTTTTTTCCTCGTCGGCCGCGGCGGCGGTGGTGGTTAAATCGTCTTCTTCTTCATTGAAATACATTATAGTTTGCTCCTTTATGATTCTGGCCATTAAAATGGCTTTAAATTGGCAATAATGACCGGCCAGAATCTTAATTATTAGGTGATTGTAAGTATTATAGCAGAGTCAAAAACCCTGTCAATAGCCTAAAATCGTTGATAAATTGAGGTATTTTGCGCCTTTGTGAATAATTTAGTATAGTATAATTAGTTGCTAAGTTGGTAAGTCGCAAAGTTGCTAAGTTGGTAAAACAAAGATAGTAAACTTAGCAACTCTTCGTAAACTGAAATGTATGTCAAAAATAAACAACTTAAATAGGAATAAAAAGAAAGTGGCAATCGCTCTGTCCGGCGGGGTTGACTCGGCCGCGGCCGCGGCGATTTTAAAAAGCCAGGGCTACGATTGCCTGGGAATTTTTTTAAAATTCTGGCATGAAGCCGAAAACGAAGAAGAAAATAAATGCTGTTCCGCTCAAGCCACCGACGACGCCAGGCGCGTGGCGCAAAAACTGGGGTTTCCTTTTTACGTCTTGAATTTTAAAATGCCGTTTAAAAAATCGGTAGTGGACGAATTTTTAAAACAGTATAAAAACGGCCTGACCCCCAACCCGTGCGTGCGGTGCAACCAATTCATTAAGTTCGGTTTGCTTTTGCAAAAGGCCAGGCTTTTAGGCTGCGATTATTTGGCGACGGGGCATTACGTGCGGCTGACGAAGTCAGTGACAAGAAACAAGAGACAAGGGACAAGGGAAACTAAAGGCAACTTGTCTCGTGTCGCTTGTCGCTTGTCTCTGCGGCAAGCTAAAGACAAGCAGAAAGATCAATCGTACTTTCTCTATACTTTAAAGCAAAGCCAGCTTAAACATTTGCTTTTCCCTTTAGGCAATTACACCAAAGCCCGGGCCCGGGCCTTGGCCAAAAAATACCGTCTGCCGGTTTACGACAAACCCGAAAGCCAGGAAATCTGTTTTGTGCCGGAAAAAAAGCACTATAATTTTTTAAAGCGCCATTTAAAATTAAAACCCGGCCCGATTAAAGAAAAAACCGGAAAAATCCTCGGCGGGCACGAGGGTCTGCCGCTTTATACCCTGGGGCAAAGAAAGGGGATTAAGATCGGAGGAACGGGCCCGTTTTATGTTTCTAAAATTAATTATCAAACCAACACGCTTTATGTTTCTTCCGATTTGAACGATAAATTATTTTTAACCAAAAAATTTAAAATTAAAGATATTAATTGGCTCTCGGGCCAAGCGCCCAAAGCCGGCCAAAAACTCGGCGTCAGACTCCGCCATCAGGCCAAAATCATTCCCGCCAAACTTAAAGGCCAGACGGTTTATTTAGCCCGCCTCCAGCGCGCCGTCGCGCCCGGCCAGTCAGCCGTGTTTTATGCCGGCCAAGAGTTGCTGGGCGGGGGAGTGATTAAGAAGTAAATTAGCCGCAGCGACAGGCCGCGGCCTGTCGCTACCTTTAATTACTTGAAAAAAGAGATTGATTTTTTCCCTTAAACCTGCTATTCTATAATCAAATAAACCAATAAGTCAATCTAATCCTTATGCCCTCACCCGAGCGATTTTTGCACGAAAAATACGGCGAACTTCAGCAATCCGAAGAAATCAAAAGCGCCGTCAGAAGAAAGAAAGCCAAAGGCGAGAGAGCGCCCAATATCCCCGAAGCCAAAATCAAAGCCTATCTGGAACGCTTTGACGAGATTTTAAATACGGAGAAAGCAGGCAAGCGCGAGTATGGGGTTAATCTGGTTAAAAACGCCATTCTTGATTTAGCCGTGCCTTTAAGAAAAAAAGCCGCCGATGATTTGCCGGAAAACTTTTTTGATTTGGACAAAAAAATCGCCCGCGAGCAGGGCCATGGCGACATAGAAGTTACGGCTGAAATGAAAGAACAAATTTTTGAATCAACCGTCAAAGACCAGGAAGCCAGCTTGTCTTTATGGCTTGATTATCTGGCTTCCAAAGACGCCATGTATCCAACTTGGCTTAAATATTACGCTATTCGTTCCATTACGGGTTTAGCCGAGTTTGACAAGGAAAAGCATGAATTCAAAAAAAGAAGCAAAAACACCCGAAGCGTTTTTCCGGACCTGAACCGCGAAGCCCTGGCCTATGTTTTGGACGCCGTGGAAAAGCAATACGGCCAA
>MHIR01000060.1 GCA_001817615.1 Candidatus Buchananbacteria bacterium RIFCSPLOWO2_02_FULL_46_11b | reverse complement strand
TGTATATTCCGGTTTACATGAACACGGTTGATATCGGCGATTGGCGGCGCAGTTTAATCAATCAATACAAGCAGATGCGCCGCTGGGCCTGGGGCGTGGAGCATTTTCCCTGGATGGTCAAGGAATTCTGGTTCAAGAGCGGCCAGGGCAGAAAAGCGCCGTTTTTAAAAAAAATGTATTATCTCTGGAATCAGACGGAAGGCGTGTATTCCTGGGCCACGGCGCCGATTATAATTTTAATCGCCGGCTATCTGCCGCTCTGGCTAGCTTCAAATTCCGAGCGGGCCACGGCCCTGTTTCAAAACGCGCCTCATGTTCTGGCTTTCTTGATGCGTTTTTCCATGATCGGCTTGATTGTGATTGCGATTTTATACAATTTAATGCTGCCCGCCAAACCGGCGGGTTATAATTGGCGGCACACTTTAATTATGCTTTTGCAGTGGATCTTGGTGCCGGCGACTTTAATCTTATTCGGCTCCATTCCCGCGGCCGACGCCCAGACGCGCCTGATGCTTGGCGGCCGGTTCCGCCTCGGCTTTTGGGTAACGGAGAAGAAGTAGATAAGCTGTTAGCTTATAGCTTTTAGCTTTTAGAAGTTGATTTCTATAAGCTAAAAGCTAACAGCTAAAAGCTAGATATGCCAAAAGTCTCCATCCAAATCGTCACCTGGAATTCCATGCGTTATATCTTTGACTGCCTGGAATCTTTGATGCGCCAAACTTTTCGCGATTTTTCCATCTTGGTGATTGACAACGGCTCGGATGACGGCACGGTGGGTTTTATTCGCGCCAATTATCCGACCGTTTCGGTTTTGCAGAATTTCCGGAATCTGGGTTTTGCCAAAGCGAATAACCAGGGAATATTATTATCTAAAAGCGAGTATGTCTTAGTGGTCAACCCGGATGTAATTTTAACTGAGGATTTTTTGCGGCAATTGGTTGATTTTGCCCAAAAACATCCCGGCGGCGGCAGTTTTGGCGGAAAAATTTTAAAAATTTATCGCGAAGCGCCCGAGTCTTTTGGCGAGGAAGCGGCCTTAGGCGAGATTATTAAATCCGATGTCATTGATTCCGCCGGCCTGGAAATTTATAAAAGCCGGCAAGTGATTGACCGGGGCGAGGGAAAAAAAGACGAAGGCCAATATGACCGGAGCGAGGAAGTTTTTGGCGTTTCCGGCGCCGGTGTTTTGTACCGCAAGGCGGCGCTTTCGGACACGATGATTAAAAACGAATCTTTTGACCAGGATTTTTTCGCTTACAAAGAAGATATTGATTTGGCCTGGCGCCTGCGGCTTTACGGCTGGGAGAGCTGGTATGCGCCCCTGGCGGTTTGCTATCACCACCGCAAAATGGCCCGGCCCGGCGGCCTGAAAAAAACCATCAAGCAGCGCCGAAATTCATCCTTGAAATTAAGACTTTTGTCGTTTCGCAATCAGCGCCTGATGCTGGTTAAAAATGATTTTGGGGCCAATCTTTTTTTCCATTTGCCCCGATTCTTATTCCGGGAAATGAAAATTATTTTATATTCCTTGTTTTTTGAAAGATTCCAGCTCAAAGGCCTGATTCAATCTTTTCAGCTACTGCCGGCCATGCTAATCAAGCGCCGGGTAATCATGGCCCACCGCAAAGTTTCGGCCAAGGAGATGAGGCGATGGTTTAGGTAAGCGACAAGAAACAAGAAACAAGAGACAAGTTGCCTTAAGCGCTTGTCGCTTGTCTCTAATACTATGGATCTGTCAATCGTTATTCTAAACTACAAAACCAAAGGCCTGCTCAAGCAGTGCCTTAAAGGCATTGTGGCGGCCCAGCCGCGGCTGGAGTATGAGCTGATTGTGGTTGACAATAATTCCGGCGACGGCAGCCTGGAAATGGTCAAAGAAATGTTTTTGCCCCCGCCGCCGGTCAATGATTTGCAGCCGTCTTTGCCTCTAATCAAGCCTTTGGCCCTTCCGGCCATAAAAACGATTCAGGCCGATTATAACGGCGGTTTTGCTTTTGGCAATAATTTAGGAATAAAAATCGCGGCTGGCCGGTATGTCATGATTTTAAATCCGGATATTGCCGTGGTTTCCGAGGCGCTGGAAAAAATGACGGCCTATCTGGATGACAATCCTTCGGTTGGCATGATTGGGCCTAAACTGATTAATCCCGACGGCTCGGTTCAATATTCCTGCCGCCGGTTTCCCGGAAAATTTATTCCCTTTTACCGCCGAACGATTTTCGGCAAACTGCCCTTAACTAAAAAAGCCCTGGATTATTATTTAATGAATGATTTTGACCATCAAACCAGCCGGGAAGTGGATTGGCTGTTTGGCGCTTGCCTGATTTTAAGAAAATCTTTTTTGGAAAAAACCGGGCTTTTTGACGAAAGATTTTTTATGTATTTTGAGGATTTGGATTTAGGCCGGCGGTTTTGGGAAGCGGGTTTTAAAGTGGCGTATTTTGCCGACGTGGAAATGGTCCATTACCACCAGCGGCTTTCGGCCGAACGGGAGGGGATTTTGGGGCTATTTTCCCGGGGCGGCCGGATCCATTCGGCCTCGGGCATTAAATATTTTGCCAAATATCTGGGCGCGAAATTGCCGCCGCGGAATTAGGCCGACTCTGGACAAAATATCTAATTTGAGGTAAAATATAGGAGCTAAATTTCGAGTGTAACCACCCTAAAAAAGTAAATTAAAAGCGAGTTAATAGTAAATTAAAGGTAAATTTAGACCGTTGAATAATTCAAGTTTTCCGCGTCTACCCCGTTAGAAATTTATTTCTAACGGGGTAAATCCGCTTCTATATCTCTAAATTAAGCCAAACATGAAATCAATTCAAGCTGCTTAAAACAATTAATCAACGCTCTCAAATTAGAATTCAGCTATTAATTTACTATTTATTTACTCGTAATTTACTTTTATTTACTTTTCAGTTTACTTCCAGTATTATGTTAATCAAAAAGATCGGCATTGATTTAGGAACAACTAATTCGCTGGTTTACCTCCCTAAACGCGGGATTGTTATTAATGAGCCGTCCGTCGTGGCGGTCTCTTCGGTTGACCGGAAAATTCTGGCGGTTGGCGTGGAAGCCAAGGAAATGCTGGGCCGCACGCCCGATACGATTATTGCCGTGCGCCCGATGAAAGACGGCGTGATTGCCGATTACAAAACCACGGCCGCGATGCTGCGCTATTTTGTCAATAAAGCCCTGGGCGGCGTGCGCTTGTTTCGGCCCGAAGTCATGGTCGCCGTGCCGGCGGGCATCACTTCCGTTGAACGCCGGGCGGTGATTGACGCCACCATTGCGGCCGGCGCCAAAGCCGCCTACATCATCAAAGAGCCGATTGTGGCCGCGATCGGCGCCGATATTCCGATCGGTTCGCCCTCGGGCCACATGATTATTGATATCGGCGGCGGCACTTCGGAAATGGCGGTGATTTCTTTGGGCGGCATTGTTTCTTCCACCTCGGTTAAAATCGGCGGCAACCGCTTTGACCTCGCGATTGCCGAGTACATCAGAAGGAAATATAATCTGGCGATCGGCGAGCGGACGGCGGAGCGAATTAAAATCGAAATCGGTTCGGCCATGTACATGGCCGAACCCTTAAGTGAAGAAATCCGCGGCCGCGATACGTTAACCGGCCTGCCCCGGATTCTTAAAGTGACTTCCGACGATATTACCGAGGCCATTCAAAGCGAACTGGAAGGGATTGTCCAGGCGGTCAAGGAAGTTTTGCATAAAACGCCGCCCGAGCTTTCGGCCGACGTGATTGACAAGGGCATTATCATGTCCGGCGGCTCAAGCTTGCTGCGCAATTTCGACCAGCTTATCGTCAAAGCCACGGGCGTGTCGGCTTACGTGGCCGATGATGCGATTTTTTGCGTGGCCAAAGGCACGGGCATTGCTTTGGAGAATCTGGAGTCTTACAAGAGGAGTATTTTGTCAATAAAGTAAATTAGTAGGGGCAAATAGCCATTCGGCCCTACTAGTTATTTAAACATAAATAAAAATTATGAAAAAATTATTATTTCTCCTCGCCGTTGTCTCATTATTGTCAGGCAATTTTTTTATGGCCCAGGCCGCGCAGCTGGATACCGGCTCGGGCGACTTTAACGCCATAAGAATTGAAGAGGAAGACAGGCTTTTTATACCGGCCGATAAGGTTAATGAAGTTTGGGCTTACTTGGAAGAATATTTTATCAAAGACCAGACGTTTCTGGAAGCGATTAATCCCAAACTTTCGGCTTATTTCAATCTGGAAGATTTCCGCGATATTTATTTTGACACGCCGGATTTGAAATTATTGTCCCAAAAAAGCGGCATCCGCTACCGCGTCCGGACCAATTTAACCAATCCCGAGGACGTTAAAAATAACCGGGAATTGGTTCAAATCAAGCTTAATAATATCAGCGCCAATGAAATACAGCGCGGGGAATACAAGTATCCGGTAAAAAGGGCGGGTAATATCAATACGGCCGAAGAAAGCCATCCGCTTTTGGGCTTAATTGACAAGGATTTCCGCCAGGAATTTAAGGATAAAGTAAGCTCTTTGGGCCTTGACCCGATGAGTTTGCGGCCGATTTTGACGGTTGATGACCATCGCCGCCGCGTTTATATTCTCTATGACAAAAAGCCATCTATTTCAATTTCCCTGGATGAAGCCAAGTCGCGCGTTTGGGGCCAGGAAATAAGTTTTGCCGAAATCGAGCCGGAGATCAGCGAAATTATCTTAACCGAGGCGGATGAAAAAACCAAAGCCGAATTGCGAAACATCATTAATAAAATTATCGGGGTGCTGAAAGCCAAATTGCCGTATTTAAAAACCGATCTGACGCCGAAATACAATAAATCGTTTGACCGGCTGGAAGAAAAATTGCCGTATTTGCGCGCTTTGGTCAAATACGATTTACAGAGTCAAAATGCTCTTTACTCGGTTGTCAGCCTGGCGGTTTTGGCAATTTTGGCTTTGGTTTTGGGGCTGTATTTTTTGATTAAGAGATTGGTTTTTAAACAAAGAGAAAAGTAAATTAAGTAAATTAAGCTAATCTTAATAAGCTGCTTAACTCGCTTAATTTACTTATTAGTTATATCTTGAAAATCTGTATAATTGAAATATGAAACAGTGGCTATTAAAATATAAAAAAATCCTCGCGGCGGTTTCTGGACTGCTTTTTATTTTATTTTGTTTTTATCTTTATTCATTCACTTTTGATTTTTCCGGCAGTCAAGCGCCGGCCTGGGGCGTGACTTTCAGCGTTAAATACGCCAAAGAATTAGACCTTGACTGGCAAGAAGCTTATTTGGCAATCTTAGATGATTTAAAAGCAAGCCATATCCGCTTGATCGCTTATTGGGATGAGATTGAAAGGCGGCGGGGGATTTATAATTTTACCGGTCTGGATTGGCAAATCAGCCAAGCGGCCAGCCGGGGCGTTAATATTATTTTAACCGTCGGCCGCCGGACGCCGCGCTGGCCTGAATGCCATGATCCGGTCTGGCTGGCCAATTTAATGCCCGAAACAATCAACCAAAGCCAATTTGCCTTGGTTAAAACCTTAATAGAAAGATACAAGGACCAGCCGGCAATCAAAGCCTGGCAGGTGGAAAACGAGCCATTGCTTTCGGTTTTCGGGCAATGTCCCAAGCCGGACAAAAATCTTTTGGCCGAAGAAATAAAATTGGTAAAAAGCCTGGACCAAAGGCCGATTATCACGACTGACAGCGGCGAATTAAGCGGCTGGCAGAAAGCCGCGAATTATCCGGATATTTTGGGCACGACTATGTATCGGATCGTTTGGAACAAGTATTTCGGTTTTTTGGATTATTTTTTCGTGCCGCCGGCCTTCTATCATTTTAAAGCCGGCTTGACCGGATATTTCCATCCGAATTTGAAAAAAGTGATTGTCACGGAATTGCAAATGGAGCCCTGGACCATGAACCGGCCGATGGTGTTTTTAACCTTAGCCGAACAAGAACAATCGTTTAATCTGAAACGTTTTCGGGATAATATCGGTTTTGTCAAAAAAACCGGTTTGCCCGAGGTTTATCTCTGGGGCGCGGAGTATTGGTATTGGCTCTTGGAGCAAGGCCGGCCGGAAATTTGGGATGAGGCGAGGAAACTTTGGGCTGATTAAGTTACTCCCTCGCTTTCGCCTATTTTGTTTCCGGGCAGAAATTTTTTTGAAATTTCTGTTTTTTGTTTGACATTTTTCTTAAGATATGTATAATTATT
>MHIR01000059.1:4101-6436 GCA_001817615.1 Candidatus Buchananbacteria bacterium RIFCSPLOWO2_02_FULL_46_11b | reverse complement strand
CCCAGCTATCAACAACAGCTTTCCAGAGTTCCTTTGTTTCTAGAACCAAAACCTTTTTACCCTCATTTTGTCCACGACTAATGGTTTTAAATTTTAGAGAAGGTATCGGCTTTATATCGTTTAATCGCAATAAATATTCCGTTGCTTTTTCTTGGCTACCGATAATTTTTCGCGCCAGATCATCTGATAATTTTGATTTGATGTATTCCATAATTATTTTTTGAAAATTAAAATATACTCATGTTTAAAAATATAATAATCGCTTGAAAGCGCACGGTATCGCCAAATCGCTTCTTTATTCTGTTTAGCTCGATTGCCAGCCATATTCTTAATTATAATACTTTTCAATGTTAATCCCAATTTTTGCCCTTCATTTAAACAATAAAATCCTAAGGGTATCCATTTGCCAGCCGTGTATTTGTCGCCGATGACAATTACTAAATACCTGCCTTTCTCTAAAATTTCAATTGTATTTTTTAAAACATCTGAAAATTTTTCCAAAAACTCTTTAAGTGATTTGGCGTTTGACAAATCATCTTTTAAGTCACTGAATTTAATTATATCGGCATAAGGCGGATGCAAAATTGCCAATTGAATATTTTTTCTTTTATGATTTTTTAAAGATTCTTTCACTTTTTCAAAAATTTCCGCTTTCGTACTGTCGCCGATAAATAAATCGGAAAAATTATTTTTTGTTTCAATATTTTTTCCGACATAATCAACAAGTTTTTGCTGGATATCTATGCCGATAAAGTTTCTGCCTAAAGATTCCGCTTCGTAAGCGGTCGTGCCACTCCCCAAAAACGGGTCAAAAACAATTTCATTTTTCTTTGTGTATCTTAAAATAAATTGACGCGGAATTTGCGGAATAAAATTTCCGTGATAGAATCCATTATGCTTTCCTGTCTTGTCTCTTTCCGGGATAACCCAAAGACTGTCAGTTAAAATTTCTGACTCTTTCCAATTAGCCAAATTTAAATCATTAAAAATTGGCATAATTATTTTATTAAGTTATCAGCGACAAATTATCTAAATACTTAAATTTTTTGGTCGGGCTGGCGGGACTTGAACCCGCGGTCTCCCCGCACCAAACTTGCGAATTAGTTTATTTTAAATCCTTGGTTTATTGGCGCAAATACCGCCTTCGGCTGGATTATTAAAATTCATGAAAAATTATCAGTTTGGTGCGGGGCAAGCTTGCGCCTTTGTGTTTTAAGGTCGGGCTGGCGGGATTCGAACCCGCGACCTCATGCACCCCATGCATGCGCGCTAGCCAGCTACGCTACAGCCCGGAAAGCCCGACCTTAAAACGCAATAAATTTTGTATCTTTACTTACCCAAGATTACTAATGCAAGCGCGATAGCCAACGGAATTTACCCCGACCCCGAACGACTTGTCCGCCGAAGCCTGAAAGGCGTAGACGGAAGTGAGGAGAGGGGAAGGGGCTACAGCCCGATAAATAACAGTTAACAATTGACAGTTAACCGCTAATCACATAATAGCAATATAGTACAGGAAAATCAAATTGTAAAAGCAGCCAAATAAGGCTGCTTAAATTCAAGAACTCCACTTGATTGGCCGATGTTTTGGCTTATTTTCAGCCAGCCATGCCAGCTAAATTGGCGCTTGAAGCATATTACTACGCTTGGGCGCGAAATCAGCTGTTTTTGGCCTTTGGGATTGCAGGCTTGCCGCCACAGCGGCAAACCGATATAAATCCCTACTTCTGAAGGTTGTCCCAAAACTTATGCCAACCAAAAGTTGTGAAGTTCGCTATTATTATAGCATGGCCGGATTTTTTGGTCAAAAAAAGAGCCCAAGGATAATTCCGAGGGCTTTTCTGGCGCCAAGAACTTTTAAGCGGAAAAATTCATAAATCTTGCCGCTTCAATTCTGCCGGCGGACTCAAAAGGACAAACGGCTTTGCCGCGCGGCCGCAAAAATAAGCATTCGGCCACGCAGCCGCCGGTTTGGCGATGGCGAAGCAAGCTTTCGCACCCCGCCAGAACCGCTTCGCCGTCTCTTTGAATAATTTCAATAAAATGATTTTTGCCGCCGTGATGAGGGCAATAAATCGTTTGCGTTTCCGCCATGGCTGTTACCTCCGGATTATTATCAACTGCCATTGTTTGAAACCTCCTGCCTCGGCTTGAAAATAAACAAAAAACTGGCCATTTTGCAGGTCAGTCATTAGTTTAAATAATAATCAAACTAACTAACCTGCCAGGTCAGTAAAAAAGAAGCTAAAAAAGAATTTCTCTGTTCGCGTTTTTGTCATAGGATATGGTCAGTATAGCGCGGGGCAAAGAGGCTGTCAAGGGACTATTTAGGTTG
>MHIR01000059.1:338-4055 GCA_001817615.1 Candidatus Buchananbacteria bacterium RIFCSPLOWO2_02_FULL_46_11b | reverse complement strand
CTAAACAAAAAAAGACCAAGCCAAACGACTTGATCTTTAATTAAAGAACAGCGCTAAACGCCAAGAACCGCGAGATCCGCTTTAATAGCGGCCAAATGCCTGGCCAGCTTGTCCCGCTGCGGCAAAAGGCATTGCTTAACGGCCAGGCAAACCTCGGCTTTCAGTTTTTCCGGATTAAATTGAGAATTTTGAGCCTCCGGCCAGAGACAAAAAATCATGAACTTCAGCTCCCAGGAAAAACCGCCGTTGCTTTTGCTTTTCACCCGCAAATTGACGGCCTCGGCTTGCCGGCAGATTGAATAATCCCAGCTTCCCCGGGGCAAATCAATCAGGCAGACGCCGGCTAAAATCCGCCGCTGGCGCGAAGTCAGTCCGGCGCTTACTTCCGGCGGAACTTTGATGTTGATTCCGCCTTTGATTTCCCAAGACATCGCCAGGCTCAATCGGCCCGATAAGCCGGGCGGAATGACAGCCGGCGCCAAATCGTTAAAGATGCCGGCTTTCAGCGGCGCTTGAGCCAATTGGCGCAGCAAACTGACCGCCAGTCCGGCCGAAGCCCGCAATTCAAAAAAGCGCGTCTGCCGCCTCACCCGCTTGCCCGAGTCGGCGCCAAAAATATGATTGTTTATCCGCGCCCAAAGCCGCTCCATCTCCGAAACATACTGATGCAGTAAATCCAAAAGTTCTTCGGCCGAATATTCCCGGCCGCCTAAAACCGCAGTTCTTTCCATTATTTTTCCTCCTTTTTGACCGGGGAACAAAAATGAATCACCCCTTTGGGAATCAGCTGGCCGCACTTATCGCATCTGGCGGGAGCATTTTTCATCTCTCGGACAAACCAAATAATTCCGATTGCCCAAATAACCACTGCCGCGACAATAACCTTTACCATGGTTCACCTCCTTGTTAAAGAACTTTCTTTATTTTACCTTTCAAACAAAACAGCCTTCCGGCGGAAGACTGACTGGTATTTATCTAACTTGTTTTTTTAGCTAAATACAAGTAAACCTTCCGCCCGAGGGCGCAAGCAGCAACCGGCCTAAAAGCAGGTTTTTTGCGGAAAGTTTAGTCATAATTTAAGTTTAGCAAATTACCAGGTTTTGTCAATATTTTGTGTTAGATCGGTAGGTTGGTAGGTCGGCAGGTTGGCAGGGACATTATTGACTCTTCCTGCCATTCTACCGACCTACTGACACCGACCTAAAAAAAGACCGGCCAGTAGATACCGGCCGGTTGGCAAAGAGCGGGACAAATTAGGCTTAATCGCGAATAAAATCCAGCCGAATATCCAGGCCTTGGAATCTTGCAAAAAAATCAACCGTCGCTTTAAGCACAGCGATCGGCAAATCCTTATCCTCTCCGACTGACATTTTTACCTGCCGCCTGTTCCCCTCGCAAAAGCTCCACTGTAAATCATAGCGGAACGACGGCACTTCGCTCTTTCTTTGAATGTTCAGATAATGAGACAAAAGAACCGCGCCGTTAAGATGGACGCCGATTGCTTCCAGCATTTTCCGGCAAGCCAAGATTACCGCGCCCGCCTGATTTTTTTCTTCCGCCGCGGCGATTTCCGTTTGGCCGTTTTTCCCCAGATAATAAAGCCTTACCTGATAAGGAATATCGCTTTTTGAGGAAAAACCGCTTTCACAACCCAATACTACAACTTCTATTCCCATGGCTTTTTACTCCTTTTTTTGACAAAGACCAAACCTCAATATTAGAGCGTTGATTAATTGTTTTGAATAGCTTATATAAGGGATGATTAGGTAAGAAGGCTTGAGACGGCTTAAGAGGGTTAGAAGGCGGGAAGGCGAAGAAGGTTTGAGAAGGCAAAGAGGTTTAAGAGGGGGGATCCTCTTAAGCCCTCTTGATCTTTCTGCCCTCTTGCCCTCTCAAGCCGTCTGACGCCCTCTTAACCCCTCTAGAAACAATTATTCAGCGGTCTAAATATACTAAAAAAGTCCGCCGGAGCGGACTGCTTTCATCGTCTGGTTATTTTCTAGTTGCGAAAGCTTCCGCCCCAAGGCTGGCTGATAATAATGCCGATAATAATGATGTTTCTGGCGGAAGTCATATTGGTATATTGGTAGCTTACTTCAAACTTTAAATATTGTCAAATTCCTGCGGCAGGCTCATATTTCAAGACTAAAGTTAATTAAACTATCCTTAATTTTTTGGTCATCAGCCGCGAAACCGGGCAAAAAATCAATTTCTTCCTCGTAATTAACATCGGCGAAATACCCTAATTGTTCCCGAAAAATCCTCTCATTGAATTCACCGGCGAAAATTTCGCGGGCTCTTTTTGTTATTTTATCCAGGGAATGATACTGATTGATGATAAAATACAGATCAACGTAATCCTTCCATTTCGCCCGCCGGCCCAAAGCATAGGCTTTCATGGCCGCCAGGGTAAGCAGGTCGGGCATTTTTAAAAAATCGCCCAGCCGCTTTGAAAATTTAATTTTAAAAGGATAAAAATAAAAAGTAAATTGAACCTGGCCGATAAAAAAAGTAAACTGCCCTTCTTCATCCACATAGACCTTATTAATTCGCCGGGATTCCTTTGACACTATTTTTTTTATTTTAGCGTTGCTGAAATCTTCAAAGGAGAAAAGGTCAAAATCAATTGACCGGCGATGGCCAATCTGCAAAGCGATTGCTGTTCCGCCAACCAGGCCGAAATCTTTAAAAAACTTGCCCGCCAGCGGCAGTAATTTTATCTGCTCTTCGGTTAATATTTCTTTATGCATGCTTATTGAAATAAAGGGTAAAAAAATGCTTTGTCTTGGTTCTATAATTCTGCCGGCCCATGGCGGACGGCTTTGATTTTTCCCGGAAAATTTTCGCGACTTTTTTAATGCCCAAAATGCTAATCAACGTCTGGACATCGTCCCAATCGCCGTAATTAAGCGTGGCTTCAACCACCGGCTCGGGGCCGAGCCGATCGTAATCTTTTACCCACCAGATTAGATATTTCCGCTCTTTGATAAAATCCGAAATAGTCATACGGCTTGAAACTTGGAACTTTCAAGTTATGAGTTATGAGTTTTAAACTGCTTATATTATACCACATATCGCCCATTCTTGCCAACTAAATCGCAGAACTATAACTACGGCGCCGGTTCAACAGGAGTAATCTCCGTGGGCAGCGGCTCGGATTCAACTGCCCCGCCTCCGTCCTCCCCTTCGCTTGATTCAGGATCTGACTCCGGCGTGACAAGGGGTTCTGCCGCCGGTTCAATTACTGGCTCAACCGTGGGTTCAATCACGGGTTCAACCACCGGCTCGGCTGGCGGCGGCGGATACTCGCAGGAACCGTCGTCTTGCGTCGCTGAAGGATTATAATTGCCGGCCGCGGCGTCAAGACAGCCCAAAACCGGCTCGGATAGAGACGAGTCAAGACTCGTCTCGGCGCCGGCCACCAGGCCGTCTTTAACCGCCAAAGCCAGCCAGTCAAAAATTAAATCCTCTATAACCGGTTCATTTACAAACACCCGGAAGCCCTTTATTGTCTGGTCAATAATACCCAAAGCCGCCGGCTTTCTGGCGGTCGCCACAATTTTTGGCGCCGCTTGATATTCTTTTGCAAAAACAACCTCAGTGGACGTAGCATTGGCTAAAATCACCGCCGTGCCGGCCTGGTCGGGGGAAGCGTAAATCTTGCCTTTGACTTCAATATCGTCGTTAAACACGACCCGGCTTTCAAATCCGGCTTGC
>MHIR01000059.1:134-238 GCA_001817615.1 Candidatus Buchananbacteria bacterium RIFCSPLOWO2_02_FULL_46_11b | reverse complement strand
AAGAAGTATCGGCTCCTTCCAGATTAAGCCCGCCAATCTTGGCTGAAAGAGCCTGAATCCCCGCTAGGGCGATCATGGCCGTGTCTTTGCCCGAAATAGAAGAA
>MHIR01000059.1:0-89 GCA_001817615.1 Candidatus Buchananbacteria bacterium RIFCSPLOWO2_02_FULL_46_11b | reverse complement strand
CCAAAGTGTTTGGTCTCATCCGGCTCGGTAATATAGTTGTACTCTTTTAAGGGCAGGCCCAGAATTTTATTTAAAACCTCATTGTTATC
>MHIR01000058.1:15074-28948 GCA_001817615.1 Candidatus Buchananbacteria bacterium RIFCSPLOWO2_02_FULL_46_11b | reverse complement strand
TTTATAAGCCTCGTGCTTTTGATTTAGATTCTAAAGTATGCGCTATATTAATTGTATTTATAATCTCCGTCCCCTACCCCCTTGCCAAATAAAGTTGTATAATACAAATACTATGCCCACTCAACCCTCCCAGCGCGCGCAAAAACTCATGGCTTCGCCCATCCGCAAATTCCTGCCTTTGGTCAGGCAGGCGGAACAAAGGGGAATTAAGGTCTTTAAACTGAATGTCGGCGACCCGGATCTGGCGCCGCCGCCGCAATTCTTGGCCGCGATAAAACGATATCACCAGCCGAATCTTGGTTACGCCCCTTCGCCCGGCATTGCCGAGCACACGGCGGCTTGGGTAAAATATTACGCCAAATTCGGCGTCAAGCTTAAGCCGGAAAACATCGTCCCCACGGTCGGCGGCGCCGAAGCCATCTTTTTGGCGATGCTCTCCGCGGCCGACGCGGGCGAAGAAATCATTGTTTTTGAACCCCTTTATACCAGCTACAAGGGCTTTGCCGTCATGGCTAATATCAAACTCGTGCCTATAACCTTAAAAGCGGAAAATAATTTCGCTTTGCCCGGCGCCGAAGAAATTGAAAAGAAAGTCAACAAAAAAACCCGGGCTATCGTTATCATCAATCCGAACAATCCGACCGGCAGCGCGCTTTCGGAAAAGGAAATACAGGCGGTCATTAAAGTCGCCAAAAAACATAATTTGTTTATAATTTCCGACGAGACTTACCGCGAAATAATTTTTTCCGGCCGGCCGGATTGCCTGCTGAAATACCCCGCCGCCAAAGACAACGTGATTTTGGTGGACAGCGTTTCCAAGCGCTTTTCCTGCCCGGGCGCGCGCATTGGCTGCGTCGCCAGCTATAATAAAGACCTGATGCGGGCGATTTTGAAATTAGCCATGATCCGGCTTTCCGCGCCGACGCTGGAGCAATACGGCACGATTCCGCTTTTGGAAAATTCCGGGCCCTACACTAAAAAAATCACGGCTGAATACCGGCGCCGGCGCGACGCGATTCTGGCGGGCTTAAAACAAATCCCCGGCGTGAAAACCCAAAAACCCCGCGGCGCGTTTTATTTAATTGCCCGACTGCCGGTCAAATCTTCGGAAAAATTCATTAAATGGCTTTTGGAAAAATTCAGCTACCGGGGCAAAACTTTGCTTTTGACGCCCACCGCGGAATTCTATGTCACTCCGGGGCAGGGGAAAAACGAGGTGCGGATCGCCTATGTCCTGAATTGCGCCGCGCTGAAAGAAGCCATGGAAGTGCTTAAAGTGGCTCTGGAAAAATATAACAAATAGCATATTGCTAATGGCAAATAGTTGCTTTAAATAAATCTCTTTACCCGCCAACCTAATTCACTAATTTACTAATTCACTACCATGAAACTCCCTCAACTAAAACTGCCTTTTTTCAAAAAACCAAAGCCGCCGTTTCAATTAAACCGGAAACAAACCTACTGGGTCATCGGCGGCCTGGCAATTCTGGCGATTCTAGCCATTGCTATCGGCTTAAAATGCCAAACTTCAAAGCAAATCAAAACCGCCAATCTTAACGCTTCGGCCCAACCTGAAACGCCGGCCGCGGCCACGACCGCCGCGACCACGACGCCGCCCGCCGCCGCGAAAAAAGCTCCGGTCAAAACTCCGGTCAAAACTCCGGCTTTAACTTACGAAGAAGCGATTAAAAAATACGCCGGCTGGCGCATTCAGTTTGATGCCGCCTGCCAGCCGTCAATTACCTCAATGACCCTTAAAACCGGATCAGCAATTATGTTAGACAATCGCAGTTCGGCCAAGCAGATAATCACGATTGGCGACAAGAAATACACGGTCAACTCCTTCAACTTCCTGATTGTGAGCGTCACCGCTTCCCCCCTGCCGCAAACCTTGAATATTGCCTGCAATGCCCGCTACAACGTCGCCAGGATTAATGTTCAGCCGTAGGCTAATAAAGCAATAAAATAAGCGAATTAAAGTTTTGTTTTATTGTTTTATTGCTTTATGGTTTTATTGCTCTTGATTTGTCAATAACCACGATATCTCCCAAAGAAAAAAGGGGCCGGAATTAGGCTCCCTTTATGATATCAAGCCGGCATATTTTGTCCCAGCAACGGCTCCAACCACTCCGTTTTGCAAAAAAGTCAAAGGCAGTTCATTTGTCTGATAGCCGAACAGATGGCCGGATTGGCGGATGACTTTCAATAAATCTTCTAAACTCCGGGGCGCGGCAAGATCGTCTAAAACCTGGCTGGCCAAATCAAAGAACTCTTTGGGGCAAGAAGGAATCTTAAGCGGCCCAAGCCATCTGGCGCGCCAGTGCACGGGTTTTGTTCCCGGAATTTTCTCAAAACGTCCCGCCTTGTTTTGGTAAAAAATACAGCTTAAATTAGCTTGCGCGGCGGCGAGAGAAATATAGCCGGATTTTAACCGGTCCAGCTCTTCAAACAGCTCGCGATACGACCAGCCCCTGATAACCGCTTTTGTCCGCATCAATTGATAAATAGCGCTTTTTTTGTAATCAGGGGGGCCTTGTTTGGATTTCCACGGCGGCGGGCTTGAGCCGTCTTTTACGCGCCAATCGGCGTATTTACGGCGGCTGGCATCCCTTTCAAAAAAACATTTGTTCCGCCCGCTATTAAGTATTTTGTCCGCCCTCTTTTTTAAATCCTTGTCCTGGCCGTATGAGCCGCCGCAATCAGGATGACTGTTTGCTCTTGAAGCTAAGCGGCCAGCCGTCATCGGCCCCGCCTGCTTTAAGATTTCATAAATAATACTTCTTAAAGACCGTCTTTCTTCCGGCTTCTTTAAATGCGCCGGGGGTTTGAAGTTGTTAGCTTGGAATTGAGGATCTGCTTTTGAGCCTTTAATGAAATACTCCCCGTCTTGCCAGCCAAGAATTTTCCAGCTTCTTAGCGGCCTGACCAAACGTTTAATCTCTTGATTGTCCGCTTCCCGGCAGTCAGACGCGGATTCTTTTCTTAAAAAATGTTCGGTCAATCCCGTACTGTTCAGGGCCTCATCCGACAAAACCCGGATCATATCCTTAATGTCTTCTTTCAGTTTCCTTTTGCCCAGTCCGGCGATGATTTCATCGGCAGAAAGGGGAACTTTTTTCTTCTCCATGGCTTTCTCCTTTTCGGCCGGTTTTTAAAGAGCTTTTTTATTCGCCAGACTTGAAGTCTGGGCGAGATTATCTTAACATAAAATAAAAAGATGTCAAGCTATTTTCAATAAAGCAATAAAACAAGCACCCTAAGGTTTTGTTTTATTGTTTTATTGCTTTATGGCTTTATTGCTCTTGATTTGCAAATAACCCCGGCATTTTTCAAAGAAAAAAGGGGCCGGAATCAGGCTCCTTTATAATATCAAACTGGCATACTTTGTTCCGGCAATAACTTTAACTATCTGGTTTTGCAAAAAAGTCAAAGGCAGTTCATTTGTCTGATAGCCGAACAGATGGCCGGATTGGCGGATGACTTTCAACAAATCTTCTAAACTCCGGGGCGCCATAAGATCGTCTAAAACCTGGCTGGCCAAATCAAAAAATTCTCTGGGGCAAGAAGGAGTTTTAAGCGGCTCAAGCCATCTGGCGCGCCAGTGCACGGGTTTTGTTCCCGGAATTTGCTCAAAATACGCTTTGTTTCGATGGAAAAGCCGGTTTAAACTCTTTCTCGCGATTTTCGGAGATTTATATCTCAAGGCTGATTGGCGCGTCGCCCAAAATAAATCACGAGATGACCAGCCATTAATAACCGCTTTGGCGCGCATCAGCTGATGAATGGCGTCTCTTTTAAGCCGGGGCCTTTCCTGATATCCGCCGGCTTTCCAGGGCGGACTTTTTGAATTCTCTTTAATCCGCCAAACATTATATTTCCCGCGGCTCTTGTCCCTTTCAAAAAAGCTTTTCTTGTTCCTGAAATTATTAAGAATGTGATTGACCACGGCTTTCAGCTTTTTGCCCAGGCCCTTGGAACCGTCATATTCCGGATGGTTTTCCACTTTTTTGGTAAGCTGTCCCGCAGGCAAAGGATTCTTTCCCAAAATTTCATAAATTATGCTCCTTACTGCCCGGCCCGCTATAAATTCTCCAGTGAAATTCTTGGCGTCATTGTCTTGAAATTTTGGATCGGCTTTGGAATTGATGACGAAATAACGAACGTCCTGGCAGCCGAGAATGCCGAAATATCTTACTAAATGTTCTACCCGGTCTCCAAGCTGTTCATCCGTCGCTTTTTGGCAGTCATAAGCCGGCTCGTTTCGCAAACGTTTTGCCAATTCTTTTCTTGTCATCATCTCCGCCGACAAAATCCGGATTATAATCTCATTATTTTTTCTTAACTTCCTTTTCCCCAATCCCAATCCGGTGATGATTTCATCGGCGAAAAGGGGGATTTTTTTATTCTCCATGGCTTTTTCCTTTCCTGCCGGTTGTTAAAGAGCTTTTCCCTCCGCCAGACCTGAAGTCTGGACGGCTTTATCTTAACACAAAATAAAAAGATGTCAAGCCGGCGTTTCGCAAGATTTGCCGGCCTTTTTCAATAAAGCAATAAAGCAAGCGAATTAAAGTTTTGTTTTATTGCTTTATTGTTTTATTGTCCCCGATTTGCCAATAACCCCGACATCCCCTAAACTTAAAGTAAGGAAACTTGACCAAACCCATGCGCTATCCCAATTATTCTCACGAAAATAAAATCCTCTCTCAAGGCTTCACGCTGATCGCCGGGCTGGACGAGGCCGGCCGGGGCGCCTGGGCCGGGCCGATTGTGGCCGGGGCCGTGATTTTGAATCCCGAAGTAAAAATAAGGGGGCTGAAAGATTCCAAACTGCTTTGCGCCAAAGCCCGGGAAGAGCTTTTCGCCGAGATCGCGGCCAAGGCTCTGGGCTGGGCCGCGGGCATTATCAGCGAAAAAAAAATTGACCAGCAGGGCCTGGGCTGGGCCAACTTGGCGGCCATGCGTTTGGCTTTAAAAAACCTTTCACCCCAACCCGACCATTTACTAATTGACGCCGTGAAATTAAATTACGAAAATTTGCCTTCGCTTTCAATTATTGACGGCGATTATAAAATAACGTCCATTGCCGCGGCTTCAATTGTCGCCAAAGTGACGCGCGACCGGCTGATGATTGAGCTTCACGAAAAATATCCAGAATATAATTTCGACCGGCACAAAGGCTACGGCACGGCCGGCCATTACCAGATGATTTTCCGCCACGGGCTTTGCGCCCTCCATCGGCGGAGCTTTAGGCCCATGAGGAACTTAGGTCATCAATAAAGCAAAAAACATACGGCCCTTCGGGCCTAAACACAAAAGCACAAAAACAATTATTTTAATTTTTGTTTTCATGTTTTCGTGCTTTTGTGACCTCGCTATTTATTTGCCAAAACAACAAATATGGTATAATATAAATAACAAGATAACGTTTAATTTTTAAATAAGCCCCCTATGGTCTACATCTCCCGCGGCAATACGCTTTTAGACCCCCAAGCCCTTCTTTTGCGCCTGGGCCTTAAAGCCGGCGACAGAATCGCCAATTTGGGCTGCGGCGGATCCGGCCATTTCACGGCGGCCGCGGCCCGGCTGGTCGGCGACAAATCAACCGTCTATATCGTTGATATTTTGAAATCAGCCCTGAAAACCACGGCCAGCAAAGCCCGGCTGGAAGGCCTGACCAATATCAAATCAATCTGGTCAAATCTGGAAATTGCCGGCGCGACCAATATTCCCGAAAACAGCCTTAACTTCGCTTTTATAGTCAACGTCTTGTTTGAATCAAAAAAGCAGGAAAATATCCTGGCGGAAGCCAGGCGTCTGTTAAAGCCCGGCGGCAAGCTGCTCGTTGTTGATTGGAGCCAAACGTCGGCGCCTTTCGGCCCGCCCCAGGCCAGCCGGGTAAATTTAGCCGATATCCAAAACTCGGCCCAAAAATTAAACTTAAAATTAATTGACCAATTCCAGGCCGGGCCTTACCACTTCGGCTTAATCTTCCAAAAATCATGAACTACCTGAAATACTTTTTTGACCCCGGCCATCTTTTTTCCCTGCGCCCGCCGGTCATGCAGCCGCGCGCCATTATTATTTTAACCTTGGCTTTCGGTATTTTAATCGCCCTTGGCTTAATCCTGAAATTCCGCCTGCCAAATATCAGAGACCGCCTGAAAAATAAAGGTTATGGCCGCTTGATTCATTTATGTTTTACTTTTGGCCTCATCGGCTTTGTTTATCTTTTCTTTGCCTGGCAGGGCGTGGCTCTGCTTTCTTCCCGCTTTTGGCTGGTGATTATGGGCCTGACACTGCTAGTTTGGCTTTTCTTTATCGGTAAATATTTTATTTTAACCATTCCGAAATTAAGGAAAGAAATAGAAGAAAAAAGAAAATTCAGCCGGTACATTCCGTAGCGGGTTTTATAATTTTAGACCGTTAAATAATTCAAGTTTTCCGCGTAAATCCGCGTTTTAATCCGCGTTAATCAGCTTCTATTATGCTAAATCAAGCCAAAGTTTAAATTACGATAATCTAGTAGAAATAATTAATCAACGCTCTCAATTTAATCAATCAACATAGCGCCCCCTATTTTTTAGGGTTAAGCGCTTTTTTTATTAAGCGAGTTCAGCGAGTTAAGTAAATTCAGCTCTACTTTATAAATAAAAAATCTTTAACTAAAAAAATTATTGATTAAAATGCCGAGTTTGGCAGCTTGACTCGCTGAACTCGCTTAACTCGCTGAATAGGCTAAAAATATGCCCCACAACCAACAACTCGGCCGCTTCGGCGAAACCATCGCCGCCGGCTGGCTCAAAAAAAACGGCTATAAAATCTTGGCCCGCAACTTCCGCTGTCCCGACGGCGAAGTTGATTTGGTGGCCGAAATCGGCGGTGTCATTCATTTTGTTGAAGTCAAATCCCGGACCAGCCGAATTTGCGGCTGGCCCGAAGAAGCGGTTGGCGAAGAAAAGCTGGAAGCCATCGCGGCCGCGGCGGAAAACTTTCTGGAACAAAAAAATCTTGAAGCCGACTGGCAGATTGACATTATCAGCCTAATTTTTAGCAGAAAAACCAAGACCGCCAGGCTTTGGTGGCTGGAGAATATTTCATAAATCCCCTATATAATATTCGCGCTATTCGCAAATGCCAATAAAACAAAAGTTAAAATATTTACAGCTTAGCGCCCCTAAAACCAGAATTCGCGCAATTCGCATTACGCAAAAAAAGACCCGCCTGAAAATCAGACGGGCCGAAGGAAAAAATTACACCTTCACTCTTGTCTTGCGCGCCGCCCTCTTTTCGGCGCAAACGTGGCAGCGAACCCCTAAATTATAGTTGCTTAAAACCTGATCGCAATCAAGGCAATGCCTTTCTTTCTTTGCCTGTTTCCGCGACTTGGCGTTGTGTAATTCGGCCAAAGAAACCGCCGCCAAACTTGACCTTTCCCTAATTCTTCTGCCGGTATTTTCTCCGTCATCATATCCCATTGCTTTCTCCTCCTAATGGTGTTTTTTCCAGTAAAAATATCTTAGAACAAATCGGGGGAAGTGTCAAGGTGAGGATTGTTGGTGGCATAAAAAATTGGGGTTTAAAATATTGGGTTAATAATTAGGATAAAATATATAAATTATTATAAATTCCAAATTCCAAGCACCAAATTCTAAATAAATTACAAATCACAAATTCAAAACGCTATTTATTGAGGTTTGTGATTTGTAATTTTGGACATTGTAATTTGTTTGGAATTTGTGATTTGTAATTTAAGCCATTATTAATCAAAAAACTTTCTAAAATCGCAGAAAGCAATTAATAAGTCGCCAATAATATGAATAGCCGTTTGTAATTTTGAATTTGGCGCTTAATCGGTTTAGTGCTTAAAATTTGTAATTTTTACCTTATTTTAAACATTTTATCTAATTTATTGTCCAACCTATACCTTATATTGACAAAAATTCACTATTCCTTTATACTTAAATTATTCAGAATCTCATGAATTTGGTAGCCTCGCCGCTGCCATTTTTTATACCTAACAACCTAACTCTATGGATCAAGCCTCAATTGCCGAAGCGGTCAAGCAAATTTGCGAGGAAAAAGGCATTCCTATGGAAGCCGTCATTGCCACGATTGAAGCGGCCTTAGCCGCGGCTTATCGCAAAGACTTCGGCGAAAAAAACCAAAACGTCAAGGCGGAATTTAATTTGGACACCGGCCAGATAAAAGTTTTTGACGTAAAAACCGTGGTGGAAGACCTGCCGCCGGAATTATTGGAAGAAATAAAAAAAGCCGAAGCCGAAGGAGAAAAATACGAAAAACGCGAGAAGCGCGAAAAGCGCGAGCTGAAGCTCGCTAGTCCGGAAGCCGAGAAGCGCGAGAAGCGCGAGCTGAAGCTCGCTAGTCCGGAAGAAGAAAAACCGGCCAAAGAAGCCGCGCCGGCTGAAGGCGAAGTTTTGCCCGAAGAAGAAGCCAGGCGCTTTAATCCGAAAACGGAAATTCAAATTACCGACGCCAAGCAAATTGACAAGAAATACGAAATTAACGATGAAATCAAGACTCCCCTGGAAGTCCCCGGCGAATTCGGCCGCATGGCGGCTCAAACGGCCAAGCAGGTTATTATCCAAAAATTAAGGGAAACCGAACGCGAAGCCATGTTTGAGGAATTCAAAAAGCGGGAAGGGGAAATCATGATCGGCACGATCCAGCGCCGCGAAGGCGCTTTGGTGCTGGTGGATTTGGGCAAAACCACGGCCCTTTTGCCGCCCGAAGAGCAGATCCGCACGGAAAATTACGCCGCCGGCGCGCATCTTAAAGTCTATGTCGTTTCCGTTTCGGCTTCCTCCAAAGGCCCGACGATTATTGTTTCGCGCGCCCATCCGGAAATCGTCAACAAGTTGTTTGCTTTGGAAATTCCTGAAATCCAGTCCGGCGTGGTGGTGATTAAAAGCATCGCCCGCGAAGCCGGCTCCCGAAGCAAAATCGCGGTTTGGACCGACCAGGAAAATATTGATCCGATCGGCTCCTGCATCGGCCAGCGCGGCGCCAGAATCCAGACCATTATTTCCGAACTCAAAGGCGAAAAAGTTGATATTATTAAATACAGCGAGGATCCGAAAGAATTCATCGCCAACGCCTTGTCTCCGGCTAAAATCACCGAGATTAAAATAAACGAAGCGGAAAAAACCGCCGTGGCCAAAGTGCCCGAAGACCAGCTGTCTTTGGCCATCGGCCGCTCGGGCCAAAACGTGCGCTTAGCCGCCCGCCTCACCGGCTGGAAAATAGACATTGTCTCTGACGCCGGCAAGAAGATTGAAGTGGAAGAAATGGGCGAGGAAACCAAGGCTGAAGAAAAACCCGAAGCCGAGCCGGCCAAAGAAGCCGAAGTTGAAACCAAAACCGAAGAAAACAAGCTAAAGCTCGCTAATCCGGAAGCTGAAGAGAAGCGCGAGCTAAAGCTCGCTAATCCGGAAGAAAAGAAACCGAAAAAAGAAAAAGTCGTTAAAGAGAAAAAAGAAAAGAAGCCCAAGAAAGAGAAGAAAGAAGAATAAAAAAATCCGATAACAAAAGGCGGGGCAGAAATGCCCCGCCTTTTGAATTATATAATAAATATAAAACGTCGGGAGTAGAGACTCCCGACTACCAAACAAAAAATATTCTTTAGTGGTTCGGAGCCTCTGCTCCGAACGCCGTCAAATAAAAAAGGCGGAAAATTGAGAAAAATCTCTTTTCTTCCGCCCGGGCTGAATTTATCCCATATCAATCGCGTCAAAGGGGAATTTCTCGGCCACCTTTTTCCGCAAGGCGACAAGCTCGCGAATGGGCGCCGTCGCCTTATCCGTCCCAGATTCAAAACCGGGAACTTCGATGTTTACTCCGCAAGTCTCGCATTTAATTTCACAGCGAGCGCTACCGCCCTCCAACTTCACGTCTCCGTCATAATTCCTTACAATGCGTTTAACCGCCAATTTGTCCTTGTTGCACCAAGGACAAATCAAATCCGGCGGCTCGCCTTCTTTGGCCGCTGTTTGGTCTTTTGCTTCTTTGCCTTCCGGCTTCTTGCGAGCAATAAGGCCAAAGATTCTGGGTTCAAATTCTTCGCCTTTTTTGGCCATTTGATCTTTTGCTTCTTCACCCGTCCGGCCTTCCAATTTCTTACCGGCCGACGTTTTTTCTACTTTGCGTATATAATGATTGGCAATACCATAACTCCTTGTAGGCATCTCCTTTTTCCTCCACTGGTTTCTTTTTTCAGATTAAGACGCGGCTTTAATTTCCGTCTTTACAAAGGTCAATTACTGCCGATAACTTAACATAGATTGAAGATTTTGTCAACCGTCGCATCTTTTCTCTTTACTTCTCTTTTTATTTTTTTACCACACCCTCACCCCCGCCCGCCTCGCCATTAATATGGCAATAAGTAAAAATGTTTAGTCCTGATTTATTTGGATATATCTGAAAAGATGTAAACGGCGTGGCAGGCGGGCAGGGGGGAGGGACAGGGTGAGGGGTTGAGAAGCAAACCCCTTGACCAACCAAAAAATTCTTGTTAAACTGACAAAGCTTTTACATTTAACTTAAATTACTACCTAACTATGAAAACCGAAGTCAAACCGCTCCCCCGCGGGCAAGTTGAATTAACCATTGAAATCTCGCCCGAAGAATTTCAGCCGTTTTTACAACAGGCCGCGAAAAAACTTTCCGAAGAAATAAAAATCCCGGGCTTCCGGCCAGGCAAAGCGGGTTTGGATATTATTAAATCAAAAGTCGGCGAAGACCAAATCTGGCAGGCAGCGCTGGAACCGGCGATCAAAAAAACATTTATCGCGGCGATTGAAGAAAACAAGCTGGAAACCGTCGGCGCGCCGGAAATTGACGCCGTCAAGCTGGCGCCGGGCAACCCGGTTATTTACAAAGCCACGGCCAATCTCCTGCCTCAAATTAAGCTGGGAGATTACGCCAAGATTAAAATTGAAAAAAAGCCGGTTCAAGTCAAGGATGAACAGGCAAAAAAAGTCATTAATGATTTGCAAAACATGCGAGCCAAAGAAACCCTGGTTTTGCGGGCGATTAAAAAAGGCGACAAAGCGGAAATTGATTTTGAAAGCTTTATGGATAAAATTCCCCTGGAGCACGGCCAGCACCAAAAATTTCTTTTAATTGTCGGCGGCGGCCAGTTCATCCCCGGATTTGAAGACCAGCTTATCGGCCTGGAAACCGGCCAAACTAAAAATTTCCAGCTGAAATTTCCGGAAAATTACCACCAAAAAAATATCGCCGGCAAATTAGTTGATTTCAAGGTGAAAATCAACGCCGTCTTTAGCCGCGAACTGCCCGAGCTAAACGATGAATTCGCCCAAAGCCTCGGCGGCTTTAAAACCTTGGCCGAAGCTGAAGAAAAAATCAAAAGCAATCTGGCCGAGGAAGCCGAACATGAGGCGGCTCATCGTCTGGAAGACGAGATGATTGATAAAATCATTACGGCCAGCCAATTCGGCGACATTCCGGATTTATTAATTAACTCCGAAGCTAAAAAAATGACGGAGGAATTGGCTTACAACTTGGAACAGCAAGGCTTAAAGCTGGAAGATTATCTGACCCATCTGAAAAAAACCCAGGCCCAAGTGCTTTTGGAATTCGCGCCCCAGGCGATCAAGAGAGTCAAAAGCGCTTTGGTCGTGCGGGCCGTCGCCAAAAACGAAAACCTTAAAGCCGACGAAGCGGAAATCGACGAGGAAATCCAAAAATCCCTGGCCGACTGCCACCATGATCCGGAAATCGAAAAGAACGTAAAAAACCCGGCTTACCTGGATTACTTGAAAAATATTTTGACGGCCAGAAAAGTCATGGCGCGGCTAAAAGAGCTGATGGTTAAGTAAGGTAAAAAATTAAAAAATTAAAAGTAGAGACGCAAAATTTTGCGTCTCTGCTTTTAATTTTTTATTCTCTTATTTTTATGTTATAATAATTATACCTAACCAGCTAACTCAACCCTATGAAACTGGCCGTCATCTCCGACTCCCACGACAACCTGCTTAATCTTGAAAAATTCTTGGACTGGGCGAATAAAAATCAAATTGAAATGATCATTCATTGCGGCGACTTGGCCGCGCCGTCAATTATAAAAAAAGAACTGGCGCCAAAATTTACCGGCCCGATTCATTTTATCCACGGCAACGTCGCGGACCGCGAGCTTAATGAAAAAGTCGCCAAGGAATTTAAAAACGTCACTTTGCACGGCGACCAAGGCGAATTGGAAATTGACAACAGAAAAATCGCTTTCTGCCATTACCTCAAACAAGCCGAAGACCTGGCTCAAACTAAAAAATTTGATTTGGTGTTTTACGGCCACGACCATCAGCCCTGGGAAAAATATATCGGCCAAACCCGGCTGCTAAACCCCGGCACTCTGGCCGGCATGTTCAACAAAGCCACTTTCGCGGTTTACGACACCGAAAGCGGCCAAGCGCAATTAATTTTGCTGGAAAAAATCTAGCCGATTCGCGTTATTCGCAATCCTCTTTCGGCCCCTCAATCTTGTCTGATGGTTAAAGTTGAAAGTCGAGAATTCGCCCGCCCGCCTCGCCCGCCCACTTTCTACCTGATTACAAGATTAGAGCCGTAAAAATAGTAAAGTTATTTTTTAAAAATGAAAAAATAGTTTTGATAGAAAGTAGGCGGGCGGGCGGGCGATATTCGCATTACGCAAAAAAAGAGCCGGGCCAAAAAACTCGGCTCGGCTAATAACGGCTTGACAGCTCCCGGTTGCTGGCTTCTTGCAGCAGCTCAATTATGTGAGCATAAAGATTCCTGTCTTTTGCCAAATGAAGCGGGCTTTTGCAGTTATAATCAAGAATATTGACATTTGCCCGCCAGATGACAACCAGCTCTTCTATCGCTTCTTCATCTTCTTTTAAAATGGCGTAATGAAGAAGCGTCCGGCCGTTTTGGGGATTTGTCCGGTTAACCGTTTCATGGCCTAAAACTTCCGGTTCAGTCAGAAGCTCCGCCCAAACCGATTCCCAAAAGCCATTTTCGGCAAATACAAAAATTGGATCCACAGCATCCTCCCTTACTGGACCTTGAGCCCAAGGCTTATAGTTTACAATGAACAAATAATTTATAGCACAAGGCGAGAAAAAAATCAAGCCCCGCGGTTTGGCAAAATTCCGCCTGATTGAAAATACCCTCAAAATAATAATCTTTGCCGATTATCGGGTATGAAACCAGGCCGAATTTTGCTTCTTTCATAAAAGGATAACGTTGATTTTCCCGATTTGTGACAAGCTAAAAACTTTGAAAAATAACCAAATTTTAGGTATAATAATTACCATGAAACAGTTTATCGTCAAATTAGTCAAACAAGCCGGCCTGGAAGTCAATAAGCGCTTCAACCACGACCGGATTATTAAGGTTAAAAAACCATCGCAAATCGTCACCCAAGCCGATTTGATCGCCGACAAAATCATCGTCTCGGCCCTAAAAAAGAAATTTCCGGCTCACGCGATTATCAGCGAGGAGTCGGGCAAAAACAAAATCGCTTCCGATTATCTTTGGGCCGTTGATCCGCTGGACGGCACGACCAATTATTTCATCGGCAGTCCCCTGTTTGCCGTTTCTCTCGCCTTATTTTACCGCGGCCAGCCGGTCTTGGGCGCGGCTTTCGCGCCGGCTCTAAACGAGCTATATTTTGCCGAGATTGAAAAAGGCGCTTATTTGAATAATAAAAAAATTAAAGTTTCAAAAAATAACCGGCTGAAAGATTCTTTTCTGACTTTCTGCCACGGCAGCGCCAGACAAGATATCAGGCGCGCCATGAAAATTTATAATAAAATAAAAATGGCCGGCCTGGATTCCCGCCAGCTGGGTTCGGCCGCGATTGAACTGGGCTTTGT
>MHIR01000058.1:12587-15041 GCA_001817615.1 Candidatus Buchananbacteria bacterium RIFCSPLOWO2_02_FULL_46_11b | reverse complement strand
GGCGGGCAGGCCACGGATTTTTCCGGCCAAGAGTGGGATATAAAGTCAAAAGACCTGGCCGCGTCTAATGGAAAAATTCACGGGCAGCTTGTTAAATTTTTAAAGAATATTTAAAAAAAGTAGAGACGAGGCGATGCCTCGTCTCTACTTCATTATTTATGAACCTCCGCATCCGCGTTCTCCCCAGCGCCAAACAAACTCAAATAGTAGAAGAGAAGGGTAATTATCTTAAAATCAAACTCCACTCTCCGGCCCGTGAAGGCAAGGCCAACAAAGAATTGATTGAAGTCCTGGCGGATAAATTCAAGGTAAGCAAGTCGCGGGTGGAAATCATCAAAGGCCTGGCGGTCAAAGATAAGGTGGTGAGAATTTATTAATTAAAAGGCGGCCCGGATTATTATAAAAACCGCTGTAAATAGCGGCTTTTTTATTTTTCAGCCAAGGGTATTGACAAAAATCTTAAACCATGCTATACTGGTCTGTTTGGCATAAATCAGTTGAACTGCTTGTAAATTAATAATAAATAATGCCCAAAAATCTGCAGACAGCCCAAAACGGGTTAATCACCCTCCCGTAGTGCTTCATTGTGCCACCAAAGGAGGGGGGAAGCTAACGTTGCCCGCAGAATTTTGGATAGCAAGGAAATTTGTACCTTATAATTACAAACCTCCTTCACACCCGCCCGAATTTTGTCATTTTAAACAAATCTTTGATTATTTCTTTATTCATTATCATATAGAAATAATCAAGACATGATAAAAGCGGCAAAATTCGGGCGGGCTAAACTTGCTATCCAATATTCTGCAGGCACGACAAGCACGGAGATTATTTTTTGGAAAATCAGGCTCTGGCTCGATTTTTCCTAGAAACAATCTTCTTGTCTGCAGATTTCTGGGTATTATTTAAAAAAATCTGTCTAAAAATTTGCGGATATAATATCAACTGTCTGTAAAATTTTGGGCGGAGCAGTCTGACCAAACCTTAAAAAATCGTCTCGGCCTTATGGCCGCAGGCGATTTTTTAATATACTACTTAGCGAGTCCCGCATCAAGCCATTTGGGGAAATAAATATTTAACAAACGTAAGCCGACATTAGCGCTTTAAATTTTAGGCGTTTCCGTAAAATTAATTTAACCATTAATGACGACTATTCGGGCTTGGTGCGGGACGATTTTTTAATCAGCCGGGGGGCAAAGAAACAATCGGCTCGGTTGAGCTTGGCGCCGCGCCGACTAACCAAACTTCCGGCCAAGGCACGTAATGGCTTTTAAATTCCTGCTCTTTTACTTCTCCGCTGGGATAAGTGACGGTGTATTTAAAGTACGTGTCCGCGCCGCTATGGGGCGATTCTAATTTTTTCTTTTCCCCCGGCTTTAAGTCTGTGGAATCAATATAGCGCACCGGCCCGGGACCGGTGATATTAAAAATCTTTGGCGGATCGGGATTAATCACTACTTTTCTTCCGTCCTTGGTGCCGTAAAAATCAAAAATCAGATCGTCGCCTTCAACCCTGGCCATAAAAAGAATGTAAAAACCGGTGTCGTTAAGAAATCTAAAATCCGGCCAAGGATCATAAATCGTGGCGTCCATGCCGGCCGGCTCGTAATAAACCACGCGGTAAGAATGGTTCTGGCGCTGGGTAATCGGCAGGCCGGATCGCAGGGCCGCCCGAAAAGTCGTGGTTCCGATTTGGCATAAGCCGCCGCCGTATTCGGGGACGGTGCGATTCCCTTTAATGACCAGCTCCTGCAAATAGCCGTGCTCGCCGTCAATCGGACCCAAGGCTTTCAATAAAGAAAATTCTTCCCCGGGCTTGATTAAAATCCCGTTTAAAGATTTGGCGCCGACGGCGATATTGTGGCGCCGGTTTTTCGGACTGCCCTTGAAATTGGAAACGCCCCGGCCGATCAGCTCTTTAATCCCCAAATCATTGACGTCGCCAGTGGCGATTTTAACCGGCGTCACCGCTACCAAAAGCTCAATCTCCCCGCCCTGGCCGGCTAAAATATTGGCGCTGATATTTTCATAGGCTTTTTCCTGATCCAAATTTTTGCCTTCCTGGCTGGGCGTAAAGCTGATAACCCGCTCCCCGGCCAGCTCAATTTTGGCGTCCACGACCGGCACGTCAACTTCTTTGGCGATCTCGGCCAAATAGGCCAAAACTTGATCTTTATTTACGGCTAAAACCACTTGATTGCCTTTAAATTGAAATTCAAGCCAGGCGCTGAATTTTTCTTTGGCTAATTTCCATTCTTTGCCCTCGGCTCTAAGCTTGATTTCTTCAAGCGCCAAGATTTTATCCAGGCCTTTTAAAGCTTCGGCCGTGTCCTGCTTTTTAATTTTCGGTTCGGTAAAAATCAAATCCAATTTAATCGCGCCCAATTGCATGGCTTCAATTTTTGCCGCCAATTCGCCGGCGGCTTTTTGATAATCAAAAATATAGCCCGACTGTTC
>MHIR01000058.1:0-12577 GCA_001817615.1 Candidatus Buchananbacteria bacterium RIFCSPLOWO2_02_FULL_46_11b | reverse complement strand
TCGGCCTGGCCGTTTTTAATTTCTAATTTGGCTTCAGCCGGCGGTTTTTCCAGGCCGGAAAATTTATCGGTTAAAATATTTATCAATTCCGGCTGGTCCAAATTATAAGCCACCGGCATTTGCCGGCCAAAAATTAAAATTTTGATTTGATCTTTTAAATTCTGCGGCCAATTTCCTCCGCGGCCGGCGGTGTAAGCCTCATCAACGGTTTTTTGCCAGTCAAAAATCAGAAGCGGCCGGGCAAAATCCGGACTGAAAGTTGAAATCACCAAAGGATCAATTTTTATTTCCTGGCCTTCGGCGATAAATTTCAAGCCCTGTTTTTTAATTTCCGCTTCAATCGCTTTTAACCGCTCCAGAACTTCGGGCTTGGTTTTGCCGCCCAGGCTTAAAGAGTTTATTTTTACGCCCGGGTAAAAGCTCTCGGCATAGCTGATTTCAAACCAGCCGGCCAGGGCGGCCAGCGCGGCTAATAAGGCGGCGAAAAAAACAACGGCAAAAACTTGCCGCCGGTTTTTTTTGGGTTTTTTAAATAAATTATTTTGGTTTTTATTCTGGTTGTTTTGCGCCATTTTGACCGGAATTTTTTAAAATTTCGTTTAAAATCGCTTTGGCCGTTCTTTCTCTTTCCTGCTCGTCGCTTTTGGCCGTGCTTAAAATCAATCTGACTTCCGCCCCCGCTTCGCTGTCTTCGGGCAAATCTTTGATCGGCCAAAGCAGCTTTTGGCTGTCAGCTAAAATAATCACCGCCATTTTATCTTCAAACCGGTCAATTTTGCCGGCCAGGAAAAAACGGTCTTTGAATTGTTCTAAAGTGTCTTCCGCCATAATTTCATACTTATTATAAACGATTTAGCGATATTAATCAAGTACTTCATGCTCCTACGAAATACAAATCCATACGGAATATACGAATACTTGCCGCTAAACGCCAATTAAAATTTATTCATATATTTGTACCAATTCGTATTTCGTAGGAGCATACGAATTTGGTTATTTAGAAAAAAGACCATCCAAGGCTTGACAAAGTTAAAAACCTATGGTATAATAAGATATTATTAACAATAACCCAACCTTATGAACAAAATTATGACTAAAAAATCAATCAATTTAGCCAAAAAAGTAATTTGCTGGCAATTAGTAATCTTTGTTTTATTCGGCTTTTTAGCCCCAATAAACGAAGTAAATGCCCTGGAACCCTTAGTTATTTCCAATGTGTTGGTTACTAATGTAACCAACTCCAACGCGACTATCAGCTGGCAAACTAACCGCGCGGCTTACGGCCGGGTGGATTACGGCATCGTGGCCAACAGCCTGCAATGGTATTTAGTAACCAGCCAGAAGCTGTCCCAGCAGTCAATTACCGTCTTTGGCTTGTCCGCCAGTACCGACTATTACTTCCGGCTGATGGCCAATGATGACATTTCTAACGGCATTTCTTCAATTATGTCGTTTAAGACCGCGGCCGGGACCAATGCCGGCAATACGAATTACAATTATAATGCCGGCGCCGGCGCTTGCCTGGCTGATCCGAGCATGGGCATTGATATCACCAAGCATGTCGGCTATTTCGGCTTATATTATAGTTTGCCTGATAACCATCCTGACGTTGAACTGCCGGCGGGCAGCGCCTGGACGAAAGTCGGCCGCCAAAACGACTGGTATAACGCAAATTATTTATCTTTCAGCCGGATTGACAAGCAATTGAACTTTGGCGATAATTTTTTTCCGATTCCCGGCAAATCCAATCATTTCGCGGTGAACTGGCGGGCGGTCATGCTCGTGCCGGAAAACGGCAATTACACTTACAGCCTTACTTCCGATGATGATTCCTGGCTTTTAATTGACGATCAGCTGGTTTCTAATTTGGGCGGCCTTCATCCGGCAAAAACGGAAAATCGGACCGTCCAGCTCACGGCCGGCTATCATAAGCTTGAAATTTTCTATGCCGACCGGCGCCATTACGGCGCGACCTTCCGGTTTATCCCCGATTCCCGGCTGAAATTCAACCCCATGCCGGACGGCTGCAGTATTCAAAATATCATTGACTACAGCCATCTGCAAAATTCCGGTTATACCGGCAACACCGGCCAAGTCGCGGGCGCGGAATACGACCCCAACTCGGTTTATTTGAACGGCCCGAATCCGAAATACACTTTGATGAAAGCTTTGTATAAAACCAATGACAGTCCGGATGTTTGGGCG
The DNA here is from genome assembly GCA_001817615.1 of Candidatus Buchananbacteria bacterium RIFCSPLOWO2_02_FULL_46_11b. Taxonomy (GTDB): domain Bacteria; phylum Patescibacteriota; class Patescibacteriia; order Buchananbacterales; family UBA6539; genus 02-FULL-45-11b. The sequence continues at coordinate 10,372 of MHIR01000058.1, read as the reverse complement.
ATTCTGGCCACCAACCAGCGCTTATACATCACCAGCCCCGCCTCTTTCAACGAATACGGGCTGAACTGGAATAAGATTAAAACCGTTTCCAGAAAAACTTTGGAAAGCTACCCCGTGGCCAGCCTGGTCAAACTGCCGGACAATCCGGAAGTTTATTACCTGCATCAGCGCGCGGAAAAGCGCTGGCTGAAGCTCCTGATCCCGACCGGCACGGTTTTTGTCAGCTATCCCGGCAATTACTGGGGCAATGTCGCCAGAATCAACAGCCTGGACTATGCCCAGTATCCGACCGCAACTTTAATCAAGGTTTCCGGCAAATCCACCATCTATAATATTTCCGGCAACACGAAACGGCCCTATTCTTCCGACGCGGCTTTCCGCGGCGCCGGCAATAATTGGGCCGACATCAGCCCGGTCAGCCAGATTCATGCCGACAGCTATTTGGACGGTCCGGCCATCTAATTAATAATTAATTCGCATAAAACAAAAAAGGTTTGCTGAAAAGCAAATCTTTTTTGATAAATAAAACCCCTGAAAATATTCAGGGGCTATAAACTCAATTTGCCCTCCAGCCAACGTTCAAAGCGCCGCCACTTCCACTTCAGCCAAACCTTTAAGGTGAACCGAAGATGTCTCTTACTTAAGCTAAGCCGCGATGAGTAGAAGCTGACTACGCCTTCAAAACCGCCACTGCAGACCAAATCTACGTAATAATACTTAATTCGGTTTCCCATCTTGAATTTTTCAAACCAGCCGATTTTTACCGCTTTTCGCGCTTCCGGAAACTCGGCTTCCAGCCGGTGGCAAAATTCAATCATCCGAAAAACTATGTCTAACTGCTCCGGATTTGGCAAGTACTCAATCTTAAGATCGTCCAGGCAAATGCCTAAAATTCTATAGGCATATTGAATCACTTCATTGCCGGCCTCGCTTTTTACCGGAAAAGAAAGGTCTTCGTCCGGACCAGCCTCTTCCTCGCAATAGCCTAATCTCTCGGCTAATTTTGTGATTTTGCGGTCAATCTCGGCCAAACCTTCTTTTTCCGGATCAAAAACTTCAGAGGCTTCTTCGTTGCCAGAATCAATCTCTTGCCTCTGATTTTTTCCAAAAAAACTCAGCTTCATTCTTCTTAAAATATCCTTCTCAAAATCAGGCGGGTCAGGAATTTCATCTTCTTTCTTTTGGTATTCAATCAGCCGCTCAAGATAACGGCCGATTGTTTCAAGCGCGCTTTCAATGCGAAACTTTTCTATATCCATATCGTCGTTCCTTTCACCTCATTTGATCCAAAGCTGTTGAAATTCAAAGATCAATATTGATTAAAAATCTTATCATAATCGCGTTAAATTGTCAATCCGCATACCTGTGGATAACCCTTTTTGATTTTCGGTTTATTTTCGGGTATACTGATAATATATCCCCAACTATAAATAATGTCAATAGATATGCTGACTAAAAAACAAAAAGAGCTTTCAGATTATATTAAGCGATATATTGATAAAAACGGCTATTCTCCCACGATTGAAGAAATGGCGCGGCATTTTAAAAAGGCAGTAGGCACAATCCATGAACATTTGGAAACTCTTCGGGAAAAGGGAGTTTTAGAAAAACTGGATAATCAGCCAAGGGCAATTCAACTTTTAGACACTAATAACAAGGAGATGATTGAGATTCCTTTAGTAGGCACTATCGCCGCGGGCCAGCCGATTGAAGCGGTTGAGGCGGGAAGCGAAACGGTTGCTGTTTTAAAAGACGAAATTGATGACATGAGCAAATACTATGCCTTACGGGTAACCGGTGATAGCATGATTAATGAAGGGATTTTTGATGGCGATATAGTCCTTATTCGACAGCAAAAAACTGCAGAAAACGGCCAAACTGTTGTAGCGATTATTGATGACAATGAGGCTACCTTAAAAAAAATTTATAAGGAAAAAACAAAATTCCGTTTACAGCCCGCAAACCAAACTTTACTCCCATTTTTCAGAAAAGAGGTTGAGATAAGGGGCGTAGTGACAAAAATTATCAGAAACTTAGATAATAAAATTGAAATTAATAATTTTAAAAATTTAGATGCGGAAACATTGAAATTTGTTGAAAAGAAAAACAAATTTTTAAACAGTATCAAAAGCAATAATCCGGATAGCGTTAATAAATATAAAAGAGTGGTGGTGTCTCCTCTGCGTTATGCTGGGGGTAAAAGTTTGGGAGTTGGTTTTATTGTAGAATTATTACCGGACAATATAAAAAGACTTGTTTCGCCTTTTTTTGGGGGTGGATCAGTTGAAATTGCCTGCAATAAATATCTCGATCTACCAATAATCGGCTGCGATATATTTGATATTCTTGTCAATTATTGGCAAATCCAGATTAAAAACCCAAAAGCTTTATATAAAAAATTATTAAAATTTAAACCCAATGAAAGCACCTATAAAAAAATAAAGGATAAATTGAAAGCTCAATGGAAGAAAAAAATTAAATTACCACCTTTTAATTTGGCTTCTTATTATTATTTTAATCATAATTTATCATATGGACCAGGATTTTTAGGCTGGCCATCTAAAATATACCTGAATAAGGAACGTTATAAAACAACAATTGAAAAAGTCAGGGATTTTTCCGTTAAAAATATAAAAATTGAATGCTCAAGTTTTGAAAAAGCGTTTACCGAATATCCCAATGATTTTTTCTACTGTGATCCGCCATATTTGCTCGGGGAAGATACAAAAATGTTTAGAGGGATATACCCGATGAGAAATATTCCGGTCCATCATAATGGCTTTGAACACGAAAAATTAAGGGATTTATTAAAAAAACACAAAGGTGGCTTTGTGCTTTCATATAATAATTGCAAAACTATCAGGGATTGGTACAGTGAATATAAGCAGTATTTTCCAAAATGGCAATACACCATGGGCCAAGGCGAAACCAGAATAGGTTTAAACCGGAAAAACGGCAATCATAATCACGTCAAAGAATCTCACGAGATTATTATTTTCTGCCCGCCGACATTCGTCGGCCGAAGCCGACTTCGGTCGGCGTAGGCCGAAATCAAATTGATTTTACGGTTTAAATTTAAACCTGCTTATTGCCCGGCCGTAAGCGATTATCCTTTCGCTTTTTTGTTTTGCCGGTTTAATCTTGTCTTTTAGCAATTTAAGGGTTTTTTCTCGGTCCATCCAGAATTTAACTTGCTTGAAATGGACTAAACTGTCATTGCGCATTTCTATCTCGCCAATGGTAATATCAGAATCCGTCAATTTAAAAATCACTTTTTGGTCATTCATCTGCCCGTCCTGGCTGGCTTTTGAATTGGCAAGATTTACCGAGGAATTAATAGTATTAATCACCTCTCCCGCGTCAAAAACATGAAATCGCAATCCCTCTTTAACCGTAAAATAATCAACTTCACTGCTATGAAACAGCGCTTCCAGTAAAAAAATAAGTTTATTACTATGCAAAAAATATTTTTCTTTACCAGTTAAAAACTTTTTTAAATCTCTCATCGGCTTTTGCAGGCGAGTTTTGAATAAACTTTTATTTTTCCCGTATTTTTTCCAATTATCCGGAAAACTGTTTATGCAAGCGATGAAAAACGGCGCACCCAAAAAACCGATGCTGGTTTCAAATCTATTTTTCCCGTAAAGAAATATCTGCCATTTTAAATCTCCACTCTTAACTGAATGAATATTGCCTTGGGCATCAACTACATCTTTTTTTCTGGAACCGGGATAAATAAAACCGCCAATCAAATCCGCAAACTCTTTTTCTGCCTCATGACCGGCGAGTTTTACCCGCCTGGCGGCCTCGGTTGTCATTGCCCGGCGCTTCTTTATTTTTTTAATTATTTTAGGCATATTATTTAAAATTAAAATTTTCCAACAATCAACTATCCAATAAATGTATATTATCAGTAAAAACTAATTTTGTCAAAACAAAAAAGACTTGCCTGAAACGGCAAATCTTTTTTGGCAGAGAAATAATAAAAAATATTTACATTATACAATTCCTGTGGATAATTATTTTGACTATCGGGAAATTATCGGATATACTATAAATATACTCCTTTTCAAAAAATAAGTCAAGTATGCCGGCATTAACTCCCAGACAAAAACAAATCCTTGATTATATCAAAGGATACATAGATAAAAATGGGTTTTCTCCCACTTTTGAAGAAATAAGCCATCATACGAAGAAGGCTTTTTCAACTGTCCATGAACATGTTGAGGCGCTGATTGAAAAAAGATTTTTAATTAAAAAGGATAATTCAGTCAGAGGCATAGAATTAAATGAACAAACTGAAATGGTAAAAATTCCTTTAGTCGGCGCCATTGCCGCGGGCCGGCCGATTGAAGCGATTGAGGAAAAAGAAACTCTTGCTGTTCCTAAGAATCTGCTAGCCAGATCAGGAGAACATTTCGTCTTACGGGTAAAAGGAGACAGTATGATTAACGATGGCGTATTTAACGGCGATAAAGTAATTATTAGAAAACAAAATGAGGCGGAAAACGGCGATATGGTTGTGGCGCTTATTAACCAGGAAGAAGCGACTTTAAAAAGGTTTTTTAAAGAAAAAGATAAAATTAGATTACAGCCGGCTAATCCGTCATTTAAACCAATTTACGCCAAAAATGTAACTATTCAGGGCAGGGTTATCAGCGTTATAAGAAATTTTGGCAATAATGAAGAAAATAGTGATTTTACGGAAAATACGACTTCTTACATCAACCAAGCGGATATAAAATATAGAAAAAAATTAGGCCAGTATTTCACGCCAAAACCGGTTCGTGAAGCATTAATAGAACAGCTGCCAAAAAACATTAACCATCCAAAAATACTTGATCCGGCTTGCGGCACCGGTGAATTTTTGCTGACGGCAAAAAAATACTTTCCGCGGGCGGATTTATACGGCTGGGAAATTGATAAAAATCTTGTTGGAATATCCCAAAAAAATATTTCCGAGGCTAAATTGGAATGCATTGATTCATTGGAAAACGAGCAATATAGGACGTTTGATTATGTCATTGGCAATCCGCCATATTTTGAATTTACACCTCCAGTAGAAATAAAAAATAAATTTCAAACCATTATTAGCGGCCGGGTAAATATTTTTAGTTTATTTGTTTACCAAGGGTTAAAGTGGCTGAAAGAAGGCGGATATTTGGCGTACGTGATACCGCCTTCAATGAATAATGGCGCTTATTTCGCTAAATTGCGGAATTTTATCGTGGAAAACGCCAATATTGAATATTTGCATGTTCTTGACGACCCAAAGTTATTTCATAAAGCGCAGCAGACCACAATGCTGCTAATTCTTAAAAAAGGAAAAAATAAAGGCGACTATATTTTTAAAAAAAATGGAATATTGATTTTTAGCGAAAATGTTGAATATCTTAAAAAGGCATTTGACAATAAAGCGACATTATATGATCTCGGCTATGAAGTAAAAACCGGCCGGGTAATATGGAATGAAAATAAAAATTATTTAACTAATGATAAGAAAAAAGGCACACCTTTAATTTGGGCGCAAAATATCATCGCTAACGCCCTTAAACTATCCACTAACGACAAAAAACCCCAATATATTGCAAAAAACGGCCCTGATATCGGGCCGGCCATTGTCGTTAATCGCATAACCGGAACGGTAAATTCCGCTAAATTGAAGGCGGCTTTAATACCGCCGGGGATGAAATTTTTTGCCGAAAATCACGTCAACGTTATCACTCCCGCTAAAAATACGGGTCAAGGACAATTTAACTTGCCAGAAAAAAATCTTAAAAAAAATATTTCGCTGGGCGAAATCATTAGGCAGCTGTCTTCTCCTGAAAAATTAAAAGTGGTTCGATGTATTACCGGTAATACCCAAATATCAAAGACGGAATTGGAGAAACTTTTCCCTTTGGATATATAAAATTTAAAAGGATTTACTAGATTAATCAAAAATATTCAGACAGGGAGTTTTAATTCCTTGCGCTATATTCTTCCAATGCAGCACGATTTGTAAAAGCGTAACATTATTGCCTTTAGAATCAACTCCAACTAATTTACAACAAGTAACATCGGGCGAAAAATTTATTTTAAAATATTTAAATTTGGATAAAATCTTCTTTAAAGAACTGCCCACATCCTCGCTGGAAACAATGATTTTCTTATCGGACAAATTTCCGTAATATAAAATTAATTTTTGCGCCTTGAATATAAAATCATCCGACCGGATAAGCGCCGATATTTTTTCTTTCTTATGGATTCCGAGAATAATCAGGCTTAGAAATCGCCTGATATTTTCCGGAATCTGTTTTTGTTTGCTTAAATATAACAGATATTCTTCTTTTTCTCTCCGATCCCGTTTTTGTATTTCATTAAGTATTTCTGCCGCTTTTTTATTCTTTTTCTTGAACTTTCGCAAATATCTGGCTTTATTCTCTTTATCTTGCGGCAAATTTTCAGGATATTCCTTAAATTCATCTAAATATTTCATTACCCATAGATCATGTCGTTTTTTATTCCGAAATTCACTCCAGCTATCCACACCCCCTCCAAATAATTTATTCTCCGTTAAAGCATTTTGACTGATATTAGCCTTAGTGCCGCGCCCTGATTTCTTATCGCTCATTTTTGCCTCAACAATAATTTCCTGGCCATAATACATGAATGATATATCTCCAATAGTCGCATAATCGTTGCCTAAATGCCTCACGGAAGTAATATCAGAAAAATCCTTTTTAATTTTTTTGGCAATGGATCTGGTATGTTCAAGCCAATGATTTTTCAAATCACTTTTTGACAAACTTTCGTTATTTAACAGTTTTACTATAATCTTTTCCGCTTCCTCGATTGATTCGCGTTCATGTTTACCCATATCATTTGATTTTGGCTTTCCCGCAAAAGATTAGCCAGTCATTTTATCGGGTATTATTTTAAAGCTTGGTAGCCCCACGGGGAATCGCCCGCCTGCGCTCCTGACTTTACAATTGCTTAGTCGGAGCTTCGGTGGATGAAAACCATAACTCATATTTTAAAGCGTTGTTTGATTGGTAGCCCCACGGGGAATCGAACCCCGATTACCACATTGAAAGCGTGGTGTCCTAACCGTTAGACGATAGGGCCGGATAAATAACTATTAACAATTAACATTTAACAGTTAACTGATTGAACGTTTGACAAAAGTTATAATAGCTTAAATCATCAATATTGTCAATCAAACTAAATATCACCCATCGCTTTGCCACGCCGTAGCTCGTCGAAGACGAGCGAAGGCGGGCTCCCATCGCTTCATCGCTTCGCTTCCCCCGCCAGCCAAAGGCTCGCGCGCGTGCGCGGGCCGGCCTGGCCGTAGCCGGTCGCGGCTTCGTTGCCTTCGCAAACGATCTTTTTGGCGCACTGGAAACGTTTAAGCGCCGCCTTGGTCAGAGAGCCGAAAAAAGTTGATTCCCGGCCCGCCGAACCCGGACCGGATTTGGCGATAATAAAGCCGGCTTTATTCAAAAGCTGCTGCAAAATTTTTACCTGGAAATTTTCGTCCCCGATTTTTAAATTGCGCGTTAAAGTCGAGACCGAATCGGCGGCCAGCCTGGAACAGGTGGGCTATGGCCCGGCGCCCAATTGATTATATAAATATTTGGCGTAAGCCAGATTGCCGTCCAGAGTATGAATGTCCCAGCCCAAACCCAAAGCCTTTTTGGCATGGATATTCTCATCGATCTGAAAGACGCCGATATAATCGAGATGGCGCAGCGGCGTGCCGTCGCTGTTGTGTTGGCGGTATCCGGATTCGCATTTCGCGATAGAAATCATGATGGGAATCTCGGCGAAATAAGAACGCACCGCGGCTTCGCTTTCGACCAGGGTCGGCCACGTGGTGGTTGCCGTTGAAGTCGAAGTCTCGGCCAGAACCGCGGTTGAAGGATAAAAAGCCAAAGCTAAAAAAACCGCGCTTAATGCGCCGCGTGAAAGAAAAGCGTTAAATTGAGACAAAAAAATATATTTGCTTTTCCTGTTCATAAAAATAAAACTATCATTTATGAGTAAAAAAGTCAACCGTTGAAAGGTTTTTCTTTTTAAAAAAAGAAGCATAGGAAAGAGAAATAAAGGCTGTAGCTAAAAAATAATAAATAGCAAAAGATTAAATTTTTAAAAAACGAAAATAAAAATAGTTCCCCTCCTTTTTAAGGAGGGGAAAGGGGTGGTTGACGAGTAGTGAAGGATTAAGGCAAAAAGGGGGAAAAACGTCCACCCCTCCTGTCCTCCCCTCAAAGAGGGGAGGAACTATTTTTATTATGGCTTGTTTGAAAATGTTGTTTTATCTATTTTTATCCGTGTTTATCCGTTCTCTCCGTGCCAATCCGTGTCCCATCCGCTCGGCTATTGCCTTTTTTTAAAAAACCTGCTAAATTGTTAATAAATTATCAAATAATTATTAACTGAAATAAGACTTATGAATGAAACATCACTCATGGGATTAGTCATCGGCATTTCCGCGTTCGGACTGATTTGGGCCTATTATCTGGCCAAATGGGTTTTAAAAAAGGACACTGGCACCGAGGCCATGCAGGCCATTTCCAACGCGATTAAGGAAGGCGCCGAAGCTTTCATTAAACGGCAGTTTAAAACCATCATCATCCTCGCCTTGGTTTTTGCCGCTTTTTTATTTATCGGCTACGGCTTTTTGCGGAGCCATCAATCTTTTGATCCGGTCGACACGGCCTTATCCTTGGCTTTTTGGATTTCCCTCTCTTTTTCTCTCGGCGCGGCTTGTTCACTCGTGGCCGGCTACATCGGCATGTGGATTTCCATCAGAACCAATATCCGCACCGCCGCCGGCACCATGAAAAGCGTCAATGAAGGTCTGCGCATCGCTTTAAGAGGCGGCGCGGTTTCCGGTTTATTGGTCGTAGCCATGAGCCTTTTGGGCGTTTCCGGCCTTTATATTTTGGTACGATTAACCACCGCGGTTGATCCGGCCAGAATTCCGTTTTTAATCATCGGCTACGGCTTCGGCGCTTCGTTTGTCGCCTTATTCGCCCAGCTAGGCGGCGGCATCTACACCAAAGCCGCTGATGTCGGCGCTGATTTGGTCGGCAAAGTTGAAGCCGGCATTCCCGAAGACGATCCGAGAAACCCCGCCGTCATCGCGGACTTAGTCGGAGACAACGTCGGCGATTGCGCCGGCCGCGGAGCGGATCTTTTTGAATCAACCGCCGCGGAAAACATCGGCGCCATGATTTTGGGCGCGGTGATGGCCGCCCAGTTTCCCTTGGCCAATCCGGCCTGGGTTTTAGGCGTCATGCTTTTTCCGCTGGTTGCGCGCGCTTTCGGCATCATCGCTTCCGTTGTCGGCATTATGGCGGTTAAGGTTAAAGAAAATGAAGACCCGATGAAATCGCTTAACCGCGGCTACTACCTGGCCGTAATCTTGGCTATGCTGGGTTTCGGTTTGGCGACCAGATTGCTTTTATATAATGAAGCTGTACCCAATGCCTGGTTGTACTTTTTCGCCTGCGGCATTATCGGCGTTGTTACTTCCATGGCTTTTGTTTTTATCACGCAATACTACACCGAATACAAATATCGCCCGGTCAAATCAATCGCCGAGGCTTCCCAGACCGGTCCGGCCACCAATATTATCTCCGGCATCGCGGTCGGCTTGGAATCTACGGCCTTGCCGGTTTTGGTAATTTCCGCGGCGATTTTAAGCGCTTACTATCTAGGCAAGAATTCCGGCTTTCCCAATGCCGGCTTGTTCGGCACGGCCGTGGCGACGATGGGCATGTTAGCCACCGCGGCTTATATTTTAGCCATGGATACTTTCGGCCCGATTGCCGATAACGCCGGCGGCATCGTGGAAATGAGCAAACAGCCGGCCGAAGCCCGGGAAAAATCAGATCGTTTGGACGCCGTGGGCAACACGACCAAGGCTTTGACCAAGGGCTATGCCATCGGTTCGGCCGCCCTCGCCGCTTTCCTGCTTTTCTCCGCTTATTTGGACGAAGTTAGAAATTACGGCACTCCGCTGGAAAGCGTTGATATCGCCAAGCCGGCGGTTTTTGTCGGTGGCTTATTGGGCGCGATGTTGGTTTTCTTATTTTCCGCTTTGGCGATCCGCGCCGTGGGCCGGGCCGCTTATTACGTCATTAACGATGTTCGGGCTCAGTTCAAAGAAAAGCCGGGAATTTTGGCCGGAACAGACAAGCCCGATTACGGCCGCTGCGTGGATATCGTCACTAAGGGCGCTTTGAAAGAAATGATTGCCCCGGGATTGCTCGCAATTTTATTTCCCATTGCCGTCGGCATGGGTTTCAGACTCCTGGGCATCGGCGCGGAAGCCGTGGCCGCCATGTTAATGGTCGGCACGATTGCCGGTATTTTGATGGCG
>MHIR01000057.1:12291-12721 GCA_001817615.1 Candidatus Buchananbacteria bacterium RIFCSPLOWO2_02_FULL_46_11b | reverse complement strand
AAACTTTACTTAAAAGAAACTCCGCCCATCAAAATAAAAAAGCCTTTCTCAATTGAATATAACGGATCGGTATATCTGACGTTTCGCCACATCCATTAATATTTAAATAAAGTGGCGAAATGTGGCTTTAGCCCTTGCAGATATACCGTGTTATGTGCCGTTATTACTTTTTGGGCTATCTTCTTGTAATTTTTTTCTAGTTTCTCGTTTAGAAAGGCCGATTTGACGAGCATATCCATAAATTGAAGGGATTATTAACCAAAATAGGTAGACATAAATCAAACCAAGTCCATTTGGTAAACTAAAAAATCCAAAAAAGCTGTCACCGAAAAACAGGGTCTTAAATTGACTAGGAATAAATGCAATTGGGAAAAAAATTACTACATAAAGAGGCATTGAAATCGTCAGTATTACCATGTTCAGTATGGGA
>MHIR01000057.1:11735-12172 GCA_001817615.1 Candidatus Buchananbacteria bacterium RIFCSPLOWO2_02_FULL_46_11b | reverse complement strand
GCGAAGTAGTTGATTTTTTATCTAAATTTAGTAATTGTTTTTTAAAAAATCGGCTGATATAACCCTGTTATATCCTTGTTTTATTATATGTTATTTTAGTAAAAATTACTTAAAGATATTTTAAAGCGGATTCAGAGCTTATAATTGCCAGGTTATTGGGATAATTAATGGAAATAGCTTATTTATCAAGATTTTATCCGGGCCAGGGTTGTTTTATTTCAATGAATCAGCTAAAATTATTATATCAAATTTATGAAGATTGCCATAGTCACCCCGACTTTTCCCCCTTATGCCGGCGGCATCGGCAACGTCGCGGCCGCCAATGCCAGGGAATTGAAAAAACTGGGACATGAAGCCGTGGTTTTTACGCCTTTATACCAGCCAGTGAAAGAGGAAATCACGGATTTAACGATCAAGCGCCTGCCGCCGCTTTTAAA
>MHIR01000057.1:8194-11710 GCA_001817615.1 Candidatus Buchananbacteria bacterium RIFCSPLOWO2_02_FULL_46_11b | reverse complement strand
CTTTGATATTATCCATCTGCATTATCCATTTTTCGGCGGCGCGGAAGTAATTTGGCTTAGAGCTTTGAGCTTAGGGCTTAGAGCGGCAAGCCCAAAGCCCAAAGCCCAAAGTCCAAAGCTGATTTTACATTACCACATGGACGTCGTCGGCAAAGGATTTTTAAAATTATTTTTTAAATTCCATAACCGATTCATCCTGCCCCGGATTATTAAAAAAGCCGACAAAGTGATTTTAACCTCGCTTGATTACGGCCAGAATTCCAATTTAGCGAAATTGATGGAAAAAAGTCCGGCCAAGTTCATTGAAGCGCCCAACGGCGTTGACAGCAAGATTTTTTCGCCCCGGCCCAAGGACGCGGAGCTTTTAAAAAAGCATGAAATTGAAACCGGCGATAAAGTCGTTTTATTTGTCGGCGGCCTGGATTCGGCCCACTATTTCAAGGGCGTGGAATATCTGATTGAAGCCATGGCCCGGCTGCGCCAGGCGCCGTATCGCTGGAAGCTTTTAATTGTCGGGGAAGGGGATTTAAAGCCGCGGTACCAGGATTTGGCCAGCCAGTTGAATTTGGACAAGCGGATTTTATTTGCCGGCTATGTTGCCAACGCCGATTTGCCCAAATACTATAATTTAGCCGACGTGGCGGTCTTGCCTTCGGTGGACAAGTCCGAAGCTTTCGGCCTGGCTTTGGTGGAAGCCATGGCTTGCGCCAAGCCGGTGGTGGCCTCAAATTTGGCGGGCGTCAGAAGCATGGTTTTTGACGGACAAAACGGGCTTTTAGCCAAAATCAAAGATCCGGACGATTTGGCGGGGAAGATTAATTATTTTTTGGAAAACCCGGAGATTGCCCGGCAATTCGGCGAGGCGGGGAGGCGGAAGGTTGAAGAAAAATATGATTGGGTGATGATCGGGCGGATGCTGGAAAAGGTATATCAATGAATTAGATATAAAAACAAAAGAACCCCGTGATGCCACACGGGGCAGGCAAGAGAACAAAAGAACAAAAATTAAAATAATGTAGAGACGCAAGATTTTGCGTCTCTACCAAAAAATTTGTTCTATTGTTCTTTTGTTCTCTTGTTCTGGTAAAAATATATGTTAAAAAACCATAAATCAATTTTAAACTGGCTGGCCGTCATCGGCTGGTTAATGGTCATCTACTACTTCTCGTCCCAGCCGAACCTGAAATCTGAACTTGAGCCGCTCTGGGATTTGATTTTTAGAAAAATCGCCCACCTGGCCGAATATTTTGTTTTGGCTTTTTTGCTGTTTCGGGCGCTTTTGGGGCATAAGGCGCCCAAAACTCCGGCCTTGGCGCTTGCTTTAATCCTGTCTTTATTTTATGCTTTTACCGACGAGTATCACCAGTCCTTTACCGCCGGCCGGAGTGCCAGCCTGGTTGACGCGGGGATTGACGGATTGGGCCCGGTTATTTTTACCGGCCTGAAACTATTTGAAAAAGATAAATTAAAATCCTAATATCCTAACTCCTAATATCCTAATTCCTAACATGAAATTCTGCCTCATCAACAGCTTATACGCCCCTTACGAGCGCGGCGGAGCCGAAGTGGTAACCGAAATTATCGTCAAAGAGCTTTTGCGGGAAAATCATCAGGTCGCGGTTATCACCCTGGGCCGCAAAAGCGGCGTGGCGCGCGAGGGCAAACTGACCATTTATCGGATCAATCCGCTTAATATCTTTTCTTTTTTGGATATCAGTAAGCGGCCGATTTGGTTGAGGATTTTTTGGCATCCCCTTGATGTGTTTAACTTTTTCGGTTATTTCTCCGTCAAAAAGATTTTAAGCTCCGAAAAGCCCGATCTCGTCATGACCCATAATTTAAAAGGCCTGGGCTATCTGATTCCCAAAGCGATTAAAAAATGCGGCTGGCGGCATTGGCACACCATCCATGACGTCCAGCTCTCGCGGCCCTCGGGCCTGATTTTATTCGGCGCCGAAAAGCCGTTTGTCGTCATTGACAAGGTTTACGAAAAAATCTGCCGCCGCCTCTTTGGCAGTCCCGAGCGGGTTATTTCGCCGTCGCAGTGGCTGCTTGATTATTACCGCCAGCGGGGATTTTTTTATGAAAGTAAAAATTTGGTTTTGCCCAATCCCGTGGTTTTCAGGAAAGTGGAAAAACTGCCGGAAGCCGAAGGGCCGAAAGAAAAAATTGATTTGCTCTACGTCGGCCAGCTAGAAAAATTCAAGGGCATTTTATTTTTAATCAGCGCCTGCAAAAAATTAAATTCAGCCAATTGGCGTTTAAAAATCGTCGGTTCGGGCAGCGCCTTAAAAGACGTGGAAAAAATGGTGGAAAACGACGCGCGTTTTGAGCTGGTCGGCCGGGTGGACCAATTCAAGGTCATTGACTATTACCGCCAGGCGGATTTGGTCGTCGTGCCGTCTTTGTGCTACGAGAATTCGCCGACCGTGATTTATGAGAGTTTGGTGGCCAATGTGCCGGTGATCGCCTCGGATATCGGCGGCATTGTTGAGATCGTCAAAGACGATTACAACGGCTTTACTTTCGCGCCGGGCAACGAAAAAAATCTGATTGAAGTTTTGGAGCATTTCCTGCGCCAGCCGGGGGAGATTGAAAATTTAAAAAAGAATTGCTTTATTTCCGTCAGGAATTATTCGGCGGCCAGCTATATTAAGAAGCTGTTGAGTCTGGTATAATTTAGAGCAATCAGCGAGCGGGTCTACTTACGCTCGTTTTTTTATACCACACCCTCACCCCCGCCCGCCTCGCCATTAATATGGCAATAAGTAAAAATGTTTAGTCCTGATTTATTATATAAAAATAAGTCGGGACTAACTGCTACTACAATAATAATCAAGTAAGTGGCGAGGCGGGCAGGGGGGAGGGAACAAAAGACGGGTTTAGCAGCGACAGGTCGCGACCTGTCGCTGCTAAAATAATTTCAGTTACTGAATAATAAGCGACATCGCTTTAAAACAGATAAAACAACCTTTTTTAATAAGCCCTAATAAAAATAGTTCCCTCCCCCCATTGCCTCGCTTCGCGAGTCGAAGCGGGCAATCGGGGGGAGGGACAGGGAGAGGGGAGGCAAGTTAAGAAAAAAGCGAGTTATTTCTTATTCGGCCCCAGCACATACCGGAAAATATAAATTTTCCCTTCATCCACGTTGAAATAGGTTTCATCCGCGGTTTGGGCGGCGAGTTCTGCGATTTTTTCCGAATTGTCCCAATATTTATTAATGACAAAGAAAGCTTCGGCCACGCCGGCTTCGTTCATGGCTTTTTCCATGGTTTCTCTTTTGGCGCCGCCGTAAACCATTTCCAGGTAATAATCATAAAGCGTCCGGGGAAAACCCATGGGCATGGAGTAATAAAATTGGTTGTTATAGTATTTTTTAAAGCCAAACTCCCTGATCGCGGCCGCGCCGACCATTTGGTTGGCCAAAACGATATGGTCGGAGCCGGCGGTTTGTTCAATAAAATTGACCGCCCGGATATCGGACTCGGAAAGGCTGAAGAATTTAGCCGGTTCGTA
>MHIR01000057.1:5043-8169 GCA_001817615.1 Candidatus Buchananbacteria bacterium RIFCSPLOWO2_02_FULL_46_11b | reverse complement strand
TACAGGGAAACGCTCAAGCCGCCGGCTAAAAGAAAAACCGCGAATAATTTCGTGGGCCAGGTTTTTTGCCAGGCGCCTTCAAATCCGGATTTTTTTAGCAGCCAATAAAGGCCGATTAAAAAATAGGGAATTAAGACGTAAAAGGCCAAAGTCGCCAGCCGATTGACGAACTGGCTTTTATCGTTTTCATTCAGGCCGGGAAAAGTGATAAAATATTTAGTCAGTAGGAAATTGGCAAAAATAATGAACGCCGCGGCCAGAAAGCCGGCGTTGTTTTTTAAAAGCTTGTGTTTGGCCAAATAATAAAGCCCGGCTAAAATTATCAGGCCGAAAATAAAGATTTTGTTTTGATAAACCAGATAAGCCAAATCAAGCGGCAGATCAAATTTTTCCACCCAGACCGGCCGGGGCCAGTTTGCGCGGCTTAAAACCGGCGCCAAATCAAGGCCCGAGCCGTTTACTAAGAATACTAAAGGCAAGACAAAGATAAAGATCAGGGAAGTAAAAAGATAAAGGCTTAAATATTGGCGGTAACTTTTATAAAAAACCTTAAAAAGATTAAGCAGAAAAACAACAATAATCAAAGGGATGCCGGCCAGCGGATGAATGGCGATCGCGGCTAAAGCCAAGAAATACAAGACCGGCGCTTTAACGATGTCTTGAAAGTACAAAAAAGAAAGCAGGATCGTTATAATAAAAAACAAGTTGGCCAGGTTTTGGGGCGCGGTCATAATAAAGCCCGAATAAGGGATGATTAAAACGGCCAAAGCCAGAATCAAGGCGTATTTTTTTTCCAGCCAGTGGCAAAAAACGTAATAAGCCACGGTTGGCAGGAAAAGCGCGAATAAAAACGGGACTAAAATTTTATCAATCAAGGAAATATCCAAAACGGTTAAGCGGGACAAAAAAACCGCCAGGGCGTATTGGCCCAGATAGTAAAGGGGCTTGGGGGCAATCGTGCCGGCAAGATTTATGATTTTTTCCGCGGCCTGATGGATGAATGGGTCAAAGCCAAAGCCGATTTTATAAACAATTAAAGCCGCGCCGCTTGACAAAAAGGCGTGGCTTACAAGCAAAAGCAAAGGCAGTTTAGTGCGCCGGGAATTAAAAAGATAAGCCAGTAAAGTCGCCGTGGCCAGGAAATAAAAAAGGAAAAACAAGCGGTTCACGGTTTGCCAGGGCGACTGGATCGCTTCGGCGGTTTGGCCCTCAAAAAGAAAAATCAGGCCGCCGGCCGCGAAAAACAAGTAAATAAAAACCAAAAGCGAATTGGCTTTCGGTTCCTGGCGCTCGGAGAATTTTTCCAGGTAATCTTTCAGGGTCCTAAACAAGAAAAATTTTTCTTTCGGCCGAGTTTGGCCGTAGGGGATAAAAAGTCCGGCCGGGATTAAAAACAGCAAAAAAATAAAAAGATAATCGGTGAAGCGGTAAAAATAGATGGCCAGGGCGCCGAAGATCGCGATTGAGGCAAAAATTAAAATCAAGCCAAAGATTATCTGCCAGCCTTTTTTCAAAGTAAAAAGCGAGCCGCCGATAAAGCCGCAAAAGATCAAATAAATCAGGCCGAAAGCGACGCCCAGGGTCGGCTGGCGCCAATAAAGAAAGTTAACCGCTAAAATCAGGCAGGCGCTGAAAGACAGGGCCAGGTATTTTATTTTGCCGATTTTTTCCTCCATAATAAGTTTAGGATAAGAGCGTTATTAGAAGGGTTAAGAAGGCATAAGAGGGCTTGAGAGGGCAAGAGGGCGAGAAGATTCAGAGGGCATAAGAGGGCGAGATGGCGTTTAATTCAGAGGGGTTAAAAGGATTAAAAAATGTTTCATCTTTAAACCTCTTCATCTTCTCTGCCTTCTTCGCCTTCTAATCTTCTTCACTTTTTAAGCCCTCTTATGCCTTCTTATCCCTTCTCAAATGATTTTTTCGTTAATCAACGCCCTCATATCCTCATTTTAGCACAAAACCCGGATTTTTTGCTATAATGTTAGGTGTTAGGTATTAGGCGATAGGTATTAGGTATTGGGTGATAGCCACTAGCGGCTAGATTATTAGAAATATGAATAATTTGGTCAATTTAATTAAAAAGCCGATTTTTAGCCTGCTGGTTTTGCTGGCAGTTTTTGGGGCGGTTAATTTTTGGCTGGCAACGCCGATTAACACCGGCTTTGGCCTCCAGCCGCGGTTTGACTGGCCGGATGAGACCGCCAACTACTTTTGGATCGCTAATTACGCCAAAACCGGCGATTTGGCCGTGCCCGAGCCGCTTAACTCGGCCGCGAAAAATCAGATTCATCCCCGCAGTTTCAATGTCCGGCCCGACGGGGCGCTGGTGCCGGGCAGCTTTTTAGGCTTGATTTTATTTTACGGCTTGCTGGCCAAAATTTTTGGCCTCAATTTAATTATTTATCCGACGCCGTTTTTGGCGCTCTTCGGGGTTTTGGCTTTCTTCGGCGTGATTAAAAGAATTTTTGACCAAAAGGTCGCCTTGCTGGCGGCGATTTTAATGCTTTTTCATCCGGCCTGGTGGTATTATTCGGCCGCGCCGACGCTGCCCAATGTTTCTTTTATTTCTTTTTTGCTAATCAGCCTTTATTTTTTAATCAAAGACAAAGACGCCGACCGCCTCAAATTCGGCCCGGTTTTCTTTTCCGCGTTTTTTGCCGGTCTGGCTTTTTCCTTCCGGCCGTCGGAATTCCTCTGGCTGGGCGCGCTTTATCTGGCGATTTTTTTCTGGTTTAGGGAAAAAATAAAAATCAGGCAAGTGATTTTATTTTTAACGGTTGTCGTTCTGGCGGTTTTGCCGTCGGTTGTCTGGCAGCAGGTTTTATACGGCGATTTTCTGGCTTCCGGCTACAGCCAGCTCCAAGAAGGCGCCAGTGCCTCAAATTGTTCAGTCTGCCAGCTGACCAATTCTTTGCTTTTGCCTTTCGGCTTTCATCCGAATCTGATAATCCATAATTTTTGGAATCACTATGTCAGCCGAACCTGGTGGTTTTCCCTTTTGGCGCTTCTGGGTCTGGCGGCGTTCCTTACGGCCAAGCGGGGGCAAAAAGACGAGATTTTCGGCTACGGCTTGTTTGGCTTATTTTTAATGATTTGGCTGGCGATTTATTACGGCAGCTGGCAGTT
>MHIR01000057.1:2882-5015 GCA_001817615.1 Candidatus Buchananbacteria bacterium RIFCSPLOWO2_02_FULL_46_11b | reverse complement strand
AACGGTTAATCTTAACACCCTGGGACTGTCATATGTCCGCTATTGGCTGCCGCTTTTTATTTTGGTTTTACCCTTTGCCGCCCTGGCCCTGCTTTGGCTGACCAGCTTGTTTCGCGGCCGATGGAAAACTTTGGTTTTAATTTTGCTTTTAGCCGGCTTATTCTACCAGTCCGCCGGTCTGGTTTTAACCGCCAAGCCCGACAGCTTATTGCCGGTGCGAGAGCGCATTGCCGAATATGAAAACATCGCCGGCCTCGTTAATATTTTAATGCCGCCGGACGCGGTAATAATCGCCGTGCGCAAAGACAAAGTTTTTTTCCCGGAAAGAAAAGTCATTCATACTTTTAACGCCTTGTCTTTAAACCAGGAGATTTTAGGCTTGTTGCCGGCTTTGTTTGAAAAAGCGCCGGTTTATTATTACGCCCTGGGGCCGGAGCCGGCCTTGGATTTGGGAGAGGGGTTGAAACTGGAATTAATCAAGAGTTTCGAACAAGAGATTTTGTATCAGGTGATAAATAAGTAAAATTATTCCCTATTTGTCTGGTCCGCCAACTGGCGGATTGAATTTGGCGCTTTAAGGCTTTTAGATTTTGATTTAAATTAAAAATGGAAAAAAAGTTTTTAAAAATCATCAAGGCCGTATTAATCGTCGCCGCCCTCGGCTTAGTCCTTTGGCTGGCGAATTTGAATTTTCCCCGCTCGGGCCAGATTGTCATTCAGGCGCAATTGGGTAAAGATTCGCGCGCCATTACCCGGCTGGGGCCGGATGTCCGCTTGAAGCTGGAAAACGGCCGGCCGGCGGTTTTGGAAAATCCGGTTTATTTTGATTTGCGCGCCCTGCCTTGGTTTATCCGCGCCCGGGTTTATCTGGTTTACCAAGAAGACGGCCGGCAATTGGAAGGTCTGGGCGGCCAGACCGGGCCGGGCTGGCAATACGAGGTTAAAAAACCGATGGCCCAAGCGGATTTGCAAGACGGCTTTAAGCAGGCGATTTTTGATTTTGACCTGACGAAATTATATTCGCAAAAAAACGTCAAGCGGTTTTTAATCGCCACCAGCCAGGCGCCGGGCGGCGAATTGAAAATTAAAGAATTAAAAATAATTTTGAGCCGATGAAAATCAAGCTTAATTTATTCGGAAAAAAATGGGACTTTTGGCGGGAGCTGGCGGCCGTAATTTTTCCCGTTTCTTTTATCACTTTTTTGGCGTTATTTGCCGTTGACTATGTTTTTCCCGGTTTTGTGTCCAATTGGTTTAATCCGGTTTGGCTCTTGATTATCGCGGCGGTTTGCGTTATAATACAGCAAGATAAGTTTTCAGCAAGATAAGCAAGATAAGACCAAAGTTTAGCTTCTTATCTCGCTTATCTTGCCTATCTTGCTCGCCACGCTTCGCCTGCCTCGCCGAGTCAAGGCGGGCGGTCGAAGCGGGCTTAATTTAATCACTACACACTATGATTGACGGAGTAAAAATCAAAGAGCTTAAAGTCCTGCCCGATGACCGCGGCTTTTTAATGGAAATGCTAAGAAACGACGATGAAATTTTTGAAAAGTTCGGCCAGGTTTACATGACCGGGGTGAGCCGCGGCGCGGCCAAGGCCTGGCACTATCATAAATTGCAAACCGACCATTTTTGCTGCGTTTTCGGCCGGGCTTTGGTCGTGCTTTACGACTCCCGGCCGGATTCGCCGACCAAAGGCGAGGTGCAGGAATTTATTTTGGCCGAGCCAAGAACCCAGGGGCAACATATAATTTTAAAAATTCCCCGGGGCGTTTTTCACGGCTTTACGGCGGTTGACTGTAAAGAAGCGCGGATTATCAATTTGCCGACAAAAACCTATAATTATAAAGAGCCGGATGAATACCGGGTCGCCTGGAACGCGCCGGAAATTCCTTATCAGTGGCCGAAAGAAATAACCCGCGGCGGGTAATCAAAAAATATGGAGCTGTTTTTCTCCGCCAAAGAAATCTGGCAATTGGCAGTCATCAAGCTGCTTTTTTATATCTTCATCGCTTTGGGGATCGGTTTTTACTTCAGGTTTAAAAAGCCGATTTTATTCGTCGGGCTGATTTCTTTGTTTTCGGCCGGGTCTTATTTCTTTTTATCTTTGCACTCCCAGCTGCCTTGGTGGGG
>MHIR01000057.1:0-2869 GCA_001817615.1 Candidatus Buchananbacteria bacterium RIFCSPLOWO2_02_FULL_46_11b | reverse complement strand
GAGATTTTTGTTTTCGCTTTTTTGGAAAAAGCCGCTTCCGGCCAATTTTTTTCCGATTTTTTTTACTCCGGCCTGCCGCCGTTTTATCCGCCGCTTTACTTTTGGGCCGCCGGCGGCCTGGGTTATCTTTTCAAATTAAACGGCGTTCAGGCCGGCCGGCTGGGCGTTTTTTTGGTTTTATTTTTATTGCCCCTGGCGGTTTATTTTTGGCAGTGGCTTTTTTGGCGCAAAAGAGAAGAGGATAAACTTTTGGGATGGCAATTAGTTTTGGCGCCGGCTTTGGTCATGGTGGTGGCTGAACCGGCCGCCATTATTTTCAAGCCCTATGAATTCGTTTCGGCCGTTTTGATTGTTTTGTGGTCGGTTTTTTTGCTTGATGATCTTTTTTATCAAACCTTAGGCCGATTAAAAATAATGATCTATGGTCTGACCGGAGGGCTGCTGTTTCTAACCTTTTACTTTTGGTTTTTTCCGATTTTTCTCGCCTTGGCTTTATTTAAGCTTTTTTGCCCGGCAAAAATTCCGTATTATTTCGGCCGGCTGGCGGCAATTGCCTTGCTGGTAATCGCAATTTCTTTGCCTTACACCTGGCCCTTGTTTAATTCCTATCTGGCTTTCGGTTCGGACAATTGGCAGCCGGCGTTTTTTATTCCCGAAGATTTGAATTTGTATTTGCCGTTTTTTAATTTTTCAATTTTCGGACTGGCCGCTTTGGCCGGCTTATCGGCCATAATTTTTTATTGGAAAAAGGCGCGATTCAAGGCCTTGGGTTTGCTTTTGCTTTCGGCCTATGTCTGGCAGCTGATTAATCTGCTGGCGATTATTGTTTTTCAAGCCCCGTTTTTGCCGCAAAAGCCGTTTTTATTTTTCGGCGGCGCGGCCATATCAATGGCTTTGGCTTTTGGCCTCGCGGAATTCATTAATGATAAAATTAAAAATCAAAATATAATGTCCGGCTTGTTTATCCTGGGCTGGATAATTTTAGCCAGCCAGCTTTTAGGCGGCAGTTTTATGGATGATCCCGGCGCCAGAAAGCAATTTTTAGCCGTCAAACAGCCGCTGCGGGAAGAATATCTTGATTTAATTGAAGGCTTGGAATCAATTGATAATCTGTCCGAGCTGACCGTTTTATCAAGCGGCCTGGGCGAAGTTTCCGCCTTTTTGCCTTTGAATTATTATATCAGCTATAATATCCATTTTTCCCATCCCGCGGCCGGGTTTTTTGACCGTTTTTATTTTATTTCCAATCTGACGGCCGCTTCCAGCGCCAAAGATTTTTACCAAAAATTAAAAATGGCGCCCTTCGGCCCGATTGACGCCTTATTACTGCTTAAAGGCGATGGTTTTTACCCGATTAATTTTTGGCTGGACAAATACCCTTTAGGTGCCGGAGGCGAGGAATTGCGACTTTCGGCTGACTTGATTAATGAGCGATATTTTGCTAAAATTTTTGAAGACAAACACTTTGTTTTTTATAAGGTAAAATGAGATATAAAGTCATATGGATTGCGTATTTTGTAAAATAGTTGCCGGCGAGATTCCCGGCGCCAAAGTTTATGAAACCGACGAAGTACTGGCGTTTTTGGATATTAATCCGGTTCATCCCGGCCATACTTTAGTTATTCCCAAAAAGCATTACGCCAATATTGAGGAAGCGCCGGCCGAGGTTTTAAGCCAGGTGATTTCCGCGGTAAAAAAAGTCGGTTTGGCTTTAAAAATCGGCTTGAATTATCAAGGCTATAACGTGACGGAAAACAACGATCCCGCGGCCGGTCAGCTCATCGCGCACCTGCATTTCCATGTGATTCCCAGGTTTGAAGGCGACGGGCTGAAGCTTTGGCCCCAGCGGCAGTACAGCGCCGGCGAACTTGAGGCAACGGCGGAGAAGCTTAAAAAAGTCTTGTAAGCAAGATAAGTTTTCAGCAAGATAAGCAAGATAAGAACAAAGTTTAATTTCTTATCTTGCTTATCTTGCTTATCTCGCTTATCTTGCTTAATTCTTTACTGAGCGTAAGATAGAAGTTAATTTTTAACAAAAACATTATGCGTCTACTAGTCACCGGCGGCGCCGGATTTATCGGTTCAAACTTCATCCTTTACTGGCTGAAAAATCATCCCCAAGACCAGATTGTCAATCTGGATAAATTAACCTACGCCGGCAACCTTGAGAATTTAAAGGCGGCCGAGGGGGATCCCAATTATAAATTCGTTTTGGGCGATATTTGCAATCTGGACATGGTTCAGCCCTTAGTCAGAGACTGCGACGGGATTGTCCATTTCGCGGCCGAGTCGCATGTGGACCGCTCCATTCTTGACGCCGGCGAGTTTATCAAAGCCAATGTCTTGGGCACGCAGATTCTTTTAGCCGCGGCCAAGGATTTTAACAAGCGCTTCCACCATATTTCCACGGATGAAGTTTTCGGCGCCTTGGCTCTGGATTCAAAAGGCAAGTTTGACGAAAAGACGCCGTATAATCCGCGCAATCCCTATTCGGCTTCCAAAGCGGCGGCGGACCATTTGGTCAGGTCTTATTTCTATTCGCACCAGCTGCCGATTACCATCAGCAACTGCTCCAATAATTTCGGGCCCTATCAGTTTCCGGAGAAATTCATTCCTTTGGCCATCACCAATCTGTTGGAAGGCAGAAAAGTCCCGGTTTACGGCGACGGGCTGTACGTGCGCGACTGGCTTTACGTGGCCGACCATTGCCGGGCGATTGATTTAATTTTAAGTAAGGGAAAAATCGGCGAAACTTACTGTCTTGGCGGTCTGACCGAAGATATTAATAATTTGGAGATTGTCAAAAAAATTCTGGCGCTTTTGGGCCAAGACGAATCAATGATTGAATTCGTCAAAGACCGCCCCGGCC
>MHIR01000056.1:4104-5185 GCA_001817615.1 Candidatus Buchananbacteria bacterium RIFCSPLOWO2_02_FULL_46_11b | reverse complement strand
GAAGGCAGAATCAGGCGGATGGAAGTAAATATCGGCGGCCAAGACAAGAATGACCTAATCCGCGAAATCAAGGAAAAATTTAAAGTTTCCAGTAATGCGTCAGATATGCTTAAAAACCCCGAATTTACGGTTTCCAAAACGCCGGAATCAATCTCTTTAATCCGGCTTAAAGTAAGCGACCTGGGTTTTCCAAAAGGCGCGACCACGGAAGAGATTTACCAAAAAGCCGAAGAATTAGGCTTAGAGCTTTGTCCGGCGGAAACCGGGCCCCAGTTAAGAAAACAATATATCAACCAGCCATTAGATGAATGGTTAAATATTGGCATGAAACAAATAGTCGACTCGGACGGCAGCCCGAACGTGTTTTACCTGCGCCGGCTCGGTGGCGGCTTGTGGCTGCGCGGCAGTTGGGCCGAGCCCGGCAGCCGGTGGGGTCCGGGCCACGGGTTTGCTTTCCGTCTCCGCAAGTTAAATGCTTAAAGATTTTATCCCTTTGTTTTTTGATACTTTAAAACTTTGTCTTTTTGACACTTTTTTGGTGGTTTATAAAAGTTTGCCATAAATTCGGCGCGAATTCTATTTCAAAATGCAACATCTACAACTAACACAACGAATTTGAGCATTCGTAGTATTTGTTGTATTCGCATAGCCATTCGTAGTCCCGACATCCGTCTTTGGCGAAATCGGGATCCCGACATTGCCAAAGGCAATCGTCGGGAATTCGCATTAAACACACAACACGGGAATTCCACGGAGTTTATTCGGATTTGACAAAATCTTGCTCTTATGCTATAATAAAAACAACAATAAATAAGCCTTTAATTATATGTTTGGCAAGAAGCGAGAACAACCCGAAAAAGCCCAAAATATTAAAATAATCGGATTGATTATCGTGGCTTTTAACGCTTTGGGTTGTCTTTTTTTATACCTTCATCCCAAGCGCTGGCACCGGTTTTTAAAAGGGGAAAAACGGGAAATAAAAGAGCTGTCAGGCGGCGAGGAAACCGCCAGCCGATTTTTTCGGGATTCCGCCGATTTGCTGATTAATTTATTTATTCCCAACATTAAAAACAGCTTTAAG
>MHIR01000056.1:1461-4056 GCA_001817615.1 Candidatus Buchananbacteria bacterium RIFCSPLOWO2_02_FULL_46_11b | reverse complement strand
GTGGCGGTAAAAGTTTTAGTCACCGGATTTTTGTTTTTTACCTATCCCAGCCCGGCGCAGATGTCGGCGATTATTTCGGCCAACATGATTTCTTTAATCAATCAATCGCGCCTGGCGGAAAGCGCCAATCCCTTGAAGGAAAATCCGCTCTTGTCCGAGTATGCGAGGCAGAAAGCCGAAGATATGATCAAGCGCGATTACTTCGCTCATGACACGCCCGAAGGCAAGCGGCCATGGCAATGGATTGACAAAGACCAGTATGATTATGTCTATGCCGGCGAAAATTTGGCCATGGATTTCAGTACGGCCGAGGCGGTTCAGGACGCTTTCATGAAAAGCCCGAGCCACAAAAGAAATATCGTCAATCCGAAATATCAGGAAGTGGGAATCGCGGTTTTATACGGCAAATTAAGCGGCCATCCCACGACTCTGCTGGTGGAATTTTTCGGCACAAAGCGTCAAGATCTCGTTCCCTTGGTTCAAGCCGATAAACCTTTGGCGGCTAAAGCTGCCCAGCCGGCAAAAAAACCGGCGGTTGCCCCGACAATAAAAACGCCGGTGGCGCCGCCTTCGGCGCCGGCGGCCAAGCCCGGCGGCGTGGCGGGCGAAGAAATCGCTTTGCCGGAGATGCCGGCCCCGGCCGAATTAGCGCAATTGCCGTCTGTCCAGGATTTGAACGCCGGCATCAGCAATAACGGCATTATCATAGTTAACGCCGAAAAGCAGGCGGCTAAAACTTTGGCGGACTGGGTGATAGAATATTCCAATATTTTCTTCATCGCTTTCTTGATTTTCATACTGATTTCCCTTGGCCTCAATATTTTCGTCAAAATCCAGGTCCAGCATCCTTCGGTTATTCTGCAAAGCGCGGCCTTAATCGCGCTTTTGCTGGCCATGATTTTGGTCAAGTTTCATTTTGCCGAAACCGTCACCGGCCAGATTCTGATTTTATAACGCGCTTTGTTTAATTTTTTAAAGCCCCGGTTTAGGCCGGGGTTTTGTAATTGGCAGATTTGTGTTATAATATAATTAGTAAATTAAAAGTAAATTAAGTAAATTAAGTGGCTTAATTTACGGTTAATTTACCCGTAATTCACTTTATCAAAATAATTATGAAAAAAATTGACGTTATTGCCATCGGCGGCGCGGTTTTGGATTTCACTTTCTACACGGACCAGGGAAAGGTTTTTTCCACGCCGGAGAATTTAACGGCCCAGCGGATGCTTGGTTTTGAATACGGCGCGAAAATCAGCCCGACTGAATCCCATCTGACCCTGGGCGGCGGGGCGGCCAACGCGGCCGTCTCTTTGACGCGGCTGGGATTTATTGCCGCCATTGCCACCCGGCTTGGCGCCGACGAAGCGGGCAAAGAAATTCTGGCCAAATTAAAAAAAGAAAAAATCAGCGGCCAGTTTGTCCAGCTTGACCGCCAAGCGCCGACCGGTTATTCTTTTATTGTCGCCTTAGACAAAAAAGAGCGCGAACACGTGATTTTTGCCGAGCGCGGGGCGTTTAATAATTTTGTTTTCAAGCCCAAAGATTTTGCCGGACTTAAGTGCCCGTGGCTTTACCTGACTTCGCTTTCGGGCAAAGACTGGCAGAAAAATTTAAAAGCGATTTTTAATTTCGCCAAAAGCCGGGATATTAAAATTTTTTGGAATCCGGGCGCGGTTCAGCTGGCGTCAGGCAAGCGGGTTTTGGCCAATTTTTTGAAGCAAACCCAGATTTTAATGGTCAATAAAGACGAAGCGATTGAATTGGCGCTCTCGGGCGTGAAATTAGGCCGGAAAAACCCCAATCACTTGAACCGGCCGATTTATTTATTGAATATCTTGCAGGAATGGGGTCCGAAGCTGGTGATTATCACCGACGGCAAAAAAGGCGCCTGGGGCTATGACGGCAAAAAGATTCTGCGCCAAAAGATTTTAAGAGCCAAAATGATTAATACCACGGGCGTGGGCGACGCTTTCGGCTCCGGTTTTTTAGCCGGTTTATTGGCGGAAAAAGACGTGAGCCGGGCCCTAAAATGGGGGATGGCCAACAGCGCCGCGGTTTTAACCAGAGTCGGAGCGGAAACCGGGCTTTTAACGCGCCAGGAACTATTAAAAAAAGTAAAGTAATAGTAAATTACGAGTAAATTAAAAGTAAATTGAGATCGTTGATTAATTATTTTTAATAGCTTGTACTAATTTCATTTTTGGCTTAATTTAGAGTTATAGAAGCGGATTTACCCCGTTAGAAATTTATTTCTAACGGGGTAGATGCGGATAACTTGAATTATTCAACGGTCTAAAATTAGAAGATAGCTATTAATTTACTTTTAATTTACTATTAACTCGCTTTTAATTTACTTTAAATAAATTCATGAAAGTCATCATTGAAATCTCCGCCCGTCACTGCCATATTTCCCGCCAAGATTTGGATTTAATCTACGGCCCGGGCTATAAATTA
The DNA here is from genome assembly GCA_001817615.1 of Candidatus Buchananbacteria bacterium RIFCSPLOWO2_02_FULL_46_11b. GTDB lineage: Bacteria > Patescibacteriota > Patescibacteriia > Buchananbacterales > UBA6539 > 02-FULL-45-11b. The sequence goes on along the minus strand of MHIR01000056.1, from coordinate 1,605 downwards.
ACGCCCGAAAAGCCGCTGTCGCAAACCGGCCAATTCGCGGCCAAAGAAACCGTGGATGTCAAAATCGGCGATAAAATGCTGAAAAATTTGAGAATTCTCGGGCCGGAGCGGAAAAATACCCAGGTGGAGATTTCTTTGACCGAG
>MHIR01000056.1:1299-1446 GCA_001817615.1 Candidatus Buchananbacteria bacterium RIFCSPLOWO2_02_FULL_46_11b | reverse complement strand
GCCCGGACAAACCCGGCGGCGGCCTTTTGGCCGAGATTATCGGGCCCAAGGGCAAAATCAGCCGCCGCGCCCTGATTGCCGCCCGGCGCCATTTTCATCTCGACCCTAAAACCGCCAAAAAATTGAAATTGAAAAACAAGCAGCTTA
>MHIR01000056.1:549-1220 GCA_001817615.1 Candidatus Buchananbacteria bacterium RIFCSPLOWO2_02_FULL_46_11b | reverse complement strand
GATTCATTTAGACACGGACGAGGCCAATGCCGCGGGTTTGAAGCCCGGAGAGAAGGGTGAATTATCAGCCTAAATAATAAATAATCAAATCCTTATGAACACCCGTCAAATGATTTATGTCCTGGCGCTGGTTTTTATCGGCGTCGTGGCCGCTTTAATCGTTGAAGCCAAACTTAAATAATCCGCCAAAATATTTTTTATGGCTGTCAAAAGAGACCAGATCTTAGTCATTAATTCCGGTTCGGCCACGTTGAAATTCAAAATTTTTGATAATCGCTTAAATTTGCTTTTATCCGGAATCGCGGAAAAAATCGGCCGGCCCGGCTCTTTTATTGAAATTGACAGAAAAAAAATCGCCTTGAATAAAAGCCTGAAGAATCACGGGGAGGCGCTGAATCTGGTTTTTTCCAAACTGGCCGGCCCGCTTAAAACCATCGGCCTAATCGGCCATCGGGTCGTCCATGGCGGCGAGCAATTCAATCAGCCGGCTTTAATTGACGATAAAGTTTTGGCCCGGCTGGAAAAATACCGCCCGCTGGCCCCGCTTCACAATCCGATTAATTTGGCCTGCGTTAAAGCCTGCCAAAAAGCTTTGCCCGGAATAAAAAACGCCGCGGTTTTTGACACGGCTTTTTATAAAACCATTCCCGACTATGTTTATCTTTACGCCA
>MHIR01000056.1:142-266 GCA_001817615.1 Candidatus Buchananbacteria bacterium RIFCSPLOWO2_02_FULL_46_11b | reverse complement strand
GCTATTCCAACGATTTGCGCGATATCATAGTCGCTTCCGGCTATAAAATTTCCGGGTATCAGCCGCCGAAAAAATTCAGCGCCCGGGAAATTAAATTGGCCAAATTAGCCCTGAAGATGTTTAT
>MHIR01000056.1:0-102 GCA_001817615.1 Candidatus Buchananbacteria bacterium RIFCSPLOWO2_02_FULL_46_11b | reverse complement strand
TTAGGCGGCGTTGATTATATTGTTTTTACCGCGGGCACGGGCGAGCGCAACGCCGATATCAGAAATTTAGTGATGAAAGATGTCAGAAAATTCATCAAGAAC
>MHIR01000055.1 GCA_001817615.1 Candidatus Buchananbacteria bacterium RIFCSPLOWO2_02_FULL_46_11b | reverse complement strand
GACCCCGCCGCCGTTGTCGTAGGGCTGACCAAGATTAAGCGAACTGAAGCTGTTGTAGCAGTCCAGGATGGGCTGGTGGATGGCGCCGTCGGAGAAGCGGGCGATGACGATATTTTGACTGTGACCGGCGATAAAATCCGAAGGGTTATGCCAATAATCAAGCACTGACTGGTTGGCTGTATACCCGGAGAAAATCCAATCGCCATAAATATATTCATTTGGATTTTCCGGGTATTCTCCTTTGCGGATGCCAAAATGGAAATGCTCCGGCCAGCCGCCATTTTGGTCATAATTGCCGATTTGACCAAGGTATTCGCCTTTTGTCACTTCTTGCCCTTCATTTTTAGCAAAGGTGGCAAAATTCATGTGGACATACAAGGCACAGGTTTTTTCGCCATTGACGTCATGCTCAATAATATACATTCCGCCGTAATTCCTGGAAACAAGTAATCCGTTGGCATCATAGCTGGGAGGGTGATAAGCCGCATGTCTCACAATTCCATTGCCAATGGCATATACATTGGTTCCCGCAATGGCGCTGGCATCATCTCCGAGGTGCCATTTGTTATTGCCTAGTAAATTGTACCTTCCAAAATAGTTGGAGCCGACAACGTAATTATCAAGGGGATATCTGACGGTATCGGCAACCAGATAGGGCCAGGCCTGGTTAATGCTGATCAATGACCACAATACTACCAGTAAAAGCAAACTAGCAAATTTATTCATTTTCGTTCTCCTATTTGTTGTTCTGAAATTGTTTATCTTCTGTTTTAGAGTTGTTTTACTTTTGTAGCTTCACTTTTTAATTTTCAAGGAACACATTCCTGTATTTTATTCTGTTTGACTAAAAAATTATCCAAATTTAGGAAGCTCTGCTGAAAATTAATAAATATGATTGTCTAAAAAAATTTCCAAAAAATAATGCTTGTTGATTGATTTAGGTTGAAAAAATTTTTACCCAAAACAATGATAGTGATTGAAATACTCGCCGGATAGCATTCAAATGGAGCACCTTACTTTAAAAAATAAAATGTAGAAAGCATTGCTCTTTGTAATTCTTCATTTTCATTAAATGATATTAAATAATTTTTTTGATTATGAGTAATAAAGATATAATAACTATTAATACCCACCGCATTATTGCCAACTAATTTTGTACCTAATTTTTCATTTAAATTATAACTCTCTTGGGAAATAATTCTTGTTAAAGGAGCACCATCTAAGAAATCACTCTCATATGATTTTATAAAATTTTGAAGGTTTTCCTCCATAACTATTATACTGAAAGGAGCGAAGCCTTCTTTCATTCCAAATTTCCATTCTTTTGAATATTTTATGCTTACTCCTTTTTCTAACTCATTTAATATCCAATTATTTGGATATTTCACCCCAAATCCATACTCCTCATTCCTGTAAGTTTGCCAGTCTGAGGTGTCAATCTCGCCCCCCGTGGTCGTGGCATTAGTATTAAGATTAGCATTCTGATTTTGGTTAACATTGGCATTCTGATTAGTATTCGTCCCCGGCCATAATTTCCCGCACCCATAAAGCCCCAGCCCCAAAGCCAAGGTTAAAGCGGTTAAAATTAGCGGTTTTTTGCTGAATTTAAGCATATTTTTACAAAATAAAAGCGCCGGGGCGCTTTGTTGATTAGGATTTATATTGTCTTATCATTTATAATTATAGCGCTTTTAAAAATGCTGTCAAGCGGCAAAAGTGGATAGATTGTGGATAATAAAAACCGCGTTAAAGTTCGTTAAATTAAACGCTTTTTTGTGTTCTCCCCACCCTTTTCCGCGCCTTACCCTTGATTTTTTCCGCCAAATATGCTAACATACTATGATTGATTATTTTGGCATGATCTTTGAAACCGCAAATATAATAAGGAGAATATCCATGAAAAGGTTCTTTGTTTTGCTGATTTTGTTTTTATTGGTGGCCGCGCCGGCCCTGGCTGGCGGCGTTACGCGGGTGGAAGGCGGCATCGGGCCGCGCGGCTTGGCTTTAGGCGGCGCTTACACGGCCGTGGCGGATGATGTTTCCGCGTTTTACTACAATATCGCCGGCTTGAGCCAGGTTGAGGAAAACTTTGTTCAGCTCGGCTCCGAAATTATCTTTCCGCGCTTTTCTTATGAAAGGCCGGCGGGAATTTTTGGCGCTGAAAGCGAATCAAAATTCGTCAACATCCCGATGCCGATGGCCGGAGTGATTGCCCGGCTGAACGATAAGTTGGTTTTTGGGCTGGGAAGCTATATGCCTTTTGGCATGGGCGTTTCTAATTCGGAAAGCTGGCGGCCCGGAAAGAATTTCCGCAAAAGCCTTTTGGGCCTGGGCAATTTCACGGCGGCTTTGGCTTGGCAGGCGACTGACAAGCTGGATTTGGGCCTGGGCTTGGATTTCGGCTACGCCCAGCTGATTTATAAAGCGCCTTTGCATCAAATCGGCGAGGCGGTCTTTAACCCGGCGTTTCTGAAAAACGAAGGCGACGGCTTTGGCGCTTCTTTTCGCCTTGGGGCCAGATATCGGCTGAATTCCAAGCTGACGCTCGGGCTTTCTTACAGCGCGCCGCTGAAAGCGACGTTAAAAGGAAAAACAGCGGTTCAGCTTTGGGGCCGGCCCTTATTTGAAGATGAGTTTAAGACGCATGTCCAGTTTCCCGCCCGGCTTTCCGCCGGCCTGGCCTGGCAAGCCGGCCAAAGGCTTAAATTAGTCTTTGACGCCGATTGGTATCCCGGCCAGCCCTCGGGCCTGCGGCTTGATTTCAAACATCTGCCGACCATTGTTCAAAAATTAGACTGGCAAACGAACTTCAGCTGCCATCTGGGCGCGGAATACCGGCTGAATGAATCTTGGAAGCTGCGCGGCGGGCTGGCTTATCTGACCGCGGCCGTGCCAGAAATTACCGCCAATCCGGTTATTCCGGACGGGCTGGGCTACGGCTTGACCTTTGGCGCCGGCTGGGAAAAAAACGGCTGGACGGCGGACGCGGCCTTGTGCTATTACTTGGCTGATCGCCGGGTTGAGCGGTTTACCGGCAATTTAATGCCCGGCCGATACCAGATGGACGGGTTGGTGGTTTCCGCCGCGGTCGGGAGGAAGTTTTAAGAGAGAGAATAAACGCACCTTTGATTTCAGAAGGCGGAGCAATCTGCCTTCTTTTTTTACCCCGTTAGAAAATAGTAAACAGAAATAAAGAACAAATAATTTTAAAATCTAAAAAATTTTATGATATTCATCAATTAGTTAAAACATCAATTTTCTAACGGGGTAAAATCTGATACCCGTCTTTGGCGTCAAGGACTTTATAGCCCAGCCGGGCGATTTCTTCTCTTAACCGGTCGGACTCGGACCAATTTTTTTCCCGCCGGGCAATTTGGCGGCTTTCGGCCAAAGCCAGAATTTTTTTGGGAATTTTTTCAGCTTTTATCTGATCCAGATTCAAACCCAGCACTCGGTCAAAATCTAAAATTGTGGCCAGTTTGTCGCCGCCGGCCAAATCCGATTTCAGCAAATTCCAGGCAATGGCCAGGGCTTGAGGCAGATTAAAATCATCCCGCAGGGCGGCCAAAAATTTATCTTTAAAATCCCGATTGATTTTTCCTTTTTTTTGCTGTTTATCGGCTAAAATTTTTTCCCGCCAGCCGGCCAGCGCCGATTGGGCCGAGATCAGGGCTTCCCAGGTAAAATTTTGCTTTGAGCGGTAGTGCGCCTGCAAAAAGAAATAGCGCAAAACCAGGGGATCAAAGCCCCTGTCTTTAATTTCTTGCAAGGAATAAGCCGTGCCCTGGGATTTGGCCATCTTGCCGTTGTCAACATTCAGATGTTCGTTATGAATCCAGTAATTGACGAACTTGACGCCGCTTGCCGCTTCGCTTTGGGCAATCTCATTGGTGTGGTGCACGGGAATATGCTCCACCCCGCCCAGATGCAAATCAAGCGCCGGGCCGAAAAGCGCTTTATTCATGGCCGAACATTCAAGGTGCCAGCCGGGGAAACCTTCCCCGTTTTTTGCCAAAGGCGAGGAAAAATCACTGGGCCAGTATTGCAAAGCGTTTTTATGAACTCCGGCCTTAAAAAACCAGAGGGCAAAATCAGCCGGGTTCTTTTTTCGCGGATCGCTTACCTCGGCCTTGCCCTTTTCGCTGATATTTTTGCTTAAATCCTGGCCGGATAGTTGAGTGTAATTTTTGGCTTTGGAGACGTCAAAATAAATGGCCAGATCGGTTGAATAGGCAAAGCCTTTGTCCAGCAGCTGTTGAACCATTTTTTTCATTTGCGGAATGTATTGGGTCGCCCGGGGCTTGAATTTCGGTTCCAGGCAATTCAAGTCTTTAACATCTTGTTCAAAGACAGCGATATATTTGTCCGCCGCGGCCCGGGGCGATAATTTATCGCGCCGGGCGGCAATTTCTATTTTATCTTCCCCTTCGTCTTCATCGCTTGTCAGATGGCCGACATCGGTGTAATTTCTGGCAAACGTTACTTTATAGCCGAGATATTCCAAAGAGCGCCTGATTAAATCGGCGATGACCATGGCCCGCATATTGCCGATATGCTGGGTCCAGTAAACCGTGGGCCCGCATTGATAAAAGCTCACCTGCTTTTTTTTAAGCGGCCTGAACTCTTCCTTTTTCCGGCCAAGGGTGTTGAAAATCTTTAGCATATTGTTTTTATTGACCGTATAAAGTTGATTAATCAAGACGAGATTAAATTAATGATATAATTTTTTTAACGATTCCGTCAATGTTTAAGATTAATATTTTAGCGGCATTTTTATTATCTTATCCCGATTTTTTTCGCTAAAGAAATATTGAGCGAAGTATCGGCGGTGATTTTTGGCCGGCGGATTTTTAAAAAGTCCGGCTTGATTGTTTTCGGATCAAGGCCGATTTTTTTTATTATTTCGCGGCTGAACCGATAAATACTTTTCTTTTTTCCGGCGATATGGATGGTTCCGCAAAAATCAGTTTTTGCCAAGCGCCAAACGGCTTTAGCCAAATCGTCAACCAGGATCGGGGAGCGATACATGTCTTTGAAACGGTAAGCCACCCGGTTCTTTTTTATCTCCTCAATCAGTTTTTCCGTTCTTTTGTCCCAGCGGCCATTGCTTTGGCCGTAAATATAACTGGTTCTGACAATGATATAATTTTTAAGATTTTTTCTAATAGCCAGTTCCGCCGCCAATTTAGCCCTGCCATAGTTGGTCAAAGGATGAGGCTTGTCATTTTCTTGATAATTTCCTTTCCGGCCGTCAAACACGGCGTCGGAAGAAATATAAATTAATTTAATTTTATTTCTTTTAATTATTTCAGCCAAATTTTTCGTGCAGCTTTTGACTTTTGTCGGATTATCGTCAAAAGGCTCAAGCCGCGCGGCGTGAATAATCAAATTTGGTTTAATTTTTTTAAAAATTTTTTCCAATGATTTCAAATCCAGCAAATCAAGCTCGATTGGCTTGAATTCTCCTTTTTTGGCCGGCCGGCTTCGGCCAATCGTCCATAACCTGATGGTTTTTGGCTTTAAGGCCAAAATTTTTGTGCCCAAAAAACCGCTGGCGCCGAAAAGAATAATATTTGGTTTTGGCATATAGGCAAAGTTATATTGGCAATTATTGGATATTTCAAATCAATGAGGATATTTATATTATACCACGAATAAGACAAAAAAAGAGGTTGTACAGAGATACAACCTCAAAGTACTATTTAGAGCGAAAATCGGCATGGTTTGCCGCGTGTTTAAAGAGAGTCGCTTCGAGCGAGCGAAGCGAGTCGAGAGGCGACTCTCTTTAAACAAGCTTGAGACCGCTCGGGGCTTCGGCGTGGCAAAGCGCAAAAAGCATTAAACTCAAATACTGTTTTCAGGAGCTTCGGGCTCCCCCTCGCCTCCGGCTCGGGGTTAGCTTGGAGTTATCGTTCGGGATGTGAAAAGCGTAAAACTTTAATATTGTTTTCAGGAGCTTCGGGCTCAATCCCTCACCTTTTCCATGACTATTACCGGGAGCTTATAGCTCAATCCCTCACCTTTTACACCTTTAGCTAAATTCAAGTGAGCAAGGCTCAACATAGCGCGAAAAGCCTATAAACTATGAATCGCCGAAAGGTGTAAAAGGTGCGGGACGCGAAAAGCGTGCAAGCTCCCAATAATAATTATTGAAGAAGCGAAATATTTTAATACTATCTTCAGGAGCTTCGGGCTCAATCCCTCACCTTTTCCATTGCTATTACTGGGAGCTTATAGCTCAACATAGCGCGAAAAGCGTGTAAGCTCCCGATAATAATAATGGAAAAGGTTCGGGACGGCGAAAAGCGTATAAGCTCCTGAAAATAATATTAAAGATCGGGCGCGAATAAAAAAATACCGCCTCAATGGGCGGTTAAAAGCGGGGACAGCGAATGGGAGAGAAAGTGGAAGCAGAAGCGGTAAAAAGATGAGGGCTTTAAGCACAGCCCTTTGTCCAAGAGCCGGTAAGGCGTTTTAATTTTACCAACCTCAATTTGTTTCATTTTCTCCTTCGCCAATTTTTAATTATCTGATTTCAAATTAGACGTTTATGATTTATCTGTCAATGGGATAAATGGTGGATAAGGTGTGCATGATTTAAGATAGATAAAATTGGCTGGGTTGAGCGGTTTTTAGTATAATATAGTGAGTAATGAGTAAGTTGTAGTGAGTAGAATTTTAATTTTTTCCTCACTACGATTTATTTCTCACTTACTAATTATCATAATCTATTCACTATTCACTACTCGCTACAACCTACTCTACGCGCAACAATGACCCGCCGGTTGTTCACTTGACCGAAATATGTTAAAATATACCTATTCTATGGCCAACAGAAAAAGAAAATATAAAGGCTTTTCGGGCATCAGAGACATGGACTTTCGGCCGCCGCCGCTGGAATTGGCGCCGGAGATCAAACGCGGCATTTTAATCGTGTTTTTATTCGCCGCCGGCGCGATTTTGCTTTTAAGCCTGGTGGATCTGGCCGGCGCTCTGGGCCTTTATCTGAATAATTTTTTAAAACTGATGTTTGGCGCCAACCGCTGGTATTGGCCGGCGGTTTTAATTATCATCGGCTATTTTTTGCTCCGGCCGGCCAAATATGTTTTTAAAACGTCAAATGTTTTTGGCTTGCTCATTTTTATTTTTGGCTTTAACGGTTTGATTCATCTGCTTTCCCACCAAAACGATCTGCTGCCGGCGGCCAAAGCGGGTTTGGGCGGGGGATTTACCGGCCTGGTTCTGGCTTATCCGTTTTTAAATTTAATGGGCCCCTGGGCGGCGCTGATTGCCGCTTTGGCTTTGACTTTAATCGGCTTCTTTTTGCTGTTTAACGTTTCTTTTGCCCATCTTTCGGATAAAAACGAAGAGGTCAAAGGCTGGTGGGAAAAAGCCAATGATTTTTTAACCCGGCGCCGAATCAAGAAAATCCAGGAAAAAAGAGAAAAAG
>MHIR01000054.1:6851-7613 GCA_001817615.1 Candidatus Buchananbacteria bacterium RIFCSPLOWO2_02_FULL_46_11b | reverse complement strand
TAATAGGGCAGGGCCAGCTTTATTTTAATCAGCAAATCTTTCAATTGCCCGTCAGAATAGGGCCTGAATTTTTTTTGCCGGTAATATTTGTAAAGTTCAGAATCTTTTATGACCACGCAGGGATAAATTTTTAACAAGTCCGGCTGGAAATCCGGATTCGCAAAAATTTCTTTAAACATTTTTAAGTCTTTTTGCAAATTTGATCCGGGGAGATTGGGCATCAAATGATACATTACTTTAAAACCGGCGGTTTTCAAAAGTTTCGTCGCCTCAATTATTTGTTTGACATTATGGCCTCTTTTGTTTAGCTTTAAGACAGGGTCGTAAATGCTTTGCGCGCCCAGCTCCACCCGGGTGCAGCCCAGTTCGCGCAGTCTTTTGACTTCCTCTTCGGTAATGTAATCCGGCCGGGTCTCCAAAGTTAAGCCGACGCAGCGTCCGGCCGCGGTCTCGTTCCATTTTTGCGCCTGGGCCAGGGTTTTGGCGGTTTTATTGTTCAGCGCGTCAAAACAGCGCTTTAAAAACCAATTCTGATAAGATTTTGGATAATAAGACCAAGTGCCGCCCAGGACAATAAGTTCAACCTTGCCGGTATCATGGCCGTTGGTTTTCAGGGCGTCGATTCTGACCTTGGTTTGCCAATAAGGATCAAACTTGGTTAAAACCGCGCGCATGACCGCCGGCTCGTTTTTCAGGTAGCTTTTGGGCATGCCTTTTTGGCCGGGACAATAAAGACAGTGGCCCGGACAAGGATAGGGTTTA
>MHIR01000054.1:5596-6838 GCA_001817615.1 Candidatus Buchananbacteria bacterium RIFCSPLOWO2_02_FULL_46_11b | reverse complement strand
CGTGACCACGGCCACGCCGGATAAAGTTCTGATTTCGCGTTTGCGCAAAAGACGTTCAAGAATATCGTTTGATTTGATTTTTTTTTGTTTTTTTAGCCGGTGATAAATTCTCAATAAATCGGAATTCAGCGGCGCATTCATTTTTTGCCGGTTGGACAATATTTTTTTCAATTTAACCAAATCCGGCCGAGTTTTTAGCTTAGCCTGGGCAAGGGATTTAGTCATGTCAATCAGTTTTTTATCCATATTTATTCAGCAAGATAAGCAAGATAGGCGAGATAAGCAAGATAATTAATTTTATGTAGTATGAATCAACAAACAGCGCAAAAAATCCTGGATGATGTCAAGCAAACTTACAATGACATTGCTCCGGATTTTGACAAGACCAGGGCTTATGTCTGGCCCGGGATCAAAGCTTTTGTCAAGTATGTCGGCCCGAACGACAAAGTTTTGGATCTGGGCTGCGGTAATGGCAAGTTACGCCTATTATTCAAAGATGTCAAGATTGATTATACCGGCGCGGATAATTCCTCGGCGCTTTTAAAGCTGGCGGGCGATAAGGCCGATTTGGCCCTGCCCGGCCAGAAATTCGCGGAAGCGGAGGTTTTCAACTTGCCGTTTGTCGATAACAGTTTTGACGCGGTTTTTTTTCTCGCGGTTTTGCATCATATTCCGGGCAAAGATTTGCGTTTAAAAACGCTTCGGGAAATCAACCGGGTTTTAAAGCCGGGCGGCGTTTTAGTCATGACCAACTGGAACCGCTGGCAGAATGAATACAACGGCCATATTTTTAAGTATACCTTATTAAAATTGTTTGGTAAAAGCGAGCTTGATTTTAAAGATTTCTACCTGCCCTGGATGGGCGGCAAGGCTTATCGCTATTACCATGCTTTTACTCTGGGCGAAGTCAAAAGACTGGTCAAAAAATCCGGCCTGAAATCGGAAGAAAATTATCTGGCGAAATTTGACGGCGCCAAAGTTTCTTCCCTGGCTTATCTGACGGCGGCCAACCTGGTGGCGGTGGCCAGGAAAGCGCGATTCAATAAAACAATAAAGCAAGAAAGCAACTGATTTTATTTTTTTCTGCCGTCTTGTTTTATTGCTTTCTTGCTTTCTTGCTTTATTAACCTTGATTTTTCCCCCGTAAAATGTTAAAATTTTAGTAGTTTTTAACTCTTAATTTCACTTATATGAGCGTGAAAAAAACAGCTATCTTCCTCTTAAGCTTTCTTATTATCGTCC
>MHIR01000054.1:3975-5584 GCA_001817615.1 Candidatus Buchananbacteria bacterium RIFCSPLOWO2_02_FULL_46_11b | reverse complement strand
CTTTGGCCGTGGAGGAAAACGCGGGGCAGTCGGTTTACGTCGGCGCTGAAGAAATCGTGCAGGGCAATTTTTTGAAAGTCGGCAACACGATTGACATCAAAGGCGCGATTAACGGCGACGTAATCGCGGTCGGCAACACGATTAATATTTCCGGACCGGTGGCCGGCGACGTCATTGCCGCGGCCAAGACGGTTAAAATCACCGGGCCGGTTTACGGCAGTATTCGCGTTTTAGCCAACACGATTGAAATTGATAACGAAGTCAGCCGCAATATTTGGGCCGTGGGCAATACGATTTTAATCGGCAAAGAAGCCAGAATCGGCTGGGATGTCTACGCCACGGCTTCAAGAGTTGATTTGGGCGGCAAGGTCTTGGGCCATGTTTTTGGCGGCGCGGCTAATTTTAAAATCAGCGGCGAAGTGGCCAAAAGCGCCGAGCTGACGGTTGATACCGGCGGCCAGTTGATTTTGGAGTCAACGGCAAAAGTCAGCGGCGATCTGACCTACCGCGCGGCTTCGGAAAAACAATTGGTTTTGGAGCCCGGCGCCCAAGTCTCGGGCCAGACGATTAAAAAAGCGATTTATTCAAAGCCCTTAAATCAGCCGTTTGCCAAACAGCACTTCGGCCTGGCTTTGCTTTTTTTCAAAATGATTTCGTTTTTCGGCCTGCTTTTAGTCGGCTTGGTTTTAATCGCTTTCATGCCCAAGGCGATTTTGGAAGCCAGCGCGGAAATGCCGCGCCAGCCGGCGGCTTTGATTGTTTATGGAATAATTTTTACGATTGTGGTTCCGGTTTTGGCCCTGCTTTTGGCCCTGACTGTTATCGGCCTGCCTTTGGCTTTTATTTTAATCCCGCTTTATTTGATTTTTTGGTATTTAAGCAAAGTTATTGCCGGCTTTGCCTTGGGCGGATTTTTAATTGAGCGCTTCTCGGCCAGCCGCCGGGCGCGCGGTTCGCTGGTTTGGCCCCTAGTCATCGGCTTGATTGTTTTTCTGATTATTACCAGCCTGCCTTTTATCGGCTGGTTAGTTAAGCTAATCCTTATTTTTTGGGCGATCGGCGCTTTAATGAAAGTAAGTAAAGAAATTATAAGGGATTTGAGATAGTAGTGCTGATTAATTATTTTAAATAGTTTTTAATAATTCCATGCTTAATTTGTTTTAGAGTCATAGAAGCGGATTAACCCCGTTTAGAAATAAATTTCTAACGGGGTAAACGCGCCATTTCGACCTTTTGACAAGTCTCAAGGTCGCCTTGAATTTGCTGAAAGGCGACAAGCTCAAGGCGCCCTGAGCTTGCCGCCCCTCGATTCTGCTCGGGGCGGCCTTGAGCCTGTCGAAAGGCCGAAGGGCGCAGATTAACGCGGAAAACTTTATTTAACGGTTAAAATAATTTTTTATGGGCAATATCAATCCGAAAATTTTTAAGTCTTACGACATCCGGGGAATTTATCCGGCGGAATTAAACGAGGAAGCGGCTTATTTAATCGGCCGGGCGTTTGCCAGAAAAGCCAAAGCCAAGGCGATTGTCGTCGGCTCCGATATGCGCCTCTCGGGCCCGGTATTGAAAGAAAAATTGATTGCCGGCATTACTGACGAAGGCGCGGACG
>MHIR01000054.1:0-3960 GCA_001817615.1 Candidatus Buchananbacteria bacterium RIFCSPLOWO2_02_FULL_46_11b | reverse complement strand
GCTTCGCATAATCCCAAAGAATATAACGGCTTTAAAATGGCCCTGAAAGACATGGTTTGGGTGCGCGGCGAGGAGCTGAAAGAAGATGTCTTAAAGTTAAGCAATCAAGCGATCAGCGATCAGCGATCAGGCGATCAGTCAGATAAAATTTCAAATATTAAAGGAAAAATCATTCAAAAAGATATTTTGCCGGATTATATCAAGCACGTGCTTTCTTTTTGCGATTCGAAGAAAATCAAGCCGCTGAAAGTCGCGGTTGACGCGGGCAACGGGATGGCCGGGAAAATCATGCCGCTTTTGCAAACACATTTGCCGATTAAGGTCATTCCTCTTAATTTTACTTTGGACGGCAATTTCCCCAGCCATCCGTCAAATCCCTTGCTGCCGGAAAGCCAAGTCCAGATTGCTGAAGAAATAAAAAAGCAAAAAGCGGACCTCGGCGTGATTTTTGACGGCGACACCGACCGGCTGATTTTTGCGGATGAAACCGGCCGGGCGCATCAGGCCGATTACACGCTTTTGATTTTGGCGCGGGAATTCTTGAACCGCGAGCCGGGAACCGGCATTGCTTATAACGCGATTTGCTCCAAGTCAATTCCCGATATTGTCACGGAATGGGGCGGACGGCCGATTCGGACCAAAGTCGGCTACGTTAATGTAAGCGCCGCCATGAGGGAGAATAATTGCGTTGTTGGCGGCGAAGTTTCGGCTCATTATTGCTTTCGCGACAACGGTTATTCGGATTCCGGTTTTATCGCTTTTGTCATTTTATTGCAGCTGCTGTCCGAAGACAGCCGGCCGTTTTCAGAAATTGTCAAGCCGTTTTACCGCTACCTTAAAGCGCCGGAGCAGAATTTTGTTTTTGAGAAGCGCGAAGATATTGAAAAAATAATCGCGGCCGTAAAAAAACATTATTCTGCCGGCAAACAAGACGAACTGGACGGCTTGACGGTGTGGCAGGAGAATTGGTGGTTTAATATCCGGCCCTCTAATACTGAGCCTTTGTTGCGCTTAACGATTGAAGCCGGGAACGATAAATTATTGGCGGAAAAAAATAAAGAATTGGTTGATTTTATAGAGTCGGGGACAAAATAATAAATTTTTAAAACAGAGACGCAAAATTTTTCGTCTCTGCATGTTTAACTTATGATCGGAATTTTTGATTCGGGTCTGGGCGGTTTAACCGTCTTCAAAGAAGTCGCCAAGGCATTGCCCGGCTACCGTCTTTTGTATTTGGGCGATACGGCCAGAACTCCTTACGGCAACCGGTCGCAAGACTTAATTTATAAATTCACAAAAGAAGCGGTGGAATATTTATTCAGGCAAGGCTGTCAGCTGGTGATTATCGCCTGCAATACCGCCTCGGCCGAAGCCCTGCGAAAAATCCAGAGGGAATGGCTGTCAAAAAATTATCCTGAACGCCGGGTTTTAGGTGTGATTCGGCCGGTGGCCGAAGAGGCGAGCCAAGCGACGAAATCCGGCCGCATCGGCGTGGTTGGCACGCGGGCCACGGTTTCTTCCGGCGCCTATGGGCGCGAGCTGGAAGCGCTTAAGCCGGGGGTTAAGGTTTTTTCTCAAGCCTGCCCGCTCTTGGTGCCATTAATTGAAGAAGGTCAGGCCAAGCGGCCGGAAACCATGAAGATTTTGCGCAATTACGTCCGGCCGCTGAAAGCCCCAAAAATTGACACTCTGATTTTAGGCTGCACCCATTACCAGTTTTTATACCGGCAATTTAAATCCGCCGGGCAAAAAGGCATTAAAGTTTTGGATTCGGCAAAAATTACGGCCGAAAAGCTGAAAGATTATCTGGCGCGCCATAAAGAAATTGAAGTGAAATTGGAAAAAGGCGGGGCGAACCGGTTTTTGGCGACGGATTTGACGGAAAATTTTAAAAAAATCGTCCGGGATTGGCTGGGGGAGGAGGTTAAATTAGAGAAAGTTGATTTGGGCTGATTGACCGGTAAAATTAAACCGTTGATTAATTATTTTTACTAAATTATCGTAATTTAAACTTTAGCTTGATTTAAGGGAATAGATGCGGATATACGCGGATTAACGCGGAAAAAACGAATTATTCAATACTCTCGGAATAACAAAATAATCAGAGGGTTACCCCCGGCCATCAGCTATCTTTATCGGCGGTTATTTTGCCTATTTCTTACTGATATATTTCCATAAAGCGGCGATGCCAAACACCAATAAAGCGGAAACTAAAATATAAGTGGTCCAGGCAAAAATCATCATCCCGCCGCCGAAGCCGCCCATCATATAATCGTAATCCATCATATCCCTTCACCCCCTTTCTTAAAAATATTAGTTGTTTAACGGCCGGTAAATTTATTTTGTCAACCGGTTATAGATCCAGCCGAAAGCGTAAAGGCCGGCAAAAGCGATAATCGCGGCTTCAATCATGCCGGTAATTGTTCCTAAAAGATTTGGCGCATAAAACATGTGGTGTTGTTGCATCATTTCCGCCGCGTTCTGGTAAAAGCCAAAAGAGCCGCCCACGGTTAAAAGCAGCATGCAGCCGGCCGAGACAATGGCGCCGGCCAGGCCGAGAGCTAAAGCGTTGAGTTTCATAATTTTTTCCTTTCCCCGGGCCAAAATCGGCCCGGAATTATTTTTTAGGCAAAATTTTTTTAATATTGAGAATGCCCCAAAGACGGCCCGGGCTTCTTTTGCGGGTAAAACAAACGTCTGGCGGCATATAATCAATATAGCATATAATTATAAAAATGCCCATTCCGAGATGCGCCGCTGGCGCGTCTCTTGTTGAACAATAGAGGGTTGTATCTAAATTTTGACGCAAAGCAAATAACATGTTATACATAAGCTATGTCAGCCATTAAAAAAATGAAAGACAATTTACTCAAGATTTTTTGGGGCAATACTGTTGTCCCCAGAGGCCTTTTTGAGTTAAATCAGTATTTTCGGCTCAATGGCCCGATTGCTTTTAATTATGAAAGAAAAGACGGGTTGATTGTCGCTTGCAGCAATAATTTCCGCCATGGCTCAATTATCACTTCCGGCCAAGATGAAACTGAATTGGATAAAAATATCAAAGACGCGATTTTAACTTCTTTTGAGGTTCCTTCTTCATACGCCAAAGAGGCGAAAATAGCAAAGAGCTATTGAGAGGGCGGGCTGTCTTTTTTTACCACACCTCACCTCCCCCTGCCCCCTCCTCTCCTTATTCAGGGAGAGGAGGGGGACGCAACTATAAAAAATAAATATTTTAAGTATAAATCAACACGGCGCGTTGATTTTTTATTATGGCCACAATTTACAATCAAAATTCAATCATGGAATTAAGAAGAACATTGCGAAAAGATTCAACTGAAGCAGAAAAAATACTTTGGAAATATTTAAGGGGAAGTAATTTTCCCGGTTATAGGTTTAGGCGTCAATATAGCGTTGACTCGTTTATTTTAGACTTTTATTGTCCCAGAGCAAGATTGGCGATAGAAATTGACGGGGAATATCATAATAATGATGAAGTAAAAGAATATGACAAAGCTAGACAAGAGTATATTGAAGATTTGGGAATAAGGTTTATCAGGTTTGATAATCAGGAAATACTCAATAAAATTAACGATGTCCTGTCCAATATAAAAAAGAATCTAAAAATAGTTCCCCTCTCCTTGAATAAGGAGAGGGGACAGGGGTGAGGTGTGGTAAGAAAAATAAAAAGAGGAATAAGGAGAGGAGTAGACAAGAAGCAAAAATTAGCCGTATTGTAGGGTAAAGTTCTCTTGACAAAATGCTAGAAATATGCTATGTTTATTTTAGTTTATGGCAGGCCTTAGAGTCGGGGAATAGTTCTCTGATTAGGAGGTAAGCCGCAATATGGGAGATAAGCCATGAGTCTGAAGAAAAGCGAGTTTTTGAAAGCGGCCGGCAAGTTTTGGCAAATTTTTAAGGCGCTGACCGACGAAGTTTTGTCGCTCGGCGGCGACGATG
>MHIR01000053.1:30604-33230 GCA_001817615.1 Candidatus Buchananbacteria bacterium RIFCSPLOWO2_02_FULL_46_11b | reverse complement strand
TCGGTCATGATCGGAGCGTCCTTGGACGCTCTTTCCAGCCGATCTATGGCAATTGCGGCATCGCCGACGTTCTCTTCCATTTTCTTCAGAAACAACTTTTTGAAATTGTCTCCGGTCCAGCCGACGTTGGCTGATTTGAGATGATCTTCGGCGACGAACCTCGTAGCGCCGCGAGCCGAAACTATGGCAATTCGCTTAAGCAAGTTCGACTGATTGACGACAACCTTTAGTTCTCTGCGAAGAATTGCTCGGGCAATATCATCGCCGCCCAAAATGTTAAGCAGGGCTTCGTCTTCTCCGCGCGTCCAATTTCCATATTTACCCATGATATATCCTTTCCCAGCTAAAAACCGAAAAACTTCCATCTGCCCGATGGCTAAGGGGCCTACTGCCAACACAGCAGTCATAGCCAGAAACCGCTTAAAAACTAAGCCGCTTTTGGCTATGACTGCTTATTTTATAAAAGATAGAGTTTAAAAGGACTATAGTAGAGTGTAGCATATTTTTAATATTTTGTCAATATTTTTAACAAATTTTAACTAATTTTAGCAAAAATAATCAATATTTAACTGATTTTTAAAGCGGCGTGAGGCGGAATCCGCTGTCGTACATAAATAGCGGCCAATAAGGCAAAAAAACAATAAAGCAATAAAACAACCGATTTTATTTTTGCTCGCCACGCTTCGCTGGCGAAGCGGGCTTTATTGTTTTATTGCTTTATTGATTCTACCCGAACATAATCCACCCCGGCTTAAAAATCAGCAAGAGGCCCAAAATCAAGATAACCACCCCGC
Organism: Candidatus Buchananbacteria bacterium RIFCSPLOWO2_02_FULL_46_11b; assembly: GCA_001817615.1. Taxonomy (GTDB): domain Bacteria; phylum Patescibacteriota; class Patescibacteriia; order Buchananbacterales; family UBA6539; genus 02-FULL-45-11b. The sequence goes on along the minus strand of MHIR01000053.1, from coordinate 32,436 downwards.
CAATCAGACTGGACCAGCGGCTGTATTTGGCGCTGATTCCCTTAATCCGCAACGTTGTCATGGCAATGGCAAAAACCAAAATATCATCCAGCATGAAAATTAGGATATAAAGCAAAAGATAGGAATAATAAGCCAAGGGAGACAGATTGGCCAGGCTTAAAGTCTGGGTGTAAATCGCCGGCAGGCCGGCCGAACAAACCAGCTCCAATAAATTGACGGCAAAAGCCAAGGCGATGATGCCGATCAGGGCCAGCCAAAAACTTTTTTGTTCGGTTACCCGCCTAAGCTGGGCCATGATCTTTTGCTTTTTCTCGGCGCCGGCCACCTGGCAAACGCCGTCCTTATTTACCCACCATTCTCGCAAATGATAGCCGCCGCTGCCGATGGCCACCAGGCCGATCCCGATTCTAACCAAAGAAATAAAACCGATGAATAAAAAGAAATTAAGCCAGGCGGACATAAAAAGGAAATAAACAAAAGCCGAAGCCAAGATAAAAGCCGAACCCAGAAGCCACATTTTCTTTTTATCCTCCATGCCAAGCAGTAAACTGATTAAAAATATCAAAACCCACATGGCGCAGGGATTAAAACCGTCAACGGCTCCGATCGCCACGGTCAAGACGGGCAAAGACAAGCTCCGGGCGTCAATTTGGCCGAAAAACGGCAAAGTGATATTGATCGGCTCTTTATTTTCTTGGCCGTTTGGCTGATTGGTTTTTACCTCCTCGCCGATAATCTCGCCGACCGCGTCAACGCAGCCGATAGTCTCATAGCGCTTAACAATACTTTTAATTCTTTCGCCCGTAGTCTGATCATCGGCATAGCCGATAATCGAATCTTGGCAAATAATGGTCAAAGGAATTCCCCCGGCATTAATATTCAGGAACTTGGCCGTTTCGGCCATTTTTTTGGCATTATCAGAATTATACCAAATCTCCAGCTCTCTGATTTTAAGATTGGGAAATTCTTTTTGCAAAGACGCCAAAAATATTTTTTCCTTGGCGCAGTGCGGACAGCCTTGCCCGTAAAAAAGCGTCAGATAAACCGGCGGGATTTCTTGGGCGGCAGTAAAGACGGGCAGAAACAAAAGAATAAGGGTAATTGCGGCTAATATTTTTTTCATAAAATTACTAGACATTGATTAATTTCAATAAAAGCATGATGCCCAGGGCCGCTAAAAATACCCCAAAAGAAATAAAAGCTTGCGCTTTATTTTTTTCCTGATGGATTTCGGGGATTAAATCCGAGGCGGCGATATAAATGAAGCCGCCGGCGGCGAAAGGCAATAAAAACAAATTCAATCCGGCCACGCGATCAATCAGGAAATAGCCGGCAACCACGCCGGCTACGGCCAAAAGGGCGGTCAAAAAATTATAAACCAAAGCCGTGTTTTTTTTAAATCCGGAATAAAGCAAAACCCCGAAATCGCCAAGCTCCTGGGGAATTTCATGAAAAACAATGGACAAAGCTACCGGCCAGCCGAGCGCCGGGCTGATGGAAAATGCCGAAATTAAAACCAGGCCGTCAATCATGTTATGCAGGCCGTCGCCAAACAAATTCAGCCAGCCCAAATGCCCGTGCGTTTCACAGCCATCTTCATGGCAGTGCCGCCAGCGCAAAACCCGCTCCAGCACGAAAAATAAACAGAAGCCCGAAAGCAGATAAACAAAAATCTTGATTGAACTTTCTTCCAATAATAATGTTTCCGGCAGTAAATGGAAAAAAGCGCCGCCCATCAAGGAACCGGCGGAAAAACTGACTAAAAGAAGTAAAGCTTTTTTTAATATTTTATCCGACAAACCCAGGCTGAAAACGCCAATTAAAGAAAAAAG
>MHIR01000053.1:27967-30541 GCA_001817615.1 Candidatus Buchananbacteria bacterium RIFCSPLOWO2_02_FULL_46_11b | reverse complement strand
CTCGCCTATTGTTATTTAAATTATCATCCACCATAGGCGAGGCTTCCAGACCTCGCCCTTGTGGCTTTTTTTATTTAAAAATCGCCGAATAAATACGGCCAATCTTCCAATTCGGCGATATAACCGTGTTTGAGTGGGTTATACAAAATATAATCAAAATGATTGTCAAAATCGCAATCCGAGGCGATGATATGATAATAAAAACTCTTTTGCCAAACCGGCGGCAAATTTATATTCAATCCATATTTTTTAACCCAATCTCCATAGGCGAGGCTTCCAGCCTCGCCCTTGTGGCGGCATATATTTTTATTTACATCAAACAATACCGGTGACGGCGAGGCAGGGATGCCTCGCCTATTGTTATTTAAATTATCATCCACCATAGGCGAGGCTTCCAGACCTCGCCCTTGTGGCTTTTTTTATTTAAAAATCGCCGAATAAATACGGCCAATCTTCCAATTCGGCGATATAACCGTGTTTGAGTGGGTTATACAAAATATAATCAAAATGATTGTCAAAATCGCAATCCGAGGCGATGATATGATAATAAAAACTCTTTTGCCAAACCGGCGGCAAATTTATATTCAATCCATATTTTTTAACCCAATCTCCATAGGCGAGGCTTCCAGCCTCGCCCTTGTGGCGGCATATATTTTTATTTACATCAAACAATACCGGTGACGGCGAGGCAGGGATGCCTCGCCTATTGTTATTTAAATTATCATCCACCATAGGCGAGGCTTCCAGACCTCGCCGTCTATTGCTATTTAATATTATTTGCCGCCGTTTTATTTCATTAATTTTTTGCGCGGTATAACTTTTTAAATCATGCATAATTTGTGAAATATTTTTCTTCTCCGGCAACAGCAATAAATGAAAATGATCAAATAATAAAACTCCGGCGGCCAAAACGAAATCCCCTCTTTTTTCTAAAAATCTCAACGCTCCCATGAATATCTCCGCCTTGCCCTTATCTTTAAATATCCTTTGATTCCCGAAAGTCTTGACCGTCACGAAACAATACTCATCTTCCGCATAAATCCGCTTAAGTTTATTTTTATGCAATTTAAACATAACTCACTCCGCCTTCGGCCGATACTGCAACGCTTCAGCCACATGTTCTAGCTTTATCTCCTCCTCCCCGGCTAAATCGGCAATCGTGCGCGCCAGTTTTAAGATTCGAAAGTACGACCGGGCCGATAAGCCCAGCTGGCTTACCGCCTGGCGCAACAGCGCCATGGTTTTTTCGTCCACGGCGCAAAAATCCTTGGTCTGGCGCGAGGACATTTCGGCATTCGCGATCAAATCCAAACCCTTAAACCGCCGAGCTTGAATTTTTCGCGCCGCTTCCACCCGCTCTCTGATCATAGCCGAGGCTTCGGCCGGCGTTTCTTCGGCCAATTTATCGAATTTAACTTTGGGCACTTCCACGTGCAAATCAATCCTGTCCAAAAGCGGGCCGGAAATCTTTTTCTGATAATTAATGATGCCGGCCGGAAAGCAGGTGCAATTTCTATCAGGGTCGTTTAAATACCCGCAAGGGCAGGGATTCATGGCCGCCACTAAAATAAACTTGGCCGGAAAACTTAAAGTCCCCGAGGCGCGCGAAACCGAAATCACTCCGTCTTCCAGAGGCTGGCGCAAATTTTCCAAAACCATTCGCGGGAATTCCGGAAATTCGTCCAAAAACAAAACCCCGCGATGGGCCAAAGATATTTCCCCCGGCCGCGGCCAGGCGCCCCCGCCGACTAAAGCCACGCCGGAAGCCGTCTGATGCGGCGCGCGAAACGGCCGCCGGGTAATCAATGGCTGATCAGTCGGCAATAAGCCAGCCACGGAATAAATCCTGGTGACTTCCAATGATTCAGATATAGTCATCTCGGGCAAAATCGTGACCATGGTTTTAGCCAGCAGAGTCTTGCCCGAACCCGGCGGGCCGGACATCAGGATGTTGTGCGCCCCGGCCGCCGCGATTTCTAAAGCGCGCTTAACGTGATGCTGGCCTTTGACATGAGCCATGTCATAAGCGCTGACCAGCGAATCTTTGGCAAACAGCGCCGAATTGTCCGGCTGGTACGGCCGAATTAATTCGTGGCCGGATAAATGCTCGGCTAACTGCGGCAAACTCCGGCAAGGAAAAATTTCCAAGTCTAAAATCAAGCCGGCTTCCGCCGCGTTGGCCTCGGGCAAATAAATTTTTTTAATGCCCCGCTCTTTGATTTGCAGGCAGATGGAAAGGACGCCGGCCACCGGCCGCAGCTGGCCGTCTAAGGCCAGCTCGCCGATAAAAATCTGGCTGTCCCAATCTAGCGGCAATATCGCCTGATGAGTGGTTAAAAGCACGCTGACGGCGATCGGCAGATCGTAGGCCGGCCCGGCTTTCTTTAAATCCGCCGGCGCCAGATTAACCGTAATTTTCCCCCGGGGCACGCGAAAGCCGGAATTCCTGATGGCCGAGCGCACGCGCTCTTTGGCTTCGTCCACGGCTTTGTCGGGCAGGCCGACGATAAACATGCCGGGTTTGGAAGGCGAAGTGTCGGCTTCCACCTCCACTAATTCGCAATCCAGCCCCAA
>MHIR01000053.1:21811-27948 GCA_001817615.1 Candidatus Buchananbacteria bacterium RIFCSPLOWO2_02_FULL_46_11b | reverse complement strand
TTATTTTCGCCGACATCGCGCCATAAAGCCAGCCAGTTCTTTAGTTCCTCGGCTGACCTTTGGGCATAGTGGCAAAGACTTTGGTTCAGCTGGGAATGGAGGTCTTGCATATAGTTTTGGTTAATTATTAAATTTATATGAATAAACCTTTTGGATTATTTCTGTCCCTTTCCCATTTTTCCGGATTTTCAATAATATATTGTCTGATGCGGTATAATGCCTCTTCATTTCTGATAACATTATCATAAAAACGTTCCTGCCATTCAAAATCATACCCTAATGTTCTAATTTTTTTGGTGCAGGCAGATTTAAATGATCCTAAAATTGACGACAATGAATTAGGTTTTGGCGATATCCTTTTTAATTTATCACCAACCTCATTGTAGAGACGAGGCGCCGCCTCGTCTCTACACGGTGTTTTTGCTAAATTGATGATCGATGCTGGGGTATTCATATCCCATAATGATTCAACCTCGTCACGAAACGTTATTTTATCAATTGGTTTATTATTGCTATTAATAATTATTATGGTATGAATATGATTAGGCATAATCACAAATTCATCCAGTATTACATTTTTTCTAATTTCACCGGTTTTTAACCATTCATTTTTGACTACTGCGCCAATTTCCGATAAATACATTTTAAAATCTTTGACTTGGCCGAAACAATGGCCGCCGTTCTCAACGCAAATTGTTACAAAATAATAACCATCAGCCGAATAATCCCAATTTTTTAGCCGGCATGATTCAACGCGATATTTGTCTTGATATTTTGTCATAATAAAAAACGCCAAAAAATGGCGCTATGTTGATTCCGAACTTTTAATTGTCTAAAATCAGCTTACCTTATTTCTCTAATGGCTGTCAAGGGCGGCGGCTTTTTTGTCTTTAAACCAAAGCTTGACAATCGCCAAACCCACCCCGAAGGTAATGGCGCCGTCCGCCAGATTAAAAACCGTAAACCAGGGCACGTTGATATAATCAACCACAAAGCCGAAGCGCAGCCGGTCAATCAGATTGGAAGCGGCGCCGGCAATAATCAAGGCCAGGGCCAGAACCATTAAAGAATCGTTTTTTTGAAAGCTCTTGATTAGGTAGCCGACTAAAATAAAAATAATCATTGCCACCGCGAACATTAAAACCCGGCCGCCCAGCGGCAAACCGAAGGCGATGCCATAGTTTCTCTCCAATTCAAAGTTTAACCAGCCGGAAATAAAAACCCCGCCGGGCCAACCGGCGGGATTTTTCAGGAAATAATATTTTAAAATCCGGTCAACGATAAATAAAGTTAAGACGATGATATTGAGGCCGGCTAATTTTTGTATTCGCATATTATGATCGCATTAGGCCTCGCCTTTTAATTTCTTCTTGCATTCCACACAGGAGCCGGAAGTCGGCCGGACCAAAAGCCGCGGCTCTTCAATCGGCTGGCCGCAATGTTTGCAAATGCCGTACTTCCCCCGCTCAATGCTTTCCAAAGCCTTCTTGACGTCCCTTAATTGGACCTCCAGGGCGTGTTCCAAAGAAAGCCGGTCGCCGTATTCAGCCACCTCGGCGGCGTTCTCGTCTTCATCGTCGCCGAAAGCCGGAAATTCCGACCGGTAGTTATCTTTAATCGCCGCGTCTTTTCTGGTAAAGCCGGCCAGATCGGCTTCCAGCCGTTTTTTTTCCTCCTCCAGATTTTTTTTAATTGTCTCCACGGTATTCTTATCCATAAGGTTTGTCTGATTATGAGTAAATGCCGCTCATTCATATTATACCACTTTAAGCGGCCCGTCAACAAGGAAATTTGCCAAATAAAATGAGGCGCGGTTAGCGCCCAATTATATTTAATAATATGGCGACCGCGCCTCAAAACTTTAAGCGGTCGCCCGGGCGCTTAGCAGGCAGAAAACCAGAAGCTGATTTTCTCTCTGCTAAGCGGTCAGACATTCACCGCAAAAAGTAAAAAGCGCTTTCACTGACTAAAGCACTCCTCTACCTCTCTTTGGCTAGGATTCTTTTTATGAATCCTTTCAACCGCTGTTTTGTTTTTGTTTTTGTGGAGCATAGTCAGTTTCATGCTCCAAAATGTTTTAAGAGTAGTAGAGAAGAAAAAAATTCCTCCAAAGTGCTTTGGGGAAACTTTTCTTAAATTTTCAACAGCGGCAACTTACAATATCACTATAGCATACAAAAATATTAATGTCAAGCTTTTGGCCATAAAAATCAAAAAAATCCTTTATTTAAGCAATTTTTTATCCTTGTGTAAAACAAGAAAAAATTGTCTGATAGCCAGGCGGTTATTAACAACTTATCCACAGGCGTTAAAAATCAATAATGCAGCCGGCCAATTCTTTGCCGCTATCTTTTAGCAAAACCAGGCCCGCGGGCAGATAGGGCAATAATTCCGGCGGCTGGGTTTGAGGATTAAGCGCGATCAAGCGGCCGGAATTTGATTGGCCGCAGCGCGAAATTAAATTCTTGGTTATTAAATCTTTTCCGGCAAAAAAATCGGCTAACTGCCGGCGGGAATTCGCCAGAAATATTTTATTGTCTTTAATGGCATAGGCCCATTCAAAAGCCAGGGCCGGTTCGCTTAAAAATCTGATTTTTTGATCGTTATTTATCGTTTCCTCCGCCCATTGCCAGTTATCCGGCTCGGCCAAAAATTCAATCACCGCGCTTTTATCCGAAAGCCGGCGTTCTTTTTGGGCCGGCCGCTTTTGCGCCAAAAAAATCCTGGCTAAATCTTCAAATTGTTTGATTTGGCCGCCGCTTGGCGCCGGCATTACCAAGACCAGGCCGAAACCCGGCGCGTATTCTTTATTCCCGGCAAAAATTACCGCGTCAATCGGCTTAGTTGACACTCCATTGATAAAAACGCTTAAATCATTTTGATAGATTGTTTGAAAACTGGCCTGGGTCTGGCGATTTAAATCAGAGATGCCGGCCTCGGCCGAGTTAAGATAAGAAAAAATCTCTTTTAAGGTAAGGCCGGAGAAATAATAGCTGAAATCTTTCGGCAGTGATTCAGAGAGCGGCTTTTGACCCGGCTCCGGTAGCGACAGGTCGCGGCCTGTCGCTGTTTGGCCCTTCAGGCTGAATTGCCAGGCGCCATTTTTCTTTTTCAAGGTCAAAAACAAATCATTATCAGATAGCCGGACAAAAAAGTTATTTAGCGGCTGATTGTCGGCTTTAAAATAAGATTTTAAGTTACCGGCGTTGAGGTAAAGAAAGAATAAGCCGTTATTTTTTTTATATTGGACGCGGCGGCTCAAAGAAAACATGGCGCCGCTTTTTACCTGCTTGATTTTATTCAAAACCGATTTGCTTTCAGCTACGACCAAAAAATTCTGACCAAATATTGTGTACTCCCTGAATTTGACCGGAATTTGCCAAGCTTCTTTAAACTCAAAGACAAAAACTTTCTTTAATTGCGAATTTTCATCCGGCACCAGCAAAAAAGCCGCGCGTTTGACTTGAGCCAAGACGTCATTTGATAAATCAAGGCGGGAAAAAATTTCATTCTCCGCGGTTTGCTTAAAAAATTCCTTAAACGGCAAATCGCTGATCTTAGTTTTGACTTCGGGCCAGACCGAATCGCGAACGGAAACATATATAACCGAATCAATCGGCGCGAATTCAAAGAACGGATCGGCCGTCTGCCCCTGCCGCCAAAGATAAAAGCCAAAAAAAGAAACTGCCGCCAGACAAAAAACCGCCGCCAAGATTACACCGATAAATTTTACCCGCAATAGGCTAACCATAATTTTAATTACTTACTTGATAACAAGATAAGCCCGCCTTCGCCCCTCGACTCTCTTTAGATAAACTTGAGACCGCTCGGGGCTACGGCGTGGCAAGCAAGATAAAGCCCGCCTAAGTAACCGAAGGCGGGCTTATCTGGATTTATCTTAACTTAATTCTGCTTAGAATCTCCGGCCGCCGCCGCTTCGTGGTTTGCGGTCAAATAATTTCTTGCGCTCCGGCCGCGGGGTATCGACGTAGCCTTCCGGCGCCGGGGTCATGGCTTTCAGGGACAGATTGACTCTCCCCTTTTCATCAATGCCGATGACTTTAACGGTCACCTCATCGCCCAAATTAACGACGTCTGAAACCTGGCCGACGCGGCGATGAGCCAGTTCGGAAATATGAACCATGCCTTCCTGGCCCGGCAGAATTTCCACCATCGCGCCGAAGTCAAACATCCGCGAGACTTTGCCGGTGTAAACTTCGCCGGGTTCAACCACTTTAACGATATTTTTAATCCATTCTTCGGCCTTCTTGCCGTTTTCCGGATCCATAGCCGTAATCATAACCAAACCGTCCTGATCAATATCAATTTGCACATTGGTTTCCGCGATAATCTTATTGATGATTTTGCCGCCCGGACCGATGACTTCGCGGATCTTATCCGGATCAATCTTGAAGGAAATAATCCGCGGCGCGTATGGCGACAGGTCCGCGCGCGGCTGGGCGATGGCCGCGTCCATGATTTTCAGAATTTCCAGGCGCGCTTCCAGGGCTTGCTTCAAGGTTTGTTTGATAATCGGCATGGGAATGCCTTTGGTTTTCGTATCAAGCTGGATGGCGGTAATGCCGTCTTTAGTGCCGGCGATCTTGAAATCCATGCCGCCATTGCCGTCTTCTAAGTCCTGCAAATCAGTCAGAACTTTATATAAGCCTTTTTCTTCATTGGAAGCCAAACCCATGGCAATACCGGCCACCGCCTTTTTAATCGGCACACCGGCATCCATTAAAGCCAAAGACGCGCCGCAGGTTGAAGCCATGGAAGATGAGCCGTTAGAGCCCAAAACTTCGGAAACCACGCGAATCGTGTAGGGGAATTCTTCTTTGTTCGGCACCATTGAACTTAAGGCTTTTTCCGCCAAAGCGCCGTGGCCGATTTCCCGGCGGCCGGGAGAACCCAAGCGGCCGGTCTCGCCGACAGAATACGGGGGAAAATTATAATGATGCATGAAGCGCTTGCGCCCGCTTTCTTCCAGGCCTTCCAAAAACTGCTCGTCGCCCGGCGAACCCAAGGTGACAACGGAGAGAACCTGGGTTTCGCCGCGGTCAAACAGCCCCGATCCGTGAGTGCGGGGCAAAAGCCCGATTTGAGCATTAAGCGGCCGAATTTCATTAAGCTTTCGGCCATCCACTCTTTTATCTTCTTCTAAAATCGCCCGCATCACTTCTTTATTAATATAGTCATCAAATAAAGGCAAAGCTTTTTTCCGCCGATCCTTGCCAATCCCCTCTTTTTCCAGATATTCAACTAATCGTTCTTTGGCCGCGGCCAAAACTTCCTTGCGTCCGGCTTTGGTCGTCAAATTTTGATCAAAAAGAACTTGGGGCACATTGGCTTTAATCCAAGTTTCGGTCTTTTGCATCATTTCCTTATGAGCTTCCATGGTTTCTTCTTCCGGGTCAATCTCGGCGGATTCCATCTTGATTTTTTCCTTGCCCACCGCTTTTACGACATCATTAATAAAACCAATCAAATGCTTAATGGGTTTTAAAGAAAAATCAATTGCTTCATAAACCGTATCTTCGTTTACCTCCAAACCGCCGGCATCAATCATTAAAACTTTGTCATTCATGCCGGCAATAATCAAATCTAAATCGCTGTTTACCCGATCGGCAAACGTGGGGTTTAAAATCAATTGGCCTTCAACACGGCCGACCCGCACGCCGGCCAAAGGTCCGGCCCAGGGGATATCCGACATGGCCAAAGCCAGGGAAGCCGCGACTAAACCGATGGCATCGCTGTCGTTTTCCTGATCAAAAGATAAAACCGTCAGGATCACCTGGACGTCGTTTTTAATCTCCTTGGAGAAAAGCGGGCGGATGCAGCGGTCAACCAGCCTGGAGGTCAAAACCGACTCGTCCGACGGCCGGCCTTCGCGCTTGATCCAGCGGCTGCCCTTGATTTTTCCGGCCGCGTACAGCCGTTCTTCGTAGTCAACTGACAGCGGAAAAAAATTGATCCCTTCGCGAATGCCCCCCATCGTGGCCGTGGCCAAAACCACCGTGTCGCCTAAGCGCACACTGCAAGAACCATTGGCCTGTAAAGCCAGCTGGTCGGTTTCAATGGTTAATTTTTTGCCGGCAAAGTCCGTCTCAAAGACTTTCTTTTCCATACTAAAATTC
>MHIR01000053.1:21600-21777 GCA_001817615.1 Candidatus Buchananbacteria bacterium RIFCSPLOWO2_02_FULL_46_11b | reverse complement strand
ATTTTTTTGCTACGGATAGCACGGATACCCCCCCTGAAAAAAATCGAGGATTGGGGTCGCGGATAACACGGATATTATATCCGTGTTATCCGTTGGTCGCCCTAAGTATAATCGAGAGACGACCATCCGTGCCATCCGTGATCAACAAAAAACTACTAACAACTCTTCATTAAGCAA
>MHIR01000053.1:11528-21575 GCA_001817615.1 Candidatus Buchananbacteria bacterium RIFCSPLOWO2_02_FULL_46_11b | reverse complement strand
TAAATTTTTATTGACGTTTGATAAAGTTGGGAATAAACTTCATTTTCTTCTGGGTCATAATCAAATACTTCTTCGGGTCCTGGCCTAAATCAATGAAATCATCCACCGCTTCAAGCAATTTAGCCGAGGTCGTCTTGCCGAAAGCCAGAACTTCAACCTGACAGCCTTTGTTTTCTTTCAAGTAAACGACCAAAGGCACGTAATCGCCGTCTCCCGAAACCAAAATCACGCTGTCTAATTTATCCGCCAATTTAATCGCGTCCATGGCAATGCCGACATCCCAGTCCGCTTTTTTGGCGCCGCCGGCAAAAATTTGGAGGTCTTTGGCTTTGACTTCAAATCCCTGGCTGGCCAAAGCGCCGAAAAAAGGCTTTTCTTCGTCGGATTCCGAGCGGATGACATAGGCAATCGCCCGAATCAGCTTGCGGCCGGCCGTCGCGGTTTTTAAGACTTCCTCAAAATTAACGCGGGCGCTGTAAAGATTTTTGGCGGAATGATACATGTTGGCCACATCAATAAACACGCCCACCCGCTGTTCTTTATGTTTGATCATATAATTTTAGAGTTGAATAATTATTTACATCCGCTTATCAAAATTCGGTGTTTATCTAATTTTATTATAATAGAAGCGGATTAATGCGGATAGTAAGCGGATATACGCTTCTAGACTCAAAACTAAACTAAATACGAAATCAATATAAGTTACTAAAAACAATTAATCAATTTCCTCTCTTATTCTTCCTCTCCGGTTTTTTCCACTTCCGCTTCTTCAACCGGCAAAGCCGCTTCCAATTCTTCCTCCAAAATCGCCGGGCGGTTGTTCTGGGGCTTGATCACTTTCAGCTTGAGGTCTTTGACTAAGCGGTCATAGCCCTTTTCGTCCTCCCGAAAAAGGTAATTTAAAAGCCGCCGGCGATCCGCCACTTTTTTCAAAAGCCCGCGGCGGGAAGAAAAATCCTTTTTGTGGTCTTTTAAATGCTTAGTCAGCTCTTTGATTTCCTCGGTCAAAATCGCGATTTGAACCTGGGAAGAACCGGTATCACTGCCGTGAGTCTTGTGCCTGGCAATGATTTTCTCTTTCTTTTTTTTGTCTAACATTTTGCTTGGCCCTTTCTTTGGCGCCTTCCAAGCCCTGTCTTCCTATATTATAGGGGCGGGCAAAGCCGAGGAGGCGTCCTTGTTAGTTGTTTATCAGATATTATGGTAGCATAGGGCCTAAGTATTGTCAAGGCGAAATCTTCCCAACCTTCCCTCACCCTGTCCCTCCCCCTGACTAGGGGGAGGGACAGGGTGAGGGTGTGGTAAAAAAATAAAAAAAACTCCGCCACCAGATAACTGATCGCGGAGTAAGGGTAAAAAAGAACCGAAATAAAAAGGGTTTAAGCGTCAAACTTCCGCAAGACGCAAACCCGCAAGAACGAAGTGGCATTGGCAGGACAGCTGCTGCCGACGTGGAGGCCATCGGCACTGAGATGGCTCGCGTCAACGCGGCGGCGGTCGGCGTCCATAACGGCGCTCCAGTGATACCAATTTTCCGCGATTCGCTGGCGGGTAACCATAAAGATGGTAAAAATCGCCTCGCTGAAAATATGGGGACAGCAGCGCTCGTAATTCTCGCCGAGCTTTTCCAGCTCGGTTTGCTGGGCATTCCAATTTATGCCCGGCCAGCGCGGCTGAAAATCAAGAAGATAATAGCCGGCCAGTTGAATCTGATTGGCCCAGTTGTCTTCTTTGGACTCAAGCCACCATGTACTTTTGTCCTCCCAAAAGCACGGCTGTTTTTTCTGGTCAATGCCCCTGATTTCCCGCTGGCGGCGCAGGGACATACCGTGGCAGTAAATCAGGCGCCAATCCGTGTCCTGCTGCTGGTTTTGGCGCGCGGCTTCCACTAAGGTTTCCTCGCGATAGCGGATTGCCGGCATTGCCTCAAGTTTAGGCAAGTTCCAAACCCGGCAGGCCTGATTGAGACCAATCAGTTTGCCTTTGCCTAAAATTCTGCCAGCCTGGCGCAAGCTTGGCGGCTTGAAGCCGGATTCAGATGCTTCCGCCGGAACTAGTCGTTTCTCCTCAACAAAGGCTTGTAATTCATCCAAACTTTTGCCTTTGCCCGGCGATTGGAAGCCGAGTGTAATCTGCTCGTCCAAGCGCCTTTGAATATTTCTCCATTTTCGGAGTGAATGAATCGGTACCACCGATCCGCCGGCCATTCTTTCTTCAGACATGGTCAGTCTCCTTTCTTTTCTTTGAATGTGCGTTTTCCTCCTCTTTCCAGAGGGCGTTCCGACCCATTCGGAACCACAGGAAAGATTAGCATTAATTTTTATTTTTGTCAAACCAGTTTTTTTACAGCATTGACTTGAATTAAATATCGCGCTATAATCTGATTATTCTTGCGCCCATAGCTCAACTGGATAGAGCATCAGCTTCCGGAGCTGGGGGTTGCAGGTTCAAATCCTGCTGGGCGCGCTTTAAAAACTTAAAGTTTTCACCCTTTAGTTTTAAGCTTTAAATTTTTATCTTCCGTGTCCCAGTAGCTCAACTGGATAGAGCAACAGCCTTCTAAGCTGTAGGCTGCAGGTTCAAATCCTGCCTGGGACGCCATTTGATTTATATAAGTTTTAAGTCGCAGGCTTGTCCTGCCTGGGACGCCATTTGATTTATATAAGTTTTAAGTCGCAGGCTTGTCCCGCGCCAAGCCGATAATTCAGACTCGGATATAGAAAAAACAAGGCGAAGCCGAATTCGCGCCCACAAATCTCTTTATAATTGCCGGCTCCATCGCGGGCTTGGCGCGGGATTCAAATCCTGCCTGGGACGCCAAGTAAAACTAGCTTTTCAGTTTTAAGCTTTTAGCTGATGCTATGGTGGCAGTAGCTCAATGGTAGAGCGCTGGGTTGTGGTCCCAGTGGTTGCGGGTCCGAGTCCCGTCTGCCACCCCACAAAAACATCTCCCCCCTTTTTCGGGAAGGTGTTTTTTGTTATAATAAAGGCATGGAACCAGAAGCCAACCCAACTGCTAAAAACGAAGGGATTAAAAGGAAAATTTCTGCCCGAGAACTGTTTAACTCTCCTACGTTTTATTTAGCTCTATTTCCCCATGCCATCGCCTTATTGCTTGTCTTGATAGGTAATCTGGAGTATTTTTATGTTTTTTTTATATTCTTTTTGGAATTAATAATTGATATTTTTATATTAAGCTTTGCTGTTTTGCTGATAAAGAATGAGCTGGTTCAAAAAATATATAAAAGCAATTATCATAAATCAATCTTAGCTCTTCGGACGCTAATCGGAGGTCTGCTCTTTTGTTCGTTCTTCGGAATATTCGCCTTTCTTATCTTCTATTTAACCGGGGGTAAAGACCTATCAGCAACCGACATTCTGACAAATAACATCGTTTGGCTGGCAATTGGAGTATATGCGGCAAGAAAAATGATTAGCCTAATAGTTAATAAATTCCGATACAATACCGGCCGGCAGCCTTATATTGAAAAAGGATCGTCCCTTATGATAAATTTGGTGACCTTGATTATTTTTGTCATGCCCGGCATTTATATTTTCGCCTTACTGAAATTTCTTCCGATTAATGTTGAATTTATTGCCATAATAATATTGTTTGTTATCAAAGCTTATATAGATGCCAGCCGGGCATTTCAAGAAAAAAATGCTGAAACTAAGTATCGTAAACTATACCTTTAGAATAAACTGAAAAAAATTATTAAATAATAATCCCTTAAATCATCCAGGAGTTTTTTAAAGCCTAACTCCAGCCTCATCCCCGCCCCGACTCTTTTGCGTCTTATTTTAATCACCAAGACTGACGGCGAACGGCACTCTTATTACGAATTTTAATTGTCCGCCCCAGGCAAAAAATTTCGCCTAAGCGAAATTTTTTATTATAAAATAATTTTCTACAAACTTTAAGCTGATTTTTTTATCTTAATTTCACTCCTAACTTTTTTTAACACCAACTCAACATCCTCTAACATTGTTTTTATTTCAATTGTTGAAATATCAAAATTGCCGCCATATTCCATCTCATTTCTTTTTCCACCAATTTTCTTTAAACGAGAATATACTGGATTCATTTCTTCATCTTCCAATGTTAACCATATAGTAGAAATTATCAATCCATGATGCCCCGAGCCTTTTTCTGCTCTATAACCGCACATTGCCAACATAACTTCGCATAAAATTCTAAATGAACTGTATAATTCAGAGTACGCGGAAATAAACACACTTTCATCATAATTATTATTTTTTAATAATAGCTTGGCGTTTTCAATACGTTTTGAAGCAAGCTCACATCTACCAATAATAAAATCAGCGTTAAATTCTTCTTTTTTTATTTTTCCCATTTCTTTAAGATTATCTAGATTTCTTGAATTCATTTATATTACCCTTTAATAAAATAATTTTTCTATTAAATATATTATTTATAAAATCATTTTTTATGTCAATTTTATCAAACACTTCTTTTTTACTATAAATATGATAATTAATACTTCGGCCAATTTCAAGTTCAAGCTTTGTTATATGTTTTATAATTGCATTTTGATTCTCTTCTCCAATCATAAATAAATCTAGGTCGCTATTACTATTAAACTTATCGGCCGCAAAAGATCCAAAAATAAAAGCAATCTCCACAGAATTAATTTCTTTCAATAAAGTTTTTAATTGAGCTTCAACTCCAATTGTTTTTGAAATAATATTTTTAATTTCATTATAAAGTTGATAATCTTTGTTTAACCAAAAAAAACGCATATTACCAATGCGCTGATCACAAAAAATACCGCCTTCTATAAAACTTTCTACATGTTTTTGATATGCAGAAGACTCTTTTCCTAAAATTTTTGCAATCTCTGCTAAATAATATTTTTTATCGGGATTGAGAAACATCAAATTTAATATTTCTCCTTTTCCATTTTTTAAAAAATCTAACACAATGGTGCCATAAAATTATTAATCAATGCTTAATTATACATGATATATATAATTTGTCAATATAGTTATAAGATTTGCGTATGTACTTATACAATTTATATATTGGCTTATTTTAGCTAAAAAATATAGATAATTTCCTTAATCTTATTATAACATTAAATTATATTTTTTAAAAGGACAATTTATACATATTGTTTATCTATAAATAAAAAGATGTTTCAATCCCTTAATAACCATGAATAACTTGGCTCCAGCCTCATCCCCGCCCCGACCCCATGCCCGCAAAAGCCGTAAGGCGAAAGAGGGCTGTGCCCGACGAAGCCGCAAGGCATAGTCGGGCCAGGCAAAAAATCGCCAAAAAGGCGATTTTTTGCTATAATAGAATTAATCCGATTTAATCAATAAAGACGACTTAATTATGAACCCTCCTCCCGCCTGCGTTAAAAATTTTGACGAACTGGGCATCGCGCCCAAGCTTTTGGAAATTTTAGCCAGGCATAAATTCTTTCACCCCACCCCCATTCAGGAACAATCCATTCCCCCGGCGATTGCCGGCAAGGATTTAATGGGTATTGCTCAAACCGGCACCGGCAAAACTCTGGCCTTTGGCATTCCCATGATTCAGCGCCTGGCCCAAAGCCAGAATAAAATGATGGGTCTGGTTATTTTGCCCACGCGCGAGCTGGCCATCCAGGTTGACCAGACTTTGAAAAAAATCGGCGAAACCATCGGTTTGAGGACCGCCATTTTAATCGGCGGCGAATCCCAGGGCAAGCAGCATAAAGCGCTAAGTTTAAAGCCGCAGATAATCATTGCCACCCCGGGCCGCTTAAACGATCATCTGGAGAACAGCCGCCTGGACTTGTCCCGCATCGGCATCATCGTTTTGGACGAAGCCGACCGCATGCTGGATATGGGCTTTGCCCCGCAGATTAAAAAAATTCTTCAGCGCGCGCCCAAAGAGCGCCAAACCCTGCTATTTTCCGCCACCATGCCGCAAGAAATTGTCGCCCTGGCCAAATCCTACATGGTCTTGCCCCTGCGCGTGGAAGTCGCGCCGCCGGGCACGGCGGTCAAAACGGTCACACAGGAATTATTCTTTGTTGAAAGCCGGGACAAAATTTCGCTTCTGGCCAATGTTTTAAAACAATACGCCGGCAGCGTTTTAATTTTTTCCCGAACCAAGTTCGGCGCCAAAAAAATCGCCCACAAAATCCGGGCCTTTGGCCACACCGCCAGCGAGATTCATTCCAACCGGACGCTAAACCAGAGGATTGACGCTCTGGAAGGATTTAAAATCGGCCGCTACCGGATCTTGGTAGCCACCGACATCGCGGCGCGCGGCATTGACGTCACCAACATCCAGCTGGTCATCAACTATGACTTGCCGGAAAATCCCGACGATTATGTCCACCGCATCGGCCGCACTGCCCGGGCCGGCAAAACCGGCCACGCGATTTCTTTTGCCACGACCGACCAGCGCGGCGACATTAAAGGCATTGAACGGCTTTTAAGAACCGCCCTGCCGGTCTCCCCGACGCCAAACCTGCCAAGAATCGCCCCGCCGCCGGCTCAAATTTTTAAACCAAAAACCAATTCCCGGCCAAAATTAAAAACCTACCGCCTCGGCCGGTTTGACGCGCGAAATAATCAAAATAAAAACAACTTTTACCGAAGAAGAAAAAACGGACCAAAACCGAGCCGCTCAACCGGACAAAGACATTGGTCAAATAGATAGTCAAACCAGCAAAAAATCACCTTTCAGCTTTGTTTAAGGTGATTTTTTGAAACCTTTTTGGTTTAGGCCTGCTTGGCGCCGATGGTTGACTTGAGGATCTGGTAGATTGGCTGTTTTTTCTTTTCTTCCTGGCTCCATCTTTTGTTTTTAAAGACGGAGACCCGCTGGCCATTGACCGTGCCGGTCAGCACCGGACTGCGGTCGTTTTTCGGGTCATTGACCCAAAGCGCGCCCAGCTCGTTTGGATTCTGTGTCATAGCGATGTTTGGTTAGTTAATTAGTATCTAAAGCGATAATTTTAAATTTCAAATTTTAAATTTCAATTTAATATTAAATTTTAAATGTTTTAATTATTTCATATTATTTAGCATGGTGTAATCAATTTAGAAGTGCAACTTTTTGACAAAAAATTCAATGTTTGACAGTGCAAAATCGCCTGTTTAAAAATGCATAAATCCCTTGAAAATAAGGCATAAAATTCACTTTTTATTAATTGGAAAATTTGCCTTTGTTTTTAAACTATTTACTCAATGGTTGCACTTGTAAATTAAATTCAGCCATTGATAATTTAATCATTTAAAATTAAATTAAAATTTAAAATTTAAAATTCTTTTTTGGGCACAAAAAAAGCGCTAAACCCTAAAACAGGTGGCGCTATGTTGATTTGGATAAATTGTATCTACCCCCAGCTTAGCAAACCGCCGTCAGGCTGTCAAGCAAATTTATCCCCAGTTTTTCCCCTCCCTTTGCGTATATTTCATTATTCTATTTTCACTATCTTATATTCCGCCGCGCCGGTCTTTAATTTGATTTTTGCCGTTTCGCCGGCCGTTTTGCCCAAAAGCGCCGCGCCGATAGGCGAGTGCTGGGAGATAATCCCCTCCCCCGGGCTGGTTTCCTGCGATCCTAAAATTTGAAAAGTCTTTTGCCGGCCGGCTATTTCCACGGTCACCATACTGCCCAAACCGACCCGGCCGGTGGCAGACGGTTTAATAATGACCGCCCGCTTGAGCATGTTTGTCAATTCATCAATCCGATCGTTCATCCACCGAAGTCTGGCCTTGGCCGCGGCGTAGCCGGCATTATCCGAACGGTCCCCCATTTCCGCCTGCCGCCCGACTTCCGCGGCCGCTTCGGGCTGGGTTTTTACCAGACGCGAAAGCTCGGCGGAAAGCTCGGCAAACTTAGCCTCCGTCAGGTTTAAATCGGTCTTGACAAAAGTATATTTCCCGGGTTTTCGTTTTGGCGCTTGCATAAGCTTATTATAGAATGCTTTAAATTTTCTGGCAATAACGCGGTGGTTTTTTTATCAAAATCGTGCCATAATAAATATATGAAAAAAAATCTTATCTTTATTCTAATCCTAATCGCTTTGGCGGGCCTAATTTCTTATTTTTTGATAATCCCCAAAAACGGCAATCAACCAAGCCCGCTAAAATCGATTACCGCGGAAAATTCAAACAACTCTCTGACGCCCCAAAACCCTTTGTCCCAAAAAACAACCAGCGCGTTTTCCGAGCCGATCAGCAACGCCTTGGCCAGAATTACTAAAAAACCTTTTGGCCTGAAAGTCTCCCCCGGCTCGTCGCCGGTCAGCCCGGAAAAATTTTTTGGCTATCATACCGGCGTTGATTTTGAAACCGCCCCGGCTGAACAGAATTTAGAAGTGGCAATTTACGCCATCTGTCCCGGTTCCTTAGTTTTAAAAAAATACGCCAGCGGCTATGGCGGCGTGGCGGTCCAGCAATGCCAAATCAATGGCGATGATGTGACTATAATCTATGGCCACTTGAAATTAAGCAGTATTAACGGCGAGCTAAATGAAATATTAAAGGCCGGACAGCTAATCGGCATTTTGGGCCAAGGTTATAGCCCGGAAACCGGCGGTGAAAGAAAGCACTTGCATTTAGGCATCCGCTTGGGCAAGCAAATCAATCTGCTCGGTTATGTCCAAAAACTCGCGGATCTGAATCAGTGGCTTGATGTTTCAAACTTGCTAAAACAATAGCAATAAAAAATTAAAAATATTTCCCGTTAAAATTCATCCGTATGGGTCTGTTTGACCAAAAATTCGACGTCGCCGTCATCGGCGGCGGGCCGGCCGGGCTTTTGGCCGCGGGAACAGCGGCGCAATCAGGCGCCGGGGTTGTTTTAATTGAGAAAAACGACAGGTTGGGCAAAAAGCTTTTAATCACGGGCAAGGGCCGCTGTAATCTCACCAACGCCGTCAAAGACGGCCGCGATTTTATCAAAGAACTGGGCAAGAACGGCCCGTTTTTATTTTCTTCCTTAACCGCGTTCGGCCCCCACGATGTCATTGATTTTTTCAACCGGCGCGGCGTAAAAACCAAGGTTGAGCGCGGGGGCCGGGTTTTTCCGGTTTCGGACAATGCCGCCGATGTCTTAAAAGCTTTAATCGGCTATATCAACGAGGGCAAAGTCAAACTGGTGAAAAACGCCGAGATTTTAGATTTAATCAAAGAAAATAATTTGCTGAAAAAAATAAAACTGCCGGACGGCGAAATTTCAGCAAATAATTTTATTTTTGCCACCGGCGGACTGGCCTATCCTCAAACCGGTTCCACCGGCGACGGCTTTGGCTTCGCCCAAAAGCTCGGCCACGCGGTTATCAAGCCCGAACCGGCCTTGGCGCCGGTCATGGCCAAAGAAAAATGGGTTAAAGAACTTGAGGGCTTAAGCTTGAAAAACATCAGAATCAATCTTTGGCAGAATAATAAAAAAATGGCCGAGCGCTTCGGCGAGGCCTTATTCACCGCCGAGGGCCTGTCCGGCCCGATTATTTTGGATTTAAGCCAGGAAATCGGCCGGCTTCTAAAAATCGGGCCGGTGGAATTAAAAATCAATTTCAAGCCGGCGCTTGATTACCCGACTTTGGACAAGCGAATTCAAAAAGATCTGGCCGCCAATAAGAATAAAGCTTTTAAAAACAGTCTGGACGAACTGCTGCCGCAAAAATTAATTCCCGTCATGATTAAACTGTCCGGCATTGAAAAAAATAAAAAAGCCGGCCAATTAACCAGGGCCGAACGCGCCAAATTGGCCAAACTTTTGACGGAATTAAAATTAAACGTTGCCGGCTTGGCGGGTTTTGACAAAGCTATTGTGACGGCCGGCGGCATTGACCTGAAAGAAATTGACCCGAAAACCATGCGCTCAAAAATCATTCCCAATTTATATTTTGCCGGGGAAATAATTGATTTAAACGGCCCGACCGGCGGGTTTAATCTGCAAATCTGCTTTTCCACGGGCTTTGTGGCCGGGAGAAGTGCGGCGGGAAAAAATATTGGCGCCAAATAAATTGGCCGCCGGTTTGCCAGCCTCCCGGCGCTGTAACAACTTTCCCTCTT
>MHIR01000053.1:9617-11403 GCA_001817615.1 Candidatus Buchananbacteria bacterium RIFCSPLOWO2_02_FULL_46_11b | reverse complement strand
ATTTACCGGACTAGCGAGCTTCAGCTCGCGTTGGACTAGCGAGCTTCTCGCGTTGGACTAGCGAGCTTCTCGCGTTGGACTAGCGAGCTTCAGCTCGCGTTCTCTACTAACCATACATCATCTAATCGTCAAACCCCACTAATCTAACCGGATAAATTTCAAAATATTCATCCATAAATTCTTTGCCATATCTTTTTAAATATTCCCGATAACTGGAAAATTCATAATCCTCCATCTTATTTACATAACCATGTTTGACCGGATTATAATGATTATAATTGACGTGCGTCCAAAAATCAGATTCACCTTCTAAGCATTTATCCCAATATTGATACCAAATTTTTCGGCCTTTGACTTTATCAATTTTATTTACCATTCTTGCACTGGCACCGTTGATACTTTTAATAAAATCTCCCAAATTTTTACTTTCTTTCACGTAAATGATTAATTGATAATGATTATCTAAAACGACCCAATTCTGACAGGAAAAATTACATTTCTTAAGGGCTTTGTTTATTATTTCAATCAACATTTTTTTCTTCTCCGGCGAATTAAAATACCGCGGCCCGTCCAATGTTCGGCTGGTGATAAAATAATAAGTTTCGTCCCTTAACAAATGCGGCGGCCGATGAGGATCTTTTTTATTAGCCATAAATTTAAAGTTAAACGGCGCGATTTTTCGTTTAAGTAAAACGGCGGGGCGCGCGATGAATCGCGCTACTCCGTTATTTTTATTTTTTTAAACGATAAACCGGCCGCTTTTTTAATAATTATTTTTAAATAAAAAAACGCGAAAAATCGCGCTGCGTTGATTTATTTATAAATTAATTAATTTACCCCACAACCTTCGCAAAATGCCTTTTGCCCTTCTGAATCACTACCCCGTCGGCGTCAATCGGGCCGATTTCAAAACTCTCGTCTTTGACCGCCTTGCCGTCAACCCGCACTCCCCCTTCTTTTAAAAGCCGCCGGGCTTCGGTTTTGGAAGCGGCCAATTTCGCGGCCACTAAGACTTCAACGATATTTTTATCTTTTATCTTAAAACTCGGCATCTCGTCGGGATTTAATTTTTCTTCAAACACCTGCTTGAAGTTTTCCTCAGCTTTAATCGCGGCATTGACGCCGTGGTAAACGGCCGCGACTTTATAAGCCAAAAGCATCTTGCAGATTTTCGGATTTTTGCCTTGGGCCATTTCTTTTTGGATTTCTTTGACCTCGGCCATTGGCATGCCGGTTAAAATTTCCAGAGCCGGCACAATCATGCCGTCGGTCCAGCTCATGATTTTACCGTACATATCTTGGGGCTTGTCGGCTAAGGTGATCGTATTGCCTTCAGACTTACCCATTTTTTTGCCGGTCGGGTCTTCCAGAAGTTTCGTCGTTAAAACAAATTTTTCCTTATTTTTCATCTTCCGCATCAGCGTCCGGCCGGCCAGCATATTAAAAGTTTGGTCGGAGCCGCCAATTTGTATATCAACATCAAGCGTCACTGCGTCATAAGCTTGAAAAATCGGATATAAAAATTCATGAAGATGGATATCGCGTCCAGCCTTGATTCTTTCCTGAAACATGTCGCGTTCCAAAAGCCGGGCGACGGTAAAATGAGAAGCCAATTCCAGCATGTCCACCGGCTTAAGCTTATTAGTCCATTCCTGGTTGTGAACAAAGCGGACTTTTGACTTGGTAATATCTAAAATTTTCCCAATCTGCTCTTTGTAGCCTTGGGCATTTTTCAAAACCTGCTCGTGAGTCAGGGGTTTTCTGGCGCTGCTTTTGCCGGTCGGGT
>MHIR01000053.1:3584-9554 GCA_001817615.1 Candidatus Buchananbacteria bacterium RIFCSPLOWO2_02_FULL_46_11b | reverse complement strand
GGCGCAGCTTATTAAAAACCACGCCATGGCCGATATGCAGCTTGCCCGTCGGGTCAATGCCGTTATAAATTCTTAGCTTTTTACCGGAAAGCAAAACCTTTTCCAGCGCCTCGCGGCTGGGATAGATGTTTTCCACGCCCCGAGTCAGCAATTCTTCAATTTGCGCCTGCTTTTTTTCCATAAAAAATTGGGTTATCTTTTATGTTTTAATTTTAGCTGATTTTTCAGCTCCTGTAAAGCCGCGGGGTAAAAAAACGGAGAGAATGAAAACATCTCATTCTCTCCGATGGCTAAAGACCAAATTCCAAGTCCAATGGCCAATACTCCAATGACCAAGGACTGGCGCCCGCCCGCCTTAATTTCGCAGTGCGGAATTAAGGCAGGCTACCGCGCGAAGGACAGCCCGCCCGAACAGAGGCCGAGGGCATGACCGAGGCCGCTCTCGCAGCCAAAGACGGTGCCGGTGGCACCGGCCCGGACGCAAAGCGAGTAGGCAGACGCCTGCCATTGAAGAGCGGAAAGGTCAAATCCCGGCGTTTGATGATCGCGCGTCAGAACATCAACCCACATCGTCCAGGCCGGCAAGCCGTCAATGCCGCCGGCCAAGGAAAACTCCTCGGGCAATTGAGCCAACTGCTCGCGCTGGGCATGCACGGAAAAGCCCTGAAGCGGATTGGGAAAAAATAAAATTACCTGCCAGCCCAACCGAGATTTGGCGGCTAACCGGTCGTGGCAGATATCGGGGACAATCGTCACCTGGTTGGCCAATTTGCCTTTAGGGTGATTGGTAAAAGCGCGGCTCGGATATTCCTTTTTGTAAGCGCGTTCCAGCGCCGGCAGATAAAAGCTTTCCAAAACCGCGCCGTAATCGCCTTCCGTCGTCTGTGGGACGATTATTGGCAGGCAAACGCCCTTCAAAATATTGGCGCACAAGCCGTTGGCCGCGGTTTTAACCAGCTCAACCAGTTGGCCGGCCTCGTCTTCAAACCGGGCCGCGGTAATCGGCACGGCCATTTCCAGGGCATCGGCCAAACGGGAAAGCCGCGAGGCGAAATCAACCTTTTCCTGTCCGGCCAGCTTGAAGTCGGGATCCGGGTCGCAGACCGCCGCCCGCAGGTTCCAAGGAATTCTCCGGCCGTTTTTGTCAAACAGCAGGCGGACGGCGTCCTCCAATTTAATAATCTTGCGATTGTGAAGAACCTCCTTCACGTTGTCCATACTGCCCATCATGCTAATAAGCGTCCGAACGTACTTCGGCGGCAAATCATCCGCCTCTTCCATCATCTCAATCATAAATGTATCTTTCATGCAACCTCCTTTCAGCCTCAATCGGCCGAAATGACTATTTGCCCCTTTCCCCGAGGCCCAGGGTTATTCCAACACATTCGGAACAACTTTTAATTATACGGCAAAATTCAATTTTTGTCAAGCCCCCTTTAATTATTAGCCCTTGACATATTCCGCCATAACCGATAAAATGACAAATTCCCTTAAAAAGGGTATAATGACTTAATTTACTTGTTAATAATGGAATAATGAATTAGGAAGTAGGAATTATGAATACTTCATGAAACATTCCTAATTCGTAATTCCCAATTCCTAATTCCTGCCTGCTACTCCTTGGCAAACTCATGGCTCTAAACGAAACGGAACAAATCATCAAAGCCATTAAAGAAAGCCGCCATATCCTGATTGTCTTCCCCCGGGAATTCAGCCCCGATTCGGTTGCTTGCGCCCTGGCGCTTTATTTGGTTTTGAAAAAACAAGATAAATTGGCCGACATCGCCTCGGCTGGCTTTGTTTTGCCTAAAAATCTAAAATTCCTGCCCCAGGCCGAAGCAATTAAACCGGAAATCAATAATCTCCAAAAATTCGTGATTACCGTTGAAGCCGGCCGAAATAAAATTGAAAACTTAAGCTATAATCTGGAAAACGACAAATTAAAAATTTACCTGACACCCAAATCCGGCTCTTTTGACAAAGACGCGGTCAGGGCCGAAAGCTCGGATTATAAATACGATTTAATCATTTCCCTGGACGCGCCGGACCTGGATTCTTTGGGCGCGATTTACCAAAACTTCACGGAATTTTTCTATAACACCACGATTGTCAACCTTGACCACAAGGCGGAAAACGAGCACTTCGGCCAAATCAACCTGACTAATCCCAACGCCGCGGCCACGGCCGAAGTTTTATTCGGCTTGATCAACGCGATTGACAAGAATTTAATGGACCAGGATATCGCCACTTGCCTCTTAACCGGCCTGATTGCCAAAACCCGCAGCTTCAAGACGGCGAATGTCACGCCCAAGACCCTGGAGATCGCCGGCCAGCTCTTATCGGCCGAGGCCGACCGCGGCGCGATTGTTAAAAATCTCTACCGCAGCCGCTCGGTTTCCACTCTCAACCTCTGGGGCCGCGCCCTGGCCCGGCTAAAAAGCCAGGCTGGCAACAAGCTGACTTGGTCCTTAATTACCGAACATGACTTTTTGGAAGCCGGCGCCGATGAAAATGATTTGCCCGACGTAGTGGAAGAATTGATTTCTTTCATTCCAGGCGTGGAAACCGTGGTCTTATTCTACCAAAAAGACGCTAACGTCTGCGTTATGGTCAATACTCTAAAAAACCAAAACGCCCTCTACTTAGCCAGTGCTTTTTCGCCCCAGGGCTCGAAGAATCTGGCGACCTTCTGCCTTTTGGAAAAAACGCTTCTGGAAGCGGAGAAGGAAGTCATAGATAAAATCAAGGAGAAGTTGGGCTAAATTTCATTTGGTAATTCGGGGTTTAATTGGTATAATAAAGTTAAGCGCCAAATTCAATCCCTCATTTTTAATGCGGGATTAAATTTATAATTTACGCTATGCGCGTGTAGCTCAGTGGTTAGAGCGCCGCCCTTATAAGACGGATGCCGATGGTTCGATTCCATCCACGCGCACTCTTGCTAAAAATCAAATTTTATCATATTATTTATTTACATTTATTTACGGGCTCGTAGCTCAGTTGGTTAGAGCGCTTCGTTGACATCGAAGAGGTCTGCAGTTCGAATCTGCACGGGCCCACCAAAAAATCAACATATAGTCCCGACGTTTTCGCGTCTTGGTAATATCTAAGAGCGAAAAGTCGGGACTCAGCTGGTTAGAGCGTTACGTTGACATCGTAAAGGTCCGTGGTTCGAGTCCACGTGCGCCCACCAAAGAATCCCTGTTCAAGCAGGGATTTTTTGTTTAAAAAATCGCCGCCAATATTAACTTTGGCGCCGATTATGATGAAAGATTTCAGTATAGAAAGAGCTATACCAAGGCGAACGGTCAGGCCGCTTGATTTACTTGATTTACTTGCCTGCCTGACCGCAATTGCGCAAAGCGTGGCCAGCCTGCCCATATTCCGCGAAACACAGCCGGGGGTACTTAATTCGCATTATTCGCAAGCGTAAATAAAAATAACAAAAGATATCTGTTTCTTAAGACATCTAAAAACATAATTCGCGTAATTCGCATTAAATAAAAAAGCCGGTCAAACTCTCGCGAGTCCGACCGACCGTTGAAATTACAACGTACAATGCTTGATCTCAGCCGTGGCCGAAAAAGCCGCGGTGCTCGGGAGGTAAAAAGCCCACTAACAAATGATGCTGGTTAAAGAAGTCGTAGACTTCCTGGGCATTCTTGCCGTCATAGGGCACGATGCCGCCGGCGCAAAGTGCTTCCCAAAGCAGTTCTGAGCCTTCCCGCGGATCTTCTTCGCGCTTGCGCCGGGCAAATGGGAAGAAAGCGTCGGAGGCAAATATGGCGCCTGTAGTATCGTGGCCGGCGCGCTTGGCGCGATCCAGGCAAAGCTGGACGCAGGCGATGCGGTCTTGCTGGCCGCAACCCAGGCCGATAAGCATGCCTTCCTTGGCCAGGGCGACGGTATTGGAGACCGAACGCCAGGCCGCGGCCCAGGCGATGATTGCGTCGATCTTCTGGCTCTCCGACATTTCGCCGGTTTGGCTGTGAAGATTACTGAAATCCAAGATGTAGTGATAGGACTTCTGACGAAGGAATCCGCCGCGGACCGGTTCAAGCATGAATTCCTGTTTGGAATCGTGCGGGTCGGCCAGCGCGGGATTGACCAGAATGCGGCGGCGATCTTTCTTGCCCAGCAGTTCAATGGTGTCGGCGTCAACTGCCGGCGCGTAGAGAACGTCAATTCCCCAGAACTCGCGGCCAACGCGTTCGCGCTGTTTATCTGGCACCCGGAAAAGGAGCAGGCCGAGATCTTTGTCAATGGCGAAGTTAATCATTACTTCGGCGCCCATCACCGCGAGCGAGTCGCCCATAAGAGCTTTCAGGAGCGCTTCAGTCGGCGATTCAAAGGAAACGCCGATGCCGCACGGATTGCCGTGCTTGCACGCGACGGCGATCTGCGGAACTTTCTTGAGGTTGAACCGGAACGATTCGGCGAGCGCGCACATCACGCCCAGGGCGCGGTCGCCGTCGCCGATTGAGATGTAGCTGGGCTGGCCGGTCAGAACGTTAAATTTGCCCCAGGCAAGCGGGTCGGCCAGGTCGGCGGCGTAAAGCGCTGCCGGCGACTGGTCGCGATTTTCGCCATAGGCCAGATCCATGACCACTATACCCAGCAGACCGTCATAGCCGTCCTTGCCGTGAAAGCGCACCGAGTCCAGGCAGTACCCGGCCACAATGTATTCCGCTTTGGCGCGCAGATACTGACGGACTCCGGGCGTCACTACGTCGTTAAACTCCAGCTGTTCGATAACCGTCTTCCGATCAAGCGGATCGATTACGACAATCCGGCCGCCTTTGGCGCCGGAACGCACCATGGTCGGCCCACCGATGTCGGTTTGATTAATTACCGAATCGACGGTCGCGCCTTCTTTGGCGATCTCTTCGCGCAACGGATAAAAGTCGCAGACGACCATGTCGATGAATGGCACGCCGAGATTTTCCAGCTCCGCTCGGTCTTCCTCGTTATCCCGCGCCAGCAAGCCGGCATGGACTTCGCGCGATAAGGTGACGACGCGGTGGCCCAAAATGGCGCCGCCGCCAACCAATTCCGCTACGTCTTTTACCGGAATGCCTTTCTCGGCCAAAAACTTGGCCGTGCCGCCGGATGACAGAATTTCCCAGCCGAGTTTTACCAGCCGGCCGGCGAAATCCTCAATGCCGTCTTTGGTGTAGACGCTGATCAGCGCCGTCTTCTTTTTTCCACTTTCACTCATAACCTGTGTTTCTCCTTTTTCTGTTAAGCTTCACCACTCAGTTCGCAAACGCACTCTTGCGCCAGCGAAACGACTTCCAAGGCTTTTTTCGCGGCGTCTCCGGTATATTTTTCCGGACAGGCCAGCATCTCTTTGACTTCCGCGGGAATTCGGCCGTAAGCTTCACTAATGCACGGATCACTTTCGGTTTGCGCGTAATGTCGAAGAATTTCCGCCAAAGGCAGATTTTCTTTCTGGGCCCGCGGTACCAGTTTGCGATTGACCAGCTCGTGAGCATCGTCCGGATAACCGGCCATCTGCAATGCGATATAGATCGGTTCGGCCAATATGACGTGGGCGTTCATTCCAAGATTTCGCTTCAACGCCTCATTATTGAACGAAAGGCGCGCCAGAAACGGGGCGCCGCTTTGATTTTTTCGCCGCAGCGTATTAAGCTGGGTCATCAGATTGACCAGAATCGTCGGAAAATCACGCATCACCGCGGAATCCGTCAAATCGCGCTGATGTTCGGAATGCAGAGTCAGCAGCACTTTGACATATTCGCCGACGTTTTTTTTCCACATCGCTTTGAGATTTTCAAAATTGATGGGATTGCGCTTTTGGGCCATGGTGGACGATCCGACCTGGCCGGGTTCAAAAGCTTCCGCCACCTCATTAAGCTCGCTGCGCATCAAATGCCGGCAGTCGTCGCCAAGCTGGCCAAAGGCCGCCGACATCATAAAGCAGGCGTGCAAAAAATGTTCCAGCGGTTC
>MHIR01000053.1:2046-3522 GCA_001817615.1 Candidatus Buchananbacteria bacterium RIFCSPLOWO2_02_FULL_46_11b | reverse complement strand
TGAGTTGAAATCGGCGCCGCCTTGAGGCCGAGCAGTTCCAAAACCGTTTCTTCGTAAGTCAGGGCATTTTCCTCCTCGCTGCGCGTCGTCAAGCCTAAGCCGACCTGCGCGTTATACGCGCCGACCGCGCCCGAGATTTTTCCCACCAACTTTTCAGCTGAGTGTTCCAATTCATAGGCGTTATAGACAATCCGGCTGAGAATGGTAGCCAGCCAAAAACCGACGGTAATCGGCAAGGCGTGCTGGCCGTGCGTCCGGCCAATCTGTACGGTCTGGGCTTGTTCTTCCACTAATTTCATCAGTAAGCCCATCACCTCGAAGATTGCCGGTTTCAGTACCGTAAGATAAGCCCGGTAGTAAACCAGAATCCGGCCCGTGTCCAGCGGATCATAGCTGGTCAGAGGCACGTGCGTCCATCGCGCCAATTCCGGCGGCAGGATTTCCTGCGCCAGGCGCACCCAAGCCCGAACGTCATGTTTGGTTATCTGGCGTTCCACTTCATCCACTTGCGTGGTCGTAATCGCCATTAAACGACTGATCAGTTCCGGCGTCAGCAAATCAATGTCTCCTTTGCCAATCACGCCAATTTTGCCCAATGCCTTAAGGTTGGCGATTTCCACTTCCGCCAATCCCCGCATGAGGTTGTCGTAGCCGAAAAATGGTATCAGCTCTTTGGGCTGATAACGCGGATTTCCCGGCAACATTAAATTCAGTGTCTTATCCGCCATAACGATCCTTTTCCTTTCTTCCTGCGTTTTCCAAAATACTCTTGAATTGTCAATAAAACAAAGCCTTTCCCTCCTCGCCACGCCGAAGCCCCATTTTATCACGCCGTAGTTCAAAGAGATAAGGTGAAAAGGGGCGAAGGCGGGCTGTTGAAAAAGACCAATTTCCTGAATCACTTTAGCAAAAAGGCGAGATTGTGTCAAGTAGGTGCGCAATAAAACATTACAATAAAACAAAATCAATAAAGCAATAAAACCATAAAACAAAAAATAAATCCGTTGTTTTATTGCTTTATTGTTTTATGGTTTTATTGAATAAAAAACGGCCGGTCAAACTCTCGTGAGTCCGGCCGGCCGAAACTAATGTTTAATAGCGATCAAACGCGTTACTATAGCGGTCGGCGAAAGACTCGTAGCGCCGCGCCATCTCCGCGATTACATCTTCCGGTATCGCCGGGTATGGCGGATCCGGCTCATTGGCCGCCCGCGCCTTCTGCACCGCGCCATAATACCCGGCCTTAATCAGGTATTGGCGGATGAATTCTTTGCCGTAATGTTCCACTCCCCGGCCCTGCCGCAGGTCGGCAAGACAAACCGGCCGATCTTCGTCCTGGGTGCCGAACGTATCAACAATGATTTTCTGCCGGTTCGGACCAACTAAAGCGACTTCTTTTTTGCCGTCAAAATAAGCAAACCCGGCCAGCTGGTAAGCCAAAGAGATCGCGCCGTCAAGACGGACGCACATATCCCA
>MHIR01000053.1:1777-2026 GCA_001817615.1 Candidatus Buchananbacteria bacterium RIFCSPLOWO2_02_FULL_46_11b | reverse complement strand
GCCTCAAACTTCGTGGTGAAAGTCTTAACCGCCCAGGGCAGGGGCGCGCCTTCCTCGGGCACGGCATCGGCGGCAAAACCGAAAGCCATAGGGCTGGCTTTATTGCCTTTAAACTTGCGCCATAAGCTGCCGGCCACCCGATAGCGGGTAATCCATTCCGCCGGCACGAGGCAGTCGGTGTCTTGCTTAGTGAGCGGCCGGTCAGTAATAACTTGGACTTCCCTGACGCGGATGGTGACCTCGTCAATT
>MHIR01000053.1:0-1770 GCA_001817615.1 Candidatus Buchananbacteria bacterium RIFCSPLOWO2_02_FULL_46_11b | reverse complement strand
CAAAATGCGTCGGCACGCCGATGGCTTTGGCAATCTCAAACGATTTGACCGCCGCCGCGCAGATGGCTTCGCCTTTGCCCGGAATCAATTGCGGGCAAGGCCCGACATCAAAGGCCGAAAATTGGTCCAAAAACCTGAAAGCGAGCGTTTGTTCGTCAACCCGGTAAATATCCTTGGAACTCCCGTGGCGCAACAATTCTAATTCCATAATACTTTATTCTCCTTTTCTGTTTTTTCCGTTTTAAACCCAAATTGTCAAAAAATAAGCCTCCCCTCCTTGCCACGCCGAAGCGCCGTTTTATCACACCGTAGCTCGAAGAGCGAAGGTGGAAAGGCGCGAAGGCGGGCCGTTAGAAAGACTGATTTCCATAAATTATTTTAGCAGAAAAGATATAATTGTGTCAATGATAAAGCCGGCGCTAAACCGACCATTGAAAAATCCGACAAAACCTGTTAAACTACTAACAACCTAATCACCTATTTATCCGACGAAGCCCGACTCTAAGCAAGACCTAAGAAGAGGGCGTAGTCGGAACCACCTATCCCATGCCTTTCTCTATCGGCATCGTCGGCCTGCCCAATGTCCCGATTTTTCCCAAATCTTTGATTTGGTGAAAAATCGAGGATCCGCCGAAGCCCCGATCCCGAACGCAGTTAAGAAAAGGGACGGAGGCGGATAGTATTTCAACTTTATGTCATTTTCTATTGGAATCGTCGGTTTGCCTAATGTGGGTAAAAGTACCCTTTTCAAGGCCCTGACGAAAAAACAAGTGGACGCGGCCAATTATCCGTTTTGCACCATCGACCCCAATGTCGGCGTGGTTGGCGTGCCCGACGAGCGGCTGGAAGCGCTGACTAAAATTTCCAATTCCGCCAAAACGATTTACACGACCATTGAATTCGTGGATATCGCCGGGCTGGTCAAGGGCGCGCACAAAGGCGAAGGTCTGGGCAACCAGTTTTTGGCCAACATCCGCGAATGCGACGCGATTGCCCAGGTCGTGCGGGCGTTTTCCGATCCCAATGTTATTCACGTTGACGGCAAGGTCAATCCCGAGTCGGATAAAGAAACCATTAATCTGGAATTGATTTTTGCGGATTTACAGACTCTGCAAAAAAGAATTTCTAAAAACGCCAAAGACTTGCACGCCAATTTAAAAGAAGCTAAAGAGATTGCCCCGGTTTTGAAAAAATTAAAAGCCGGGCTTGACGCCGGCCAACTGGCTTCGCAGATTATCACTGACGAGAAAGAAAAAGAAATGATTGCCGACCTGCATTTATTGACCATGAAGCCGATGATTTATGTTTTGAATGTTGATGAATCCGCCTGTGCTGAAGCTTCGGCGGACAGGGATAAAATTTTAAAGGATTCCGACTACATCGCCATCTCGGCCAAAATTGAAAGCGAGCTGGCGGAATTGCCGCCCGAAGAAGCCAAAGAATACCTGAAAGAACTGAAGCTGGATGCCAGCGGTCTGGATCGGCTGATAAAGATTGCTTATGAAACTTTAAATTTAATCACTTTTTTAACTTCCGGCCCGGCCGAATCCCGGGCCTGGACCGTAAAAAAAGGCGCCAAAGCGCCCCAGGCGGCCGGCGTGATTCACACGGACTTTGAAAAGGCGTTTATCCGCGCCGAAGTGATTGACTGGCAAGATTTCGTTTCCGCCGGCGGCGAAGCCAAAGCCAAAGAAAAGGGACTAATCCGCACCGAAGGCAAAGACTATATAATAAAAGATGGCGATGTCTGCCATTTTAAGGTCGGAGTCT
>MHIR01000052.1 GCA_001817615.1 Candidatus Buchananbacteria bacterium RIFCSPLOWO2_02_FULL_46_11b | reverse complement strand
CTATCATTTAAAATTGAATATTAAATTGAAATTTGAAATTTAAAATTAAATAAAAATTGGAAATCATTTTGATTCAATATGATTAATGTCTTAAGACAAAAACTGCCAGAAATAACCGAAAACGAGCCCATGGCTGCCCACACCACTTTTAAGATTGGCGGGCCGGCGCGGTATTTTTATGTTGCCCAAAGCCGCGGCCAGCTGCTGGCCGCGGTCAAAGCGGCCGAGGAATTAAATATCCCTTATTTTATTTTCGGCCGGGGCAGTAATTTATTGGTTTCCGATGAAGGCTATCAGGGTTTAGTGATAAAAAATTTAAGCGACGGGATTGAAGTTTCGGGTGATGAAATTACGGCCGAATCCGGGGTTGGCTTAAGCCGGTTAGTCGGCGCGGCCACGCAGGCGGGCCTGACCGGTTTGGAATTTGCCGCCGGCATTCCGGGCAGCGCCGGCGGCGCGGCTTTGGGCAATGCCGGCGCTTACGGTTCAAGCCTGGGCGGCGTGATTAAAGAAATTGAAATTTATCAAAACGGCGAAGTGAAAATTTTAAGCCAAAAGCAGATGCAATACGGCTACCGCGACAGCGTTTTAAAACATCAGCCGGGAATTGTTCTTTCGGTTAAAATTAAGCTTAAAAAAGCCGCTTTAAAAGAAATTCAAAAAGAAGTCGTCAGAATTATCATGGAACGAAAAGAAAAACTCCCTTGGGAGCCGAGCGCCGGCTGTATTTTTAAAAATATTGAGCTTAAGCAGGCTGAAATTGACGAGAAAAGAATTATTAAAGAATTAGACATCACAAAAGACGAATGGAAAAACGCCACCAAATACGGCAAATTAGCCGCGGGTTTTATCATTGACCATTTGAATTTAAAAGGCAAGGTTATCGGCGGCTGCCAGATCTCTCAAAAGCACAGCGCGTTTTTCGTCAATCTCGGCCAGGCCAAAGCCGCGCATGTCATGATGCTGATTTCAGACGTGAAAATGGAAGTCAGAAACCGACTGGGGATTCAATTGCAGGAAGAGGTGCGGTATTTGGGATTTTAAAAAAATTTTAATAGTTTAATTTTAAATAATACTATTCCTCCGTGAGCTTGCTCCGAGGTTTCCTTGCAGGGAAAGTTTGAAAACCGTAGGTTTTCAAAATATAAAATCTTCCTTGCTATACCTCGTCAGCTTGCTGCGAGGCAGTTGATTGATAGAATTTTAAAACAGCTAGTTTTAAAATTTAAAATTAAATCATTTAAAATTAAATTGAAATTTAAAATTAGTCTAGTATAGTTTCACTAAAAAAAACACCCTCCCGAAACTTGAAGTTGCGGGAGGGTTTAGTCTTGTAATTCATCGGCAAGCCTTTATTGCCTGCAAAATATCCTCTCTTTTTGCGGGCTTGCAAAAGACTTCCATAAAGCCCTCTTGCCGAAGTTTCTCCCGGTCAGACTCAATAATTCTGCCGCTTGCGAGCATGACGGGGATTAGCAGGCCGCGTTGCTGGACTTCTTTAAGGAGCAATAAGCCGTCGCCCTGATTTTCCATGTCATTGTCCGTAACGATAACCTGGATTTCGGACTGGGCGGCGTCTAAAACCTCAATCGCTTCTTTCAGATTTGAGGCCTGCAGTACGGCCATTCCCTTTGATTCCAAATAACGGCTTAAGGGAACGCGAACATGTTCCTCATCGTCTACAATCAAAATCTTTAGCATGGCGCCCTCCTTTTTGCGTTTGGCGGTTTTAACTGAATAATCTGATTGATAATCAGAGCACATTTTTTTGTTTTTGTCAAGCATAATCAATAAAAACAATAAAACAAAAAAGCAAAAAACTTGCCAATGTTGTGATTTTGTTGTAAAATAGGATAGCTTAAAAGCTAAAAGCTAAAAGTTAAAAGCTAACAGCTATCTATGAGTCTACTTAGTAAAATCTTCGGAGACGCCAACGAGAAATACTTAAAGACGCTTTTACCGGCCGTGGAAGCGATCAACCGGCTTGAGCCGAAATTCAGCGCCATGAGCGATGAGGAGTTGAAATCTCAGACCAAGCGCTTTAAAGACGAACTGGCCGCCGACAAGGCCCTAAACGATATTTTGCCCGAAGCTTTCGCCTGCGTGCGCGAAGCGGCCAAAAGAACAATCGGCCAGCGCCACTATGATGTTCAGCTGGTGGCCGGCCTGGTTTTAAATATCGGCCAGATTGCTGAACAAAAAACCGGTGAGGGCAAAACGCTTTCGGCCACCACGGCGATGTATCTAAACGCCTTGGAAGGCAAAGGCTGCCATTTAATAACGGTCAACGATTATTTGTCCCGGCGCGACTGCGGCTGGATGGGGCCGATTTATAACGCTTTGGGAATATCGGTCGGCGTGATTATTCATGACGCCGCTTTTTTGTATGATCCGGATTTTACTGACGAAAACGCCAGGGACGAAAAACTGGTTCACTTAAAGCCGGTTTCCCGCAGGCAGGCCTATGAAGCCGATATCACTTACGGCACGAACAATGAATTCGGGTTTGATTATCTGCGCGACAACATGGTTGCGGATTTGGGCCAGATGGCCCAGCGCGATTTGCATTACGCGATCGTGGACGAAGTGGACAGCATTTTAATTGATGAAGCCCGGACGCCGCTGATCATTTCCGCGCCGGACGCCGAATCAACCGACCAATACCGCCAGTTCGCCCAATTAGTGACGCAATTGAAAGAAAATGAAGATTACAATATTGACGAGAAAATGCGGGCCGCGACTTTGTCCGAAGCCGGCATCAATAAAATGGAAAAAATGCTCGGTTTGGATAATATTTACGCCGAAGGCGGAATGTCCGAGGTTCATCATATTGAACAGGCCCTGCGCGCCCAGGCGCTATTCCGGCGCGACCGCGATTACGTGGTTAAAGACGGCGAAATCATAATCGTTGACGAATTCACCGGCCGGCTGATGTTTGGCCGGCGCTACAGCGAAGGCCTGCATCAGGCGATTGAAGCCAAAGAAGGCGTGGCCGTGCAAAAGGAAAGCCGGACTTTAGCCACCGTCACTTTCCAAAATTATTTCCGGATGTATAAAAAATTAGCCGGCATGACCGGCACGGCCGCGACTGAAGCCGAGGAATTCCATAAGATTTACAAGCTTGACGTCACCGTCATTCCGACCAATAAGCCGATGGTAAGAAAAGATTTGCCGGACCGGATTTACAAGAACGAAGAAGGAAAGTTCCTGGCCGTGGCCGCCGAAGTCAAGCAGCGCCACCGCTTGGGCCAGCCGGTCTTAATCGGCACGATTTCCATTGAAAAAAACGAACTCCTGGGCGGGATTCTGGCCCGGGAAGGCATTGAAGCGCAAATTTTAAACGCCAAGCATCACGATAAAGAAGCCCAAATTATCGCCAACGCCGGCAAGTTCGGCGCCGTTACCGTGGCCACCAACATGGCCGGCCGCGGCGTGGACATTAAGCTGGGCGGGGAGGACGCCGCGCCCGAAGAAGAGCGGCAGGTAAAAGATCTGGGCGGACTTTGCATCATCGGCACCGAGCGGCACGAGTCGCGCCGGATTGACAACCAGCTGCGCGGCCGCGGCGGCCGGCAGGGCGATCCCGGCGTTTCGCAATTCTACGTCTGCCTGGATGACGACTTAATGCGGATTTTCGGTTCAGGCCGGATCAAGGGCGTAATGGAAGCTTTGAAATTGCCCGATGACGTGCCCGTGGAAAACCGGATGGTTTCAAAATCCCTGGAAGCGGCGCAGAAAAAAGTGGAAGGCTTTCATTTTGACACGAGAAAGCATTTAGTGGAATACGACGACGTGCTTAATAAGCACCGCGACACGATTTACAAAAAGCGCAAAGAAATTCTGGCCCAAACCGATTTGAAAACCAAGGTTTTGGATTTGGTTTTGGAAGAAATTGCGGAGGTGGTGAATTTTCATACGGCCTCTGATGATGAAAAATCATGGAATATTGAAGAAATTTATGAAGTCGCCAATACGATTTTTCCGGTCTTGCCCCAAACCCGAATCAAGCTTAATGAAATCCAAGAAATGGCCGGCACGGACATAGAAGATCAAAGCTCGCGCGGCCGGCTCGCCGGCTATTTGTATAAATTGGCCGTGGCCGTTTATAATCAAACGGAAGCGGAAGTGGGCCGGGTTTTTGGCAAAGAAAACGGCTTTTTGGACGTGGCCAAAGGGATATCATTAAGAAGCATCGACACTTTATGGATTGAGCATTTGGAAGCAATTGACAGCTTGCGTACCGGCATCGGCTTGCAGGGCTATGGCCAAAGAGACCCGCTGGTGGAATACAAAAAAGAAGCCTACCGGCTGTTCAAAGAGCTTTTGGCCATGGTCAGAAAACAAATCGTCTACAGTATTTACAAAGTCGGCGCCGTCAGCCAGATGCCCGCGGGAATTTTTCCCCAAGGCGGCAATCTGACCTTTGTCGCGCCGGCCAAAACCGCCACGACCACCAAATCGGCCATCTCCCAATTAGCCGTCCAAAATTCGCCCCAGCAAAAAGAAGCCCAGAGCCGGGAAACCGAATTGGTTGAAAGCGCCGCGACCCACTACCAAGGCCAAAGAGTCGGGCGCAATGATCCCTGCCCTTGCGGTTCCGGGAAAAAGTTTAAGCAATGCCATGGTAAGTGACAAGGGACCCCTCGCTTCGGCTCGGGGCAGGCGAGCGACAAGAGACAAGTCGGGAAACTTAAAGATATTATGATTAAGTTGGGGAAATATAAACATTATAAAGGCAACGAATACGAAGTAATCGGCCTGGCCAAACACAGCGAAACCATGGAAGAATTGGTGGTTTATCGGGCGCTTTATGGCGACTGTAGCTTGTGGGTTCGCCCGCTTAAGATGTTTTTGGAAGAGGTGGAGGTTGACGGTACGAAAGCGCCGAGGTTTGAGTATTTAGGGGAATAGTTTAGCCTTGTCATCCCGCCTTTCGACCTTTCGACAAGTCTCAAGGTCGCCTTGAATTTGCTGAAAGGCGACAAGCTCAAGGAGATGCGGGATCCAGGGTTGAACGATTATAACTCTAATTCAAAAATATAAGAATTAAACAAATTTCATCAAAAATTCAAATTTAGCGATTTTAACCCTGGATTCCGCATCGCGGTCAGCTTAAGCTTGTCAGTGACGACCGCGTGCGGAATGACAGAACAAAAAACGCCGGACCAAGGTCCGGTTTTTTATAAAAAAAATAATAAATAGTAAAATAATAATTTTTAAG
>MHIR01000051.1:1785-16982 GCA_001817615.1 Candidatus Buchananbacteria bacterium RIFCSPLOWO2_02_FULL_46_11b | reverse complement strand
CCCAAGTTTTGCCGGCCCTAATTTCATTTCCGGTTGATTAGAGGAATTGATTTGCCATAAGATGGCAAATCTTTTATTTTTATGTTATAATATAATCAGACTTGTCATTAAAATTATTATGGAAAAAATCCTTTGGCACGCCTTGCCGATTGATAAAATTTTTCACAAGCTGCAAGCCGATCAAAACGGCTTGTCTAGCGCTAAAGTCAAGGCGCGGCGGGAAAAATACGGCTCAAACAAGCTGCCGGAAGAAAAACGCCTGGGGGCTTTAATCATTCTTTTAAGTCAATTTAAAAGTCCCTTGGTTTACGTCTTGCTTGCCGCCGCGGCAATCTCTTTTATTTTACAGGATTTCGTGGATATGGGCATTATCCTGGCGGCGGTTTTCCTTAATACGATTCTGGGGTTTTACCAGGAAAATAAAGCCAATAAATCAATCGCTTATCTGCGCCGGCTGGTTGAGCAAAAAGCCAAAGTCTTAAGGGACGGCAATGAAATCCTGATTAAGGCTTCGGAGTTGGTGTCTGGCGATATAATTTTTTTGGCGCCGGGCGATAAAATTTCGGCCGATTGCCGGCTGATAACTGTCCAGGATTTTCAGGCAACGGAAGCGTCCCTGACCGGCGAATCAATGCCTTCAAATAAAACTTTGAAGGTTTTGGCCCGGGGCGCGCCTTTAGCCGAAAGGGAAAACATGGTTTATTCCGGCACTGTGGTTTCGCGCGGCAAAGCGGCAGCTATTGTTTGCGAAACCGGCCTTAATACCGAATTGGGCCAGATTACCCAGTTGATTAAAGATACTAAAGAAGAAAAAACGCCGCTACAAAAACAATTGGCGGTTTTTTCCAAGAATTTAACTTATGTCGTGATTTTTATCTGCGGCCTAATCGTCATTTTAGGCAAGATTCAGGGCCGGCCGATATTCGGTTTTGGAGAAGCGGCTCGCGAAGGCATGCTTAATCTGGCCGCGGCCGTGGCCGTGGCGGCTATTCCCGAAGGCTTGCTGGTTTCCGTGACGGCGATTTTGGCGGTTGGCATGCAGGCAATTTTGAAAGAAAAAGCCTTAATCCGCCGGCTGATCGCGGCTGAAACTTTAGGCAGCGTTTCCATTATTTGCTCGGATAAAACCGGGACTTTAACTGAAGGCAAAATGCAAGTGGCTAAAATCGTCACCATCGGGCAGGATTTGCCGATTAAACACGCTCATCCCTACGAAGACAACGCCAGTCTGGAAGATCATGATTTAATCATAAAAATCGCCTTGCTTTGCAATAACGCGGTCATTGAAAATCCCCAAGACGAGCTTAATCAATGGCGCGTTATCGGCGATCCGACGGAAAGCGCGCTTCTTATGGCCGCGATTGAATCGGGCATTCCTTATGAAAAAATAAAGGGGCGGCAATCAAGACTGAAGGAGCTCGCTTTTTCCTCGGAAACCAAATACATGGCCACCCTTAATCGCCTGGATCCGGAAAAAAATGTCATCTATGCCAAGGGGGCGCCGGAAATGGTTTTGGCCATGTGCTCAAAAATAAGAACCGGCCGCGAAAAAAAATTAATTGACGAGCCGCTTTTAAAATCTTTAAAGGCCAAATATGAAAATTTAACCAAGCAGGGATTAAGGCTTTTGGCTTTCGCTTACAAGCAGCTGCCGCCGGACAAAAATGCCGATTTAAATAAAGAATTAAGCGATTTGACCTTCGTCGGTTTTATCGCCTTAAAAGATCCGCTGCGCCCGGAAGCCAAAGAAACCATGGCTTTAGCTAAAAAGGCCGGCATTCGCCCGATTATTGTCACCGGCGACCATAAATTGACGGCCAAGGCGATTGTCTCGGAGCTGGGCATAAAAATTGAAGAAAAAAATATTCTGGCGGGCGCTGACTTGGACCAATTAAGCGACGAAGAATTGGCCAAAAGAATAAAAATCATTGACATCTATGCCCGGGTTGAACCGCGCCATAAATTAAGAATTATCAAAGCCTGGCAGGATCAGGGACAGGTGGTGGCCATGACCGGCGACGGCGTCAATGACGCGCCGGCCCTGAAAGCCGCCGATGTCGGCATTGCCCTGAACTCCGGCACGGACGTAGCCAAGGAAACCTCGGATATTATTTTATTGGATGATAATTTTAAAACTATCGTTTCGGCCATCCGCCAGGGCCGGGTCATTTTTGACAATATTAAAAAAATTATTTTATATCTTTTGGCCGACAGCTTCTCGGAAATAATTTTAGTCGTCGGGTCATTGATTTTAGCCCTGCCCTTGCCGATTTTGCCCGCCCAGATTATCTGGATTAATTTAATTGACGACGGCCTGCCGAATTTGGCTTTGATTTTTGAAAAAGGGGAGAAAGAAATTATGCGAGAAAAACCGCGAAAAAAAGACAAAAAAATCATGGATCGGGAAATGAAGACGTTGATTTTTATCATCGGGCTTTTCGTCAATCTCGCGCTCTTGGGCTTGTTTTATTACTTGTCAAAAAGCGGTCTGTATTCCATAAACTACATCCGCACTTTGATTTTCGCGCTTTTGGGCGTTGATTCTTTGGCCTATGTTTTTTCTTGCCGCAGTTTGCGGCATTCAATATTCAGCCAAAATCCTTTAACCAATCTCTATCTCCTTGGCGCTGTCGGCCTGGGTTTTTTCCTTCAGCTTCTGGCAATTTACGAGCCTCATTTACAGTCAATTTTTCAAACTGTAAATCTGGCCTTTTTTGACTGGGCCTTGATTGCCGGGGTGGTTTTCTTGCAGATTGCCGGCATTGAAATCGCCAAATTTTATTTTATCGTTAAAAAAATAAAAGCTTATGCCTAATTTAGCCTGCAAAAATTTGATTTTAAACGACGATGAACAGTTCATTCAAGCCGTCCGCCAGTCAAAAAACCAGCTTTTTTTTGCCTTAATTCCGCCTTTAATTTTAATTCTGGCGCCGTTCTTTTTTCTTTTTCCCCTGTTTGCCCGGGGCAATCTCGGCGCCGCGATTTTTTTTGCCAGTTTGCTTCTCGGCCTGGTTTGGGCGCTGCGGCTGTTTATCGTCTGGTATTACCGCGTTTTTATCATTACTAACCAGCGCCTTATTGACGTTGACCAGCAGGGCGTTTTTACCCGGATTGTTTCCAGCGAGCCTTTGATAAAAATTCAGGATGTTTTTTACCAAATTAAAGGCGTTTGGCAGACGTTTGCCAGGTGCGGCACCGTCAGGATTACGATCGCGGAGAGCAAAACCGCGATTGAAATCAGAAATATTCCCCAGCCCCAAAAGATTCAGCAGCTGATTTTACAGCTAAAAGCCGACACTTTGCGGGAAAAATTTGACACGACCAGCCTTTCGGCGCAAGAATTGGTCAATTTAGTCAAAAAAATCAAAGCCGGTTTGGGCGAGGACAAATTCAAGCAGATTTTAGAAGAGTCGGACGAGCCGGAAGAGTCTAAAGAAAAAAAGTAAATTAAGCCGCTTAATTCACTTAATTTACTTAACTCGCTTGATTTACTTTTAAAAAATTGAACCAAGTTAAGAAAAATGTTATAATTTGAATAACCTGCTCAAATGATCAGAAACGAAAAACCAAAATCAAAAATCAGCTGGAAAACCAAAGCCGTCTTTTTGGCTTTATTGATTGGCCTGGTTTTTATTATCATGAATTTCAGCCGCGGCTTCCAAAAAAATCGTCAAATTAACCGGGAAATCGGCGGTTTAAAGGCGGAAATCGGCCAGCTGGAAAAAGACAATCTGGAATTAAAACAGATGGTTGATTATTTTAATTCCACCGCCTATATTGAAGAAAAGGCGCGGGTTGATTTGGGGCTGAAAAAAGAAGGGGAGAAGGTGGTGGTGATTGCCGATTCAGCCAAAAATAAACTGGCTCAAAATAAAACCGAAGCCGCGGCGGAAAAACCCAAAACCAATCCGCAAAAATGGTGGCAATATTTCTTTGAATAAAGCTAAAAGTGGTTACGAGTAAATTAAAAGTAAATTATGAGTAAATTAAAAGCGGCGGGCTTTTGATTTACTTCTAATTTATTTTATCGGTAATATTTATGGCTGATATAAAACCCGATAAAAATCAAGCCGCCAATCCCATTAATCCGGAGATGGCTAAATTAAGAAATACTGTTTTAAATTGGATTGCCGAAAAAAGGGAAGCGGTTTTGCCCAAGCCGGCAAAACCCGCGGCAATTTTGCCGATTGCCCCGCGGCCAAAGACTTCAATTAAGCCGATTTTAAAACCAGCCGAAGTCAAAAAAGAAAAGGCCGCCAAAGCCAGGCCGATTTTGGCAAAGATGCCGGCCAGGCCGATTAAGCCGCCCGCCCCGCGGCTCTTATTGCCTCCGGGCAGAAAAAAATCGCCTTTAAAAATCATGGTTTTGGTTTTGGCGCTGATATTTTTATTCTTTCTGATTTTCAGCGCCGGCCTTTACTTATTTGCCTGGCAAAATCAAGCGGCGGGAGCGATTGCAAGAATTATCCCTTATCCGGCGGCGCTGGTCGGCGGCCGGCCGATTTATTATTATCAATGGCAAAAAGAAGTAAGCGCGGTCAATAATTTTTACCTTAAGCAAAAAGCGCTCAACCCGAATTTGACTTTGCCGGATTTAAAACAAACCAAAAAATCGGTTCTGGAAAGGATGATTGACGAAAAAATAATTGAACAAGCGGCCAAAAATTATCAAATAACGGCGGCGGCCGAAGAAATTAAGGCCCAAACCCAGAAATTAATCAAAGAAATCGGCAATCAGGCGGCTTTGGAAAAACAAATCAAAGAATTATACGGCTGGCATTTGGCTGATTTTCAAAACGAAATCATTAAGCCGATGCTTTTGAAAAATAAATTGGATCTGGCTTTAATCGCCGACCGTGAATACAACAAACAAGCCGAGGGAACGATTCAGGCGATTTTTGAAGAAATAAAAATCGGCCAAAAATCATTTGCCGAATTGGCCAGATTATACAGCCAGGATATTACCGGCGCGCAGGGCGGCGATCTGGGTTATTTCGGCCGGGGCGAAATGCTTTTAGAAATTGAAAACGCCGCCTTTAATCTGGAGATTGGCCAGACAAGCGGGATTATAAAAACCCGCCTGGGCTACCACCTAATCAAATTAGAAGAAAAATTAACCGATGAAAGCGGTAATCTGGCCAAAGTGCGCGCCAGCCAAATCTTAATTAAAGGCAAAAATCTTGATGATCTGGTTAAAGACTTAAAAACCAAAATTAAAATCTGGCGGTTGGTGCGGCTTTAAACCGAATTGTTTTTAAATAAACAAAAAAGCCCATGGTCGGAATTGAACCGACAACCTACCGCTTACGAAGCGGTTGCTCTACCATTGAGCTACACGGGCTTGGGCTAGGACGGGCAGGCGATAAAGGTAAAATAATCATTTAATTCCTGTTTTAAATAGCGGGTGAGCGGGGTCCCCGCCAGCCTGTCCGGCCAGGGAGGCGGATGCGCCTTCGGCGCAGAACCGAAATAGCGGATGACGGGAGTCGAACCCGTGTCCTCAGCTTGGGAAGCTGATATAATAGCCGTTATACGACACCCGCCTACGCTCGCCTTTCTTTCAGCCGACGAAGGTCGGCGAGCTTCGGCGGGCAAGCCCGCCTTTGGCGAGGTCGAGCCCTGATAAGCGAGCCCGAACTAAGACAATTAGATTATAACAAATTTTCAGAATAAGAAAAGGCCCCCGTAAAAACCATGATAATTTTCAAAAATTTGAGCAAAATCTATCCGCCCGACGTGGCGGCCTTAAAAAACATCAACCTTCACATCAGGCCGAAGGAATTTGTTAGCATTGTCGGCCGCAGCGGCACGGGCAAGACCACTTTGGTCAGGATTTTAATCGCTGAAGAGTCGCCGACCAAAGGCGAAATCATTGTCGGCGGCTGGGACATTACCAATATCCGGCAAAGCGAAATTCCGGTCCTGCGGCGGCAAATCGGCGTGGTTTTCCAGGACTTCAAGCTTTTAAGCAAGAAGACAGTTTTTGAAAATATCGCTTTTGCTTTGGAAGTCTGCGGCACCGACCGCGAAAAAATCAAAGAAATCATCCCCCAAGTTTTGAAAATTGTCGGCCTGGAAAATAAGCAGGACCGCTATCCCCGCCAGCTTTCCGGCGGCGAGCAGCAGCGAGTCGCGATTGCCCGCGCCCTGGTCCACCGGCCGAAAATTCTGGTGGCCGACGAGCCGACCGGCAACCTGGACGCGTTTAACACCCGGGAAATCGTGGACTTGCTTTTAAAAATCAATGAATTCGGCACGACCGTGCTTTTGGTTTCCCATAACAGCGAAGTGGTCAATTCCATCAATAAAAGAGTGATCACTTTGGATAACGGCCAAGTCAGCTCCGACCAAAAGGTCGGTAAATACCTGCTTTAAATCTATGATTTTAACTTCCTTTGTCAGAATTTTTCTTTTCGCCAGCCAGAGTTTTTGGCGCAATATCTGGCTGTCAATTGTCACGATTACCATTATTGTTTTGACTTTCGTTTCCATTAATTTTTTAATTGTGATCAATGTCATTTCCGGCGCCGCCACCCAGA
Source organism: Candidatus Buchananbacteria bacterium RIFCSPLOWO2_02_FULL_46_11b (assembly GCA_001817615.1). Classification (GTDB taxonomy): domain Bacteria; phylum Patescibacteriota; class Patescibacteriia; order Buchananbacterales; family UBA6539; genus 02-FULL-45-11b. The sequence goes on along the minus strand of MHIR01000051.1, from coordinate 10,443 downwards.
TTATTGAAAACAAAGTTGATATCAGCTTGTATTTCAAGCCCGATATCACCGAACCCCAGGTTTTGGAGGTAGAAAGCTATCTTTCCTCTCTGACCCAGGTCAAAGAAATCGCCTATGTTTCTCAAAAAGACGCTCTGGAAAAATTCCGGAAAAAACACCTCCAAGACCAGATGATTATTGATTCGCTGGAAGAATTAAGCGCCAATCCGATCGGCGCGACTTTGCAAGTCAAAGCCAAAAATATCAGCGATTATCCGGCGATTATCGGAGTTTTGGACAATTCCAAGTACAATCAGCTGATTTTGGACAAAAATTTTGACGACCATAAAGTTTACATTGAAAAAATTAAAAGCCTTTCAGACAACCTGAAAAAAATCGGCTTTTCGCTTTCCGCGGTTTTTATCTTAATCGCTTCTTTGATTGTCTTTAACACGATTCGCGTCGCTATTTACACCCATCGCCAGGAAATCGCGGTCATGAAATTAGTCGGCGCCACCAACTGGTTTGTCCAGGGCCCGTTTTTATTGGAAGCGATTTTTTACGGCGTCATTGCCTGCGTGCTTGCCATTATCATCGTTTATCCCTTAATCGGCTTTGTCCAGCCCCATTTGAATAATTTCTTTTTAACCGAGGAATTCAGCCTGATTAATTATTTCAATGATAATTTCTGGCTGACTTTCGGCCTGGAGTTATTGGCCGTCATTCTTTTAAATATCATCAGCTCAAGCATTGCCATTAGAAGGTATCTGAAAGTTTAAAAATATCAAACAAGTAAATATTGGTATGTGTTTAATGCGAATGTCGCGAATTAACATTCTAATACAACGAATTCTACTAATACCAGAAAGTTGCAATTCGTTGTATTCGTAGCATTAGCATCGTCATTCGTTGCATTCGCATTAAACACACAACATAATTTTTAGCAAAACCTCTATTGACAGCTGCCAATTTTTAGCTTAAAATAGTCAATATTTGACTTCAGTACTCGGGGATCGCCAGCCTACACCCTCGCGTTGCTCGGGTTTCGGCGGGCAAGTCTAATCCCCGACATGCGGTCGGGGTAGAGTCCGGACAGCGGCCGGCGCTTGTCCCGTCAAAAACTCGGAGGTCGTCTAATGGTCCGCCTTCCCCCTCCTCTTCACTTCGTTCAGAGTCGGGGTTCGGCGGGTAAATAGGACAGCGGCCTTTGGCGCCAGAGGCGCCATCACTTTCGGCAGTGAATTTGTCTTCAGGGCTCGGGGATCGTCTAATGGTAGGACAGCGGCCTTTGGCGCCGTCAATCGGGGTTCGAATCCCTGTCCCCGAGCTTTAAAGACAAATTAATTAAAAAAGTAAAACCCTTAAGCTAAAGATGCGTTCGCCCCCGGCGGGAGCGCCGTCAATAGATGGATTGAAGAGTGGGATTGCATAAATAGTGGCTATAATTTAAGCTTCTTGCAAAAATTAGAATTATAATTTTCATGAGCTCAAAAAAGATTTTTTATATCTTAGGAATAATTGTAATCATAATTATTGTTTTTACTATTTATAAATACTTTTCAACAACTCAAAAATCAAACACTCGCCTAAGCGGTTGGTTTATTGGCAATCAAATTTGGAGCGGCGATATTTATATTACCGGAGATATTGAAATTTTGGGAAATTTAACTGTCTTGCCGGGAACAACCGTCAAGTTTTCCGTAGGGGATGATCGCCGGAGAGGAGATGAAGTGCCGGCAGACGGTTTTAACGACAAGGATCCGACCCGGCTTAAATCATACACGACTACTCATTCCAGTCTCTTTGTTATGGGGAAATTAGTCTCTAAGGGTACGAAAGTCCAACCTATTATTTTTACATCGGCGGCGCAAAAACCAAATTTAGCCGATTGGGAAGCAATCATTTTCCAAGGCGACGGAAGCATTATTGATAACGTTATCGTTGAGTATACCAGAAACGGACTTAACCCTATTGGTAAGCAGCCGAATAGCATTATTCAAAATACCATATCTCGTCATTCAATGTGGGGAGCAATATCGGCGGCTAATTCAAATATTAAAATAATAAATAATTATTTATCCGATGCGGGGCATGAAGGGATTGATCTTAAATCCAATGGCAGTCAAGAAGTGGCTGGCAATACTATTGATGATTGCCATACCGGTATCGCGTCTATGGCAGGGACTCAACTTATTAAAAATAATATTATTACAAACTGCGGCGATGGCGTTTATATCGATAGTAAATCAAACGCTATATCAACTAACAATACTTTTGTCCCTGCTTTGGCGGAAAGCCAGCGCGTATGGCGTTATGGCAGCTATGAAATTCCTATCTTTGACGTTCCGGAAATATAAGAATAAAATTATAATTTAATTTAATTTTATGGAAATCATCAATTTAGTCTGGACTTATTACCTCTACATCCCGCTTTTTAATTTTTTAATCTTTCTTTATAATAATTATTCCGGCTATAATTTCGGCCTGGCGGTTATTATTTTAACGGTGATTTTAAGAATTATCCTTTTGCCCCTGTCCATCTTAACCGAGCAGAGCAAGATCACAACCGCGCAGTTGAGAAAAGAGGTAAAAGTCATTGAAAAAGATTTTGCCAGCGATCCGGTCCAAAAAAAATTGGTCGTGCGCCGGCTTTTAAAAAAGAAAAAAATCCGGCCCTGGGCCAAGGCTTTGGCTTTGGCGGTTCAAGGCTTGATTTTAGTGATTCTGTACCAGGTCTTTTTGGGCGGCATCAACACTGAAGCCAAGCTTCATTTAATTTATCCGGGCATCGTTTCTCCGGACTTTATCACGACCAAATTCCTCTGGTTTGACGTCGGCCAAAGGGATTTTTTCATTTCGTTTTTGGTCGGGGTTTACCTTTTTGCCAGCATTAGGCTGGAACACTGGCACCGGGAGTATAAGCTAAGCAAAAAGCAGCAGATTTTTAACTTGTTTTTTCCGGTTTTTTGCTTTCTGGCTCTGTATCTTCTGCCCTCGGTCAAATCCATCTTTATTTTGACATCCCTGATTTTTTCCTCTATAATATCATTAGTGACTATAATTATCCAAATAAGCCTTAAGAAGGCTCAAATGGCCAAAAATTAGCCAATAAACCTATGGCCGAAGACGGTTTAGACAAATTAATGTATTCTTTCGTCGTGGAAGACGTGCTGAAGGGATTTTTTATCAATGTCCCGCCGGGTTATGTCGCCTGCATTTACGATTTGGGCCGGGGGGTTTTAAAAAAAATTTATAAGCCCGGCTTGCATTTGAAAATTCCTTTTTGGCAGAGAGCCACGCTTTTTAACACCCAGACTTTGGAATATGATATCGGCAAAAGATACAATCCCGAACGGCCCGAGCTTTTGGGCGACCAGCCGATTACCGCCTCCACCCAGGACGGCAAAAAAATCACGATTGAAGGCACGATTTTACTGCGTCTTGACCCCGAGCAAATCCCGGAAATCTGGCAAAGCATCGGCCAGAATTTCGTGGAAAAAATCGTGCGCCCCACGATTCAGTCGCGCCTGCGCATGATCGGCGCCAAATACGATTTTAAGGAAATCGCCACGACCAAAAGAGCGGAAGTGGAGATTGACGCCCGCCAGGAGCTGGAGCGAATCCTGTACCCCAGAGGAATTTTTATTGAGAATGTCCTGCTAAAAGAGATTTATTAAGATGTTATATTTAATAAATTAAGAACAGTAAAAAAATTTATCAACTTTAAACATGCCCGGGCATCCTGAACAATCTTTAGCGCAAGAAGAAAAAATAGAAGCGGATTGGAGCCCTAAATTCTTGGAACCTGATCAGATGCTGGAACTTTTGGAAGCAGGCGAGCTTTCTTTAGAATCAGGCTTTCGGGGTGAAAAAAATCCCGAACCAGGGCAGCGCTTTGAAATATTCAGCGGCCCGGGAAGATATGCCGTGGAAATTACCGAAGCCGCACCGGTAAAAAAAATTGACCGGTGGAATATCAGGATAAAGCTTATTAAACGAGAAGAAGAATAATTATCAAAGACAGGTTGTTAGGTAGCTATTCGCCAGCCTGCCCGCGGTTAAGCAAAGTGCCGGCCATGGAGGCGGATCCGCCTTTGGCGGAGGTTGTTAGCCATTAGATTATTAAATAATTAACGCCGAATTTAAGGCGTTTTTTTATGTCCAAAACCTAATATGAGAGCGTTGATTAATTGTTTTAAGCAGCTTGAATTGATTTCATGTTTGGCTTAATTTAGAGATATAGAAGCGGATTAACCCCGTTTAGAAATAAATTTCTAACGGGGTAGACGCAGATAACTTGAATTATTCAACGGTCTAAATATCCTAACAACCTAACAACCTAATACCTAATACCTAATCTTGTCATAACCTCCCTCTTGACAAAAATCGCCAGATATGATAAAAAGATATATCATGAAGTTAATGGTTTAATTGAATAGCAGGCAGGTAGTGTAAACAGGTAGTGTAAACAGGTTTTAAACAAGTTAAGGAGGGAATGGCCATGATGGGAGCTATTCTGTTGTTTTTGATGGTGGCTGGCACGATCAGCTATTTAAGGGCAATCAATTATTCCGGCCGAAAAATGGCTGAATTGCCCCTGGAAGATTACCCCCGGGGCATCTGGCTGGCCGAGAAAGTAGCCGCGGCTTTGCTGGCAAAAAGCAAGAATTCGTATTTGGCGGCCTTAAAAGACCTCCGGCTGGTTGGCTCGGATAACGAACTGACTTTAAAGACCGCGTCCCAGCGGCTGACGCCAAATTTATTGGTTGTCTTGCTGGCGCGCTACTGCTGGTGGTGCTGGCCCGGATTATCGGGAATAGAATTGACCGAGGAAACCGCGGCCGCGGCCCGCCAGCTGGCGGCCGAATACAAAAATAAAGAAGCGCTTAATGGCATCCTTGACGCTCTTTGCGAATATTGCCGCTTCGGCGAACCAATCAAAATCGCGGTCCGCCGGCTTGAATATTTGACCCCGGCCGAAAGGGCGCGGCAAGAAATTGAGGGCCGGATTTTTGAGGAGGCAATCAGCAGATGATTTTTGGCGATTTTTAGAGCGTCTAACCTGGACCGGTTGGACGCTTTTTTTATCAATAAAGCAAAAATGTAGAGACGCGCCGCCGCCGCGTCTGTACATTGTTTTATGGCTTTATTGTTTTATTGTCCCGATTAACCAATTGACAACCGCGGCAAAATATGCTAAAAATAAAAGCAGGAGGCACTGGCGCAGTTTATCGTTTAACAATAGGAATCAGGAGGGCGGAGAAATGGAAATGACGTGGTTTATTGGTTTGATTGGAGGTATTACCTTTGTAATCTTGGCGGCATTGGGCCTGGCTGAATACCGCCGGCCGAAAAACCGAAAGGATCAGGTTGAGCCGAAGCTTCACCGGAGTAAAAAGAAAGCGGTTTTGACCAGAACGACCAGCCAGCAGGAATTGCTTGCCGTTTTAGCCGATAAAGACTGCGATTATTACACTATGGTCAGCGCCCTGAAGCTTTTAGGCCTGGCCAATGGAAACAGCCAGATGGTTTTTCCTCGCGGCGCCGGCGAAAAATTTGACGTTAACCGATTAATGGAAATAGCGGATCGGTTCTGGGCTTGGCGCTGGCCGAATCTCTCCCGAGCCAAATGCGGCGAGGAAATCAGTTTGGCGGCCAAAGGCTTAATTAATAATTTTGGCCTTGATCCCAAAAAACTTGAGGAATTGATTGCCGCTATCAGGCAGAAATGCCAGACGGATATTGCCGAGGCGATGGAGGCCGAGATTCTGGCCCAGGCCGAAGAGCGGCGGCAGAAGCTGGCTGAAGAAATCTTGCCCTTTCCCGTAAAAAAACAGGCCTAGCTGGTCTGATTCTCAAATTCAGCGTTTCGGCTATTCGGCCGGGACGCTTTTTTTATCAATAAAGCCATAAAACAATAAAACAAAAACTTAAGATTTGTTTTATTGTTTTATGGCTTTATTGTTTTATTGATTACAAATCATTGACAACCGCGGCAAAGTATGCTAAAAGGAAGATAGAGAAAAAACTCGCGCAGTTTTCCCAATATTCAATTAAAGCGGCAAAGGAGAGAAAAAATGGCATTTATGGTTTTGGCGATTGGGGGGGTTTGCGGCGTTATCGCTGGCTGTAATAACGGAAGTCTGGCGGCATCAGCAGATAGAAGCCGATAAGGCATTGTCGGCATTGACCGATGAAAGCCGGCAGCTTTTACGGATTAGCCGGACAAACGATTATCGCGAAGCGGTAAGGCTTTTAAGGCAGCTGCGGCTGGTTGACGAAACCGGCCTGGCCAGGCTGAACAGCAATATTTGGAATTTTGATCTTAAATTTCTGTTCAAGGCTTTGAGCCGGTTCTGGCACCTGCGCTGGCCTAAGCTTTCGGCGGCCAAGCGAACGGAGGAAATCAGCCGCGTAGCCGGTGATTTCATTATGGAATTCAGCGCTGATTTCAGCCGGCTGGAAACGGATTTAATTGCCGTTGTCAGGCAGCGCCATTCTGACATTGCCAGACTTCTTTTGGCGGAGATTTCCAAGCAGCTCAAGGAGGAGCGGTAAAGCGGTTCTTTCGGTTATTTAAACGTTTCGACCAATTTGGCTGGAACGTTTTTTTTAAAGTAAATCAAGCGGCTTGATTTACTTGCCAGCCTGCCCGCAGTTATACAAAATGCGGCCAGGGTTTGCTTGCTTGATTTATTTTTTAGTTATTTTCAGGCCTTGTAAAAATTCTATTTTATGTTAAAATATAGTTATGTCTATAACGCCAAAAAGCCGTTTTAACTGGCCGATTGTCGGCCATCGGGGGATTGTCAAATATCTGAAGCATTGCCTGGAAGCCGGCAATATCGCCCAGGCTTATTTGTTTGCCGGACCGGCTCATTTAGGCAAACGTTTTTTGGCTGAAATTTTAGTTAATTCCCTGGTCTGCAAAAGCTTTCATAAAAAAGACGGTGAATTGGTGCCTTGCGGCGTTTGCGAGTGCTGCCGGCAATTGAAAAATCAAGTTCATCCGGATGTCTATTGGCTGAAGCGCGAAGTAAGCGAGAAAAGCGAGAAGCGGAAAAAAAATATCGGCATTGACCAAATCCGGGAATTGCAAAACAAGCTCAACCTCTGTTCATTTTTGAATTCTTTTAAAATCGCGGTGATTGACGAGGCCGAGACTTTAAGCCAAGACGCGGCCAATTCGCTTTTAAAAACTTTGGAAGAGCCGACAAAAAACACCGTCATTATTCTTTTGGCGGAGAATACCGCGTTTTTGCCCAAGACGATTGTTTCGCGCTGCCAGACGTTGAAATTCCTGCCGGCGGCCAATCAGGAAATTTTTGACCATTTATTAACCCTGAAAGTTGAGCGCAAGAAAGCCAAACTGCTGGCGGCCCTGGCGGCCGGCCGGCCGGGCCTGGCTTTGACCTATTTAAACAGCCCGCAGACGTATCTGACGTTTGAAGACGAGGTTAAACAGTTTTTGACGTTTTTGCGGGGCAATATTGCCGGCCGTTTCAAGCTGGCCGGCGGTTTGGCGGACGCGGAAGCGGCCAAAGCGATTTTGGCCGTCTGGCGCCGGGTTTTGCGGGATTTGCTTTTGATAAAAGCCGGCGCGCCCCAGGCCGTAAGCAATCTTAATTTATCAGCCGAGCTGGAAGAAATCGCCCGCGATTTTTCGGGGCAAAAGCTGATGCGGATTTTGGCGGCGCTGGAAGCTTCCCAGAAATATTTGGCCGGCAACGTCAACCCGAAATTAGTTTTAGAGAATTTAGCCCTTATTTTTTAGATTAAATAATATTTATTTTTTTGTTAACTACCCTGCGGCAAAGACCGCAGGGCGTATCCTACAGCTCAAAGAGCCGCAGCTGATTAACATCCTGTTCTCGACCTTGTTGTTTGATATAATTTTCAATAATCTTTTTAGTGCCCCTGCCGCTCACCGTGGCAATATAATAACCGTCCGTCCAAAACTCGCCGCCCCACAACTCTCTTTTTATTTCTGGAAACCTAGAAAAAATAGCTTTGGCGGATATACTCTTGATGACTCTAATGACGCTCCCGCCTGAATACTTGGGTAAGAATCTTACGAGAAAATGAACATGATTTTTATCAAAACCCACATGGCTTAATTCAATGGCATATCGCTCTTTAATGCCTGACAAACTGTCCATAATCGCCTTTTCGTGCTTTTCATCAAACAACGATTTTCTGTACTTGATTGTTAGCTGGATATGATAGTGGCATTCTGAAACATTGTGATACCAATACCAAATATCCTTATTAGTATTCACCATGTTTCTATTATACCACCATCAATGCGCTTCGCGCATTGTAGGGGGATATCCCCCTACAACCCCCTTAAGTGGTGCCCTGCGGCAGAGACCGCAGGGTGAAGGGATTATATAAATTTAATGTTAAAATTTCAAATCACAAAAAGTTAATTATTCAACGGTCTAAAATTATAAATTCAAAACGTGAAATTAAGTGTTTGTAATTTTCACGGATTTGACGCTCGAAATTTTTAATTTGTAATTCATTAATTAATTCTAAAATTTATGCCCCGGAAAACAAAAATTTTTAGCTTGCTGATTTTAGTCGGGCTTCTGTCCGCTGGCTGCGTTTTTCAGCTCGGCGGCGGCGGCGGGCCGGTCGTGGCCGGAGTTTTTAAATCTTTTGACAAAGGCGAAACCT
>MHIR01000051.1:0-1755 GCA_001817615.1 Candidatus Buchananbacteria bacterium RIFCSPLOWO2_02_FULL_46_11b | reverse complement strand
GCGGCCTGGGCAGCATTGAGGGCGTGAATGTCTTGGGCTTAAGCTTTGACCCCCAGGACAGCCGGGCGCTTTATTTGAACGCGGACGGCGCGGGCTTGCTTTTTTCCTATGATGGGGCCGACAGCTGGCAGAAAGCCAATCCCGTGGGCAACGGCAAAATTGAAGCCGCGGCCGTTGATCCGCGCAACAAATGCGTGATTTACGCCACTTACGGCAATACGGTTTTAAAGACGATTGACTGCAGCCGCAACTGGGTGGAAATTTATCTTGACGCCAAAGCCGCCACGGCCCTGGCGATTGACCCGAGCAACAACTACGTGGTTTTTGCCGGCAATGACGGCGGCGATTTGGTTAAAAGCGAAAACGGCGGCGGCAATTGGCAGGTGGTTAACCGCTTCGGCGGCCGGATCGCCAAAATTTTAATTTCGCCGGCCAGCCCCAAAATAGTTTATTTGGCCACTAAAAACAAGGGGCTTTTCAAAAGCCAGGACAGCGGGGCGACTTGGAATAATATCAATGACGGCCTGAAACCTTATTCCGGCGCCCTGGAATATAAAAATTTGATTTTTGACTTGAGTCTGCCCGATTCCTTGCTTTTGGTTTCCAAATACGGCTTATTGAAATCAAACGACGGCGGCGCCAGCTGGCAGCCGATCAAGCTGATTACGCCGCCGACCATGACCGATATTTCGGCCGTGGCGATGAATCCCAAGGATAACAAGGAAATCTATTACGCCACCCAGTCCACGTTTTACAAGACAACTGATGGCGGCCTGAATTGGGTGACCAAGCGCCTGCCGACGACGGCGGCCGCCGCGGCCCTGCTGGTTGATCCGAATAATCCCGGCGTGATTTATCTAGGCTTGGCCAATCCGAGTAAGAAGTAAAGATTTAGATCAGCTGATTTATTTTGTTTTGGCGGCAAAAAAGCTTGAAAATATTAATTGGCTAGTTGCTAAGTTGGTAAGTTGCCAAGTTGCTAAGTCGCTAAGCGGTCAAGGTATTCAAAAATGATTATTAATATCTAAACTTAGCAACTTACGAACTTAGCAACTTAGCAACTCAATATTAATTAATAAAACGTAAAAATACAGCCTTAATAATTTTAATAATATTTATGCTTGACACTTACAAATCCGACCTGGAAAAATCCTTAGAGAACCTTAAAAAAGAACTCGCCACCCTGCGCGTCGGCCGGGCCAATCCGATGATCGTGGAAAATATTTTAGTTGACGCTTACGGTTCCAAAATGCCGATTAAGCAGATGGCTTCAATCACCGTGCCTGAAGCCAGAACGATTCTGGTCCAGCCCTGGGACAAAGCCGCGGCCAAAGACATTGAAAAAGCGATTCAAGCCGCCAACATCGGCATTAATCCGGTCAATGAAGGCGCCCAGATCCGCCTGACCGTCGCGCCCTTAACCGAAGAAAGCCGCAAAGAATTGACCAGATCGGTCGGGGAAAAAATGGAAAAAACCCGCATCGCCGTGCGCCAGATCCGCGACAAGGAAAGGGATGAAATCATTAAGAAAGAGAAAAACAAGGAGATCACTGAAGACGACAAATTCAATCTGCAAAAGAAATTAGATGAGATTGTTAAAGAATATAATGATAAAATTAAAGAAATTAGTGAGAAAAAAGAAGAAGAAATCATGACCATTTAATCAAAATTTTGGTGAAGAAATTCCAAATTCAATCCCGTATTATTTAATACGGGATCAAATTCCAAACCCGCCTGCCTCGCCATTAACTTAGA
>MHIR01000050.1:2659-6853 GCA_001817615.1 Candidatus Buchananbacteria bacterium RIFCSPLOWO2_02_FULL_46_11b | reverse complement strand
ACAATAACTACAATTACAACCGCGACTATCTTTTTCATTCTCTTGTCCTCCATTTAGCGGCTCAAAAACCGCTTTGTTTACTGTTTTTTCGCTTAATTGGCTTACTTTCCAATATTTTATCTTACCATATCTTTACCTTTTTGTCAAGTTTTTTTCCTACCATTTATTATTAATAAAAAATACCCTTTCTATAAATTAAATCGTAGAAAGGGTAAAACAAAGGTCAATAAACTACGGCGCGAACGCATTCATTATAATAAATAATATCACGAAAGAGTTTGTCAGACCAAGACACTTGCAGATGGCCAGTCCAATTGACACAAGGAATATCACCACCAGCAACGCGCGAACCGATACATAAAGTGCAACCTTCCCCATCTAAATGGCATCCAGTTTCGTCAAAATACTTGAGCTCGTAAACTAGCCGCTCAAGTAAGGTAATGCCGACGATTTTCTTCTCCACTAAGGCAATGGCTGAAAGATTTCTTAGTTCCTTGTCAGCTTCCCGTCGGTCGCGCAGACACACGGCGTAAGTTTGGGTTGGCAGGCGGTCGTTTTGCACTATCGCCTTGTCCAAATCGTTCCAAAAGTTTGAAACCGGAAAACGATCTCTGCAAAATCGGATTGTCTGATTTAGAGTCAGACCTTGAGGAATAATCAGGATGCGGCTAAATTCCGGCGAATACTTGGAAATTTTAACCGCTGATAAATCAGCTTTAACCCCGAACTTAAGCCAAAAACTTTGCCAATCGGCAATTACAGCATCTATCTGTTTTTGCTTCTCCACTTCGGCTTGCCGCTGTTGATCCTTTTCCGCCTCTATAATCTTTCTGTCCGCCTCAAATTGAGCTAGGCGCCGCTCTTCTTCCTCTTGTTTTCTCTTACTCTCGGCCTCGGCCTGCTGACGCTGTTGCTCTTCAGCCGCCTTTCTCTTACTCTCGGCCTCGGCCTGACGGAGTCGCTCTTCTTCAGCAATCTTTCTTTGTTTCTCAGCTTCGGCTTGCTTAAGTTTTTCTTCTTCAAACGCTTTTCTTTGTTGGTCCGCCTCGGCTTGCCGACGCTGCTGTTCTTCAATTTCTTTCCTCTTCTTAACCTCGGTTTGTTCGGCCTGATAGATTGCCGCCTGCTTCAGCCAGGAACTTGTGGCAATAAAATCCTCAGCTAAAACATCGGGGAAAAAATCGATTCGCTGACTTTTTTTAATCTGCTCCAGCTTCTCTTTAAAATCGCCGTTGGCTTTAGATAGAAGAGCCGGTAATTCTTCTTCCGTGACTGCTTTAATTTCCGAAAGACTTAACAATTGGTAATCAGCCAAAGCCGCCAATTCGGCCTTGATGGCTTCTGTCTCGCTGAAGTCAATTCTGATTTTGGCAATTCTTTCGGCCAAACTGACGATTATATCTTCCAGCTTCCCCTGATAAACTTTATTGCTATCCACTGTCTGGCGCAAAAATTTATCATCTCTTTTTCGGCGCGCCAAATCGGCTTTTACCTTCTCTTGAGAATAGCTAACCGAATCAATTAATACCGCTTGGCCGGAGGCCGCTAAAGCTTCCCCGGCTTGCAGAATTTGTTTTTGCTCGGCTATTACCTTTTCTCTGGCCTCAATCAGCCCTTTGGTTTTGGCCAGATCAATTTTACTTTGATTGAGGCTTTGATAAAACTCCCGAAGATTTTGGCCTTCTTCGGAAAGTAGAGGCCGGGGATTAGGATAAAATTGATAAACAACACCCAAACCCAACATTAAAGCCAAAAAGACAACACACAAAATCATTTTTTTCATTATTCTATCTCCATTCCAAGGGTAAAAACCCTTATTTTTCCTGATTTTTAAGGAACTTTCATTATCAAGCCTTCCAGTTAGGTTAGCCCTAAATTGAATTTTTGTCAAGATTCTTTCTCTTATCAGTCCATTCTTGCCAACCCTTCACCTTAGTGCTATAATGAAAGTAGCAATAATTAAAATAATAATATAGAGACACAGGATTTTGCGTCTCTGCCAAAAAATTTTATGAAAAAACCGCAGCTGGCTCTTCTGACTTTTTTTGTCATGTTGAGCCTATGTTCTCTGGCCTTGGTGCCGGCCCTCACGACGGCCGCCGCCGGCAGCATCAGCGAAGACATTAAAAATCAATTGGAGCCCGTGCAAACTGTTTATGGCGGCGATGAGCCCAGCGACACCCAATTTGCCGAAACCATCGCGGAAATTATCGGCATAGTTTTGGGCTTCTTGGGCATTATCTTTTTGGTCCTGCTGATTTACGCCGGATTTTTATGGATGACGGCCGCGGGCAGCGAGGAAAAAGTCAAGAAAGCCAAAGACATCATGATTGCGGCCATTATCGGCGTCACGATTATTCTGACCGCTTATGCCATCACTTGGTTTGTCTTTAACAATCTGCTGAAAGCCACCGGCATTAACGAAAGCGGCTTATAATAGAAAAATAAATTTTCATAAACCGCCCCGGGTATAAATCCGAGGCGGTTTTTTTTATTCAGGTCGGTAGAAAAAAATTAAAAATAAATAAACAATCTTTCTGGAAAAAACAACTAAATATAGTTCCTCCCCTCTTTGAGGGGAGGATAGCCTGCCCGCGACTACGCGAAAGTACGGCCAGGGGAGGGGTGGACGTTTCCCTTTTACTTTAATTCTTCGCTGCCCGTCAACCTCCCCTGTCCCCTCCTTAAAAAGGAGGGGAACTATTTTTATTTACATTTTTTAAAAAATTGTTCTTTCACTATTTATTATTTTTCATCTACAGGTTTTACTTCTCTTTTCTATAGTTAATGAAAACGGGGTGTGGTATAAAAAACAGAAGGGGAGTTGAAAAGTTGTCTTTTCCCTCCCAAACCCCTACAATGAATACATGATTACCCTCAAAAAAATCCACGCTTTTACGGAAAGATCCGGCCAATCGGCCGTGATTTTAGCCATCGCTTTATATACTTTGGCTTTCAGCTTCTTCTGTCTTTGGAAATATTACAATTTCGCCTATAACGCCCTGGATCTGGCCATCATCAGCCAGGTTTTTTATAATTCAAGCCTGGGTAATTTTTTTGCTTCCTCCATCCATCCCCCGACTTATTTAGGCGACCATTTCAGCCCGATTTTATTTTTGCTTTTGCCGGTTTATTGGCTTTTTAAAAAACCCGAGGCCTTGCTGGTTTTACAGACTTTGGCTTTGGGCCTTTCCAGCTGGCCGCTTTATCTAATCGCTAAAAAATCGCTGGGCAAGCCTCTCGCCATTTTTTTCGCCCTGGCCTGGCTTTTAAACCCCTTTGTCCAAAATATCAATTTATATGAGTTTAGCTTTCTGCCTTTTTCCGTTTTTTTTATCTTCTGGACATTTTATTTTTACCAGGCCGAAAAAATTTTTGTTTTTTTGTTCTTTTGTTTTTTTGTTCTTTTGACCCGCGAAGACGCCGCCTTGGTCATCTTTGCGCTGGGCCCGCTGGCTTTCCTCCAAAAAAGAAAACTTCGCTGGTGGCTTTGGCCCATGGTTTTATCGGCCCTATATTTCATCTTGGCCGTAAAAATCACAATGTTTTTCACGCCGGGCGGCCAGTATAAATTCTTGATTTATTACGGCTGGCTGGGAAACGGCTTTAATGATATTCTAACTCATCTCATCTTCCAGCCAGGACTTTTGCTGGCGCCGCTTTTCCAGCCCGGCAACTGGGAGTTTTTTCTGGGTTTGATGCTGCCTTTAGTCTTTTTACCTCTTTTAAGCCCGGTTTACCTGCTTTTGGGCGCGGGCGTGTTCTTTCAGCTGATTTTGCGCGCCGGCGGGGCCTCGGGCACGCTTTTACAGATGTCTTACGCCAGCCTGCTTTTACCCGCCGTCTTTATCGCCGCGATCTTTGGCCTGAAAAAGATTACTGGCGCAGAAAAAGGGATTTATTTAAGCAGCGACAGGTCGCGACCTGTCGCTACGCGCCAATTGGGTTTTTTAATTTTAATTGCCGGCCTTATTTATTCCTGCCTGACTTTAGGCCCAATCTCCGGAATTTTTTATAAAATTTATCAAACCGGCCTTTATTCTTCCTCAAGCGCCGCCAAGCAAGAATTACTCAATCAAATCCCCGTTCAAGCCGCCGTGGCCGCCGGCTACGAGTTTCTCGCCCCCCTGTCTTCCCGGCAAAATCTTTATTCTTTCAATTACGCTTTTTTGGGCAAGCAGCAATATCTGGCCG
>MHIR01000050.1:0-2650 GCA_001817615.1 Candidatus Buchananbacteria bacterium RIFCSPLOWO2_02_FULL_46_11b | reverse complement strand
AAAACAATACCAAGCCGCGATTCAGGCCTGGCCAAAAAATCTCGCGGGTTTCGGTTTGATTGATTTTAGAGATACCGCCGCTTTATACCAAAAAGGCGCGGCGGACCGATTTACTTTGATAAAAACTTTATGCGGTAATCGGGAACCTCTTTTCGGCAGTCGGGAGCCTCTGCTCCCGACCGAAAATTCTGGCTGTGAAGAATTACCGGCCGAAAAGGAGATAACCGAATTGGCTTCGGATGTCAGTTTTGCCGGTTTTAACCGCGTTGGCGGCGAATATCAATTATTCTGGCAGATAAACTTCCCGCTCAAAGAAATTTATCGCCTGAAACTGACCGCTTCCGATGGCCAAAAAATCGTTTATCAAAAAATCTATCCTTTTGCCTGGGATCTTTTAGCCGACCAAAGTCTTTCGGGCAAAAAAAATATCCAAGCCAACTATTGGCTCGGATTGCCGCCGGGCGATTATGAATTAAAAATCCAATTATTAAAACTTGGCGGCGGGGGGATTGAGCTTGACCCGATCCGCTCCACGGCCAATATCATTGACCAGGAAATCCCCGTCGGGCCGGAGATCAACCTGGAGTTGATTGCCGATCGCTAATCGCTTGCCCGCCTAAATTTTGCCATTTTTTGCTTTTGGCTTATCAGCCAATGCAAATCATTGATCATTTTTTCCGAAATTACGCTTATCCGGTCCTTGTTGCCCTTGCCCTGCCTAACCGCCAGCTTTTTATTTTCCAAGTCCAAATCGCAAGCCCGAAGCTTAACCGCTTTGCTCACCCTTAAACCGGCGGAATACATCAATGCCAAGATCAGCCGCTGTTTAAAATTGCCGACCCAAGACAATAACTTATTAATTTCACTTTTAGAAAAAACAACCGGCAGTTTTTTATCCCCCTTCGGCAGGCGGCAATAAAACTGGAATTTCCGCCTTTTGACATTGCGGTAATAAAACTTAATCGCATTAATCGCCAGCCGGGCGGTTGACGCCGAAACTTTACTTTCTTCCAATAAATGCCATAAATAGCCCTTGATATCCTGCTCCTTTACGGCGGCCGGGTCTTTTTGACAATAACGGATTAAATCGCTATTATAAAAGAGATAGGCCCTGACGGTTTTTGGGCTAAAATTGCGGATTTCCAGCTCCTTTTTTAAAGCATCAAAAAACATAGCGTTAAAAAGGTTAATAATTAGATATAACCAGGTTATATGCGCTATGTTTGCCCCGGCGAATGACGAGGTTATCCGCATATTAACTTATTCGGCCAAGAAAGTCAATTGCTTATTAACGCTTGACAATATTATCGCGTTGCGTTAATATAAAAATAAGCGAGTTATGATAAAAAACTTTAAATCCAAAGAAGCCCAGGGAATATTCAATCGGGAATATTCGCGCAAATTACCATCTTCCATCCAAAAAACGGCCATGCGCAAGCTTTGGATGATAGACGCTTCCGCTTCATTAAACGATCTGCGCTTCCCGCCGGCAAATCATCTAAAACCGTTGAAGGGCGAAAGGAAAGGCCAATACAGCGTTAGAATCAATGAACAATGGCGAATATGCTTTAAGTGGCTGAATGGAGACGCTTATGACGTTGAAATAATCGATTATCATTAAATTTTAATATGCCCAAAAAAATAAAACCAATCCATCCCGGAGAAATATTATTGGAAGAATTTTTAACCCCGCTTAATATCAGCCAATACCGTCTGGCCATGGATATTAATGTCGCCCCGCGCCGAATTAATGAGATAGTCCATGGCCTGCGCGCTATTTCCGCGGATACGGCTCTTCGGTTTGGCAAATATTTCAATATTTCACCTCAATTTTGGCTTAATTTACAATCACGTTATGATTTGGAAATAGAGGCTGAAGAATTAGCCAGTGTTTTAAAAAATGAGGTAAAAATCCTGCGAATTCCAGCATAAGATATATTTTGATAATTTTTGCTAAAATAGCGTATAATAAAGCAAGGATATAATAGGGTTATATCAGCCGATTTTTTCTAAAACAATTACTAAATTTGAGAGCGTTGATTAATTGTTTTAAGCAGCTTGAATTGATTTCATGTTTGGCTTAATTTAGAGATATAGAAGCGGATAGACGCCAGCCTCGACTAGACGTCGAGTCTAGGCGGGCGGATAGCAACGCGGATTAACCCCGTTAGAAATTTATTTCTAACGGGGTAGACGCGGAAAACTTGAATTATTCAACGGTCTAAAATTTAGATAAAAAATCAACTACTTCGCATAAAAGTAGTCTAATTCCGCCGCCTCGCCGATTGAAAAGAAAGCTTTTTAAATGATATACTTTAATTATTTCTTTATGAAAAGAGCAATAAAAATTATATTCGTTATTTTAGGAGTTCTGATTGCTCTTTTCGCGTTAATGACAATTTTTAAGGTTTGTCCCCCGCAAGGTCCTTGGCCAACGCCGCCGTGGTGCGAAGGCGGAACGCAATTGCCAGAGATAGAGATTAAGACGCAGGCATTACTTTCAATTCTGAATACAGCCAAAAAAATAAACATCGCCGACGCAATTGTCGTGCCTACAGACGTTAGCAAAATCAATTATCCAATTTTTTACGAAAAACCTGCTGCTGCAAACGTTACGATAGAAAACCCGTACTGTGCGATTGCGAAAGAA
>MHIR01000049.1:1636-5847 GCA_001817615.1 Candidatus Buchananbacteria bacterium RIFCSPLOWO2_02_FULL_46_11b | reverse complement strand
AGAGACCAGCGCCGAACAGGATCCCGTCCACACTTACACGGCCGCGGGAACCTACAATGTCTCGCTCACCGTGACAACGGCAAACGGCGAGGACACGGAGCTGAAACTGAACTTTATCAGCGTTACCCCGAGCGGCGAAGGTGAAGGCGAAGGGGAAGGTGAGACTATTCTGCTCCCCGACGACGTGCCACTCGAGATGGTTTGGATCCCGGCGGGGTCATTCATGATGGGACGATACCCGGGCGAGCTGGACAGTTATGCCGATGAAGATCCGCAGCACTCGGTGACGCTTTCCTTGGGGTTCTGGATGGGCAAGTATGAATTAACTAAAGCGCAGTGGACGGCGGTGATGGGGACGATACCGTGGGGCTTGTATTTCTTTCCAAACTATAATGCAACTGTGCTGGACGATCCGAACAGTCCAGCGGTGTCGGTGTCATGGAACGACGCGCAGGCCTTTATAACCGCGTTGAATACGTTCACGGGCAAAACATTCCGGTTGCCTTCCGAGGCGGAATGGGAGTACGCCTGCCGCGCGGGAACAACGACCCGGTTCTACTGGGGCGACGACCCGGGTTACACAGTGATCAACATTTATTCATGGTGGGAAGACAACGCGAGAAGTGCCCACGAAACATATGCGCACGTAGTGGGCCAGAAGCTGCCGAATACATGGGGCTTGTACGACATGAGCGGAAATGTTTGGGAATGGTGCCAAGACTGGTATGTGGATTATTCGAGCGGGTCGGTGATGGATCCCACGGGGCCAGAAACTGGTGACTACCGGGTGCTCCGCGGCGGCTCGTGGTCTAGTTACGAAGGCTACACTTGCCGGTCGGCGACCCGCGACAATGCTACCCCGGATGACAAGGAAACATGGATGGGCCCCGGATTTCGTATTGTGCGGACTCCGTAATTGCTTTTTAAAATCAATAATGCCATCAGGCATTGGCGGAATCCTCTTGGGTTCCGCCTTTTTTTAATTCAAAAAATGACCCCCAGACAGATCATTTTCATTTATCATAAGGATCTGCGCGGGGGTCATTTTTTTATATGAAAATAATTTTTTGATTTCCATAAAAAAATCAGCGCTAATCCACTGCTTTCGATAAAATTAATGATAAGATAATTTTAATTATTAAAAAATAGCTTAATTTAGCTAAATTTTACTTATTACTCTTGACAAAATCTTGATAATATGCTATGCTTATTTGTTCGGTATCTGGAAACCGAATCGCCTGCTTTAAGAAGATAGCTATCTCCTTGACTCGGTCATCCGAGGCATTAAGCAACAGGCCAACTGAAATAGAGGAGGAAAGAAGATGAAGTACACCGGCAGCAGGAATATCCTTATCGCGGCAGACGGCTCGGTCATCAGCGCGAATGACAAAAGTGAAGCGCTCGCGGACAAACGCGGCGTCGACGAAAACATCCAGGGCAAGTAGGCCACGCGCCGAACGCCCGCAAACAGAAAAGAGAGGAGGATGTCATTATGGCCGATTATGCCGATGACACAGAAGAAGCCCAAAATGGCTTCATCCTGGATCCGCCAATCACGCCCGAAGAGGCGGAATTGTATTGGCAGAACATGGAACGGCACACGCCGCCCGTCGTAATGGACGAGTGCTTGTGCTAAACCATCGCGCCGCTTCAGTCAACGAAGTCAATCAGACTTTTTTGACCGAAGCGGCGCTCATTTTTTTATCAATATGGGCGAATTGCAATTCGCCCCTGCTTATTTATTTTTCTCAATCTTCTTCAGGCCGCAGTATTTCTGTAAAACTTTGGGTACGGCAACCGAACCGTCTTTATTCTGGCATTGCTCCAAAATCGCCGGCAAGAGGCGGCTGGTGGCCAGGCCCGAAGCGTTTAAGGTATGAACGAATTCATTTTTGCCGGTCCGGGGATTTTTAAACCTGACCTGGCCGCGCCGCGCCTGGTAATCCGTGGCGTTGGAAACGCTGGAAACTTCTTTGTAAGTATTCATACTGGGAAGCCAGACTTCCACGTCAACGGTCTTGGCCATGCCGGCCGAAGCGTCGCCGGCCGCCAATAAAACCGACTGGTAATGCAGGCCCAGGCCTTCAACCAATTTTTCCGCGTTTTTGACTAATTCCAAAAAGCTGGCCGGCGACTGTTCGGGCCGGGCGTAGTGAAACATTTCAATTTTATTGAACTGATGGCCCCGGATCATCCCCCGCTCTTCTTTGCGGTAAGAACCGGCTTCGCGGCGAAAGCAGGCCGAATAAGCGCAATATTTAAATGGCAATTTTTGCCCGTCTAAAATTTCATCGCGGTGGAAATTGCCCAGCATCATTTCCGAGGTGGCATTCAGACAAAGCCCGTCCTGCGTCCAAAACAGATCATCGCGGAATTTCGGCAGATGGCCGGAAGTGTAAGCCGACTGTTCGGTTAATAAAAACGGCGGAATCATGAAAGTATATTTGTTTTTGCGGTGGAATTCCACAAAATAACAAAGCAAGGCCCATTCCAAAAGCGCACCGGCGCCCTTATAAACCCAAAAGCCGTTGCCCGCGATCTTGACGCCTCGTTCATAGTCGATAATGTCCAGTTCAGTCGCCAGTTCATAGTGGTCTTTGAGCTTAAATTTAAAAGCCGGTTTTTCGCCGAAAGTTTTGATTACCTTATTGTTTTCTTTGCCGCCGGCTAAAATATCATCCGCCGGAATATTCGGCAATTCCGAAATTTTTTCTTTCAGCTCGGCTTCGGTTTGGCTTGCCTGATTGTCCAGTTTGGCGATTTGATCGCCGATTTCCCTCATTTTAGCAATGGTTTGCTCATCCGGCTTGGTTTTGGAAAATTTATTGCGTTCGGCTTTCAGGGCTTCGGCCTGTTGCAGCAATTCCCGGCGCGTATCGTCCAAAGCGATAATCGCGTCCAAATCCAAATCTTTGGCCGCCATTCTTTTGAGCAGGGCTTTTTCTACTTCCTCCTTTTCTTCGCGGATTTTATTGATATCGAGCATATTGATAATTAATTTTTATAAAATTTAATAAGCTGGTAGAAGCTGGCAGCAGCTAATAAGAGCTAATAATAGCGGCTATTACCAGCCGTTACCAGCTTTTACTGCTCTTACCAGCTTTTTATTATTTTTCAATAATTTCCACGGAATTAACTTTAACCGGATTAACCGGTTTTGATTGTTCGCCCGACGAGCTCATGACCACCGGCGCCGCGGCGATTTTATCAACCACGTCCAAACCTTTGGCAACCTGGCCGAAAATCACATAATTGGGCGGCAAGGGATAATCGGCATGCATGATGAAAAACTGCGAGCCGTTGGTGTTCGGGCCGGCATTGGCCATGGCCACCGTCCCTCTTTCGTAATCGCCGGTAAACGGTTCATCATTGAACTGATAGCCCGGGCCGCCGGTGCCGTCGCCCTTGGGATCGCCGCCTTGGATCATAAAGCCCTTAATGACACGATGGAATATCGTGTTATCGTAAAAATTCTTTTTAGCCAGCCAGACGAAATTATTAGCCGTAACCGGCGTGGCTTTCGCGTTTAGGGCAATAGTAATATCGCCGGCCGTGGTGCGCAAAATGACGATGTAAGTCTTGCTTTGGTCAATAATGGTTTCGGGCATATTGGTTTTTGGCTTTGCCGGTTCAACCGGCTGGTTAGCATTAAGAATTAACTGGGGATTTTTCGGCGCCGGATCTTTGGCTGAATCAACTGCGTCACTTACCGCCCGGCCGCAGCCGGCCAGCAAGGCTAAGCTGAAAATCAGAACCGTAAATTTTAAAATTTTATTTTTTGGCATATCGCTTGATTAATTTTGATGATTTATAAATATTGGCTTGATAAGGCTTTAACCGCGCAATCTTTATTTTAGGAAATTTTTTTTTCAAATCTCTGTCAAAACTTTTCTGGTCATACCCCAGAGCGATCACCCCGGGTTTTTCTTTTCTAATTATCACGTACGGATCTTTCAGCCCGCCTAAAACTGCTTTATAACCCCATCGCTTCATCGCTCGCTTAACTTTTCTCAACCTCTCCCCTTCCCCTAATCTTGGAAATCGGCCTTTAATCTTTCTTACATTGGCATCCCGCGCCACCACGACCACTAAGCTGTCTCCCAGCCGCCGCGCTTGTTTTAAAAAATTCAAATGTCCCGGGTGCAGGCCGTCAAATGTCCCGAAAGCCATGACTTTTTTCATAAAGCTTATTTGCTGATTTTATTCCTGAT
>MHIR01000049.1:1505-1575 GCA_001817615.1 Candidatus Buchananbacteria bacterium RIFCSPLOWO2_02_FULL_46_11b | reverse complement strand
AAATAAAAGCCCAGGCCCACGGCCAAGCCGATGACGGCGACAATCCAAATCGTGGCCGCCGTCGTGATGC